>NZ_CALXRM010000091.1 GCF_944390845.1 uncultured Brachyspira sp.
TTGTAGCAATTTAAATTATAAGGAATACCTTCTTTTTTTAAACTAAAAATGTGCAATATCTATGGCTCTTAAACATATAAATGATAAATTATTACTTGATTTTTTCTATATGTATGATATAATCCATTCAATTTATAAAGAATAGGTAAAAAGATGAAAAATATTTTTTTAAAGCACAAGTCAATTTTTTATTTGTTACTATATTCGATCTATTTATTTAACTTAACGAATTTGGAATTTTTTAAAAATATAAGGAATAAAGTTGTTATCTTTAACAATTTTATTCCTTTTTTTTGCCCAAAATCAAAAAACATATTATCATATTAAATTATTTGTAAGGGAGCCAAAATGAGAAACTTTATATCTGTCAAAGAGTTATCAAAAGATGAAATTATTGAGGTATTGGATGTTGCTAAAAGATTAGATAATACTGATAGTAAAGAAAGAATGAAAATATTGGACGGCAAAATAATGACAAGTATATTTTTTGAGCCTTCCACTAGAACTAGATTATCATTTACTTCAGCAGCTTATAAAATGGGCTGTAAAGAATTAGGTTTCGACAACCCTGATAAAAGTTCTATAATGAAAGGTGAGTCTTTGAGAGATACTATTATAATGGTTTCTGCTTATTCTGATGTTATAGTTATGCGTCATAATATAGACGGAGCTGCCAGATTTGCAGAAGAAGTTACAGATTGTCCTATAATAAATGCTGGGGACGGATCTAATGAACACCCTAGCCAAACATTATTAGATTTATATACTTTGAGAGAAGAACTTGGAAGTATAGAAAATAAAAAAGTAGCATTTGTAGGTGATACTAAATATGGAAGAACTGTTCATTCATTAGCAAAAGCTTTAAAAAGGTTTAATGGAGAGTTTTATTTTGTTTCTCCTGATATTATACAAATACCTGATTATATATTAAAAGAATTAGATAAATCTCAAATCAAATATAAAAAATTAAATAATTACGAAGAAATACTTAAAGATATAGACTGTTTATATATGACAAGAATACAGAAAGAAAGATTTGATGATATTAAAGAATTTGAAAAAGTAAAAAATGCATTCAATATATCAAGAGCTACTATAGAGGGTAAATGTAAAGATAATATGATAATAATGCATCCTCTTCCAAGAGTAGATGAGATTAATATAGATTTAGATGATACAAAATATGCTAAATATTTTGTTCAGGCTAGAAACGGCGTACCTACTAGAATGGCTATGCTTGCCATTGCTTCAGGAGTAATAGAATTAACATCTAAAAGAAAAGAGAAACCTTACCCAATAGTAGAAAATAAAGAAATGCTTTGTACAAATAGTAAATGTGTTACTCACTTTGAAAAAACAAAAAATAAAGTTATGAAAAGAAGCTACGGAGATTTCTGCTATTATTGTAACAGAGAAATAGGAAAATAATTTATATTAATAATATATATATACATAAGCAACTATATTTTTATTTTTATATATGGGGCTTTGCCATTACAAAGTACACAGCGTCCAGAACCCCACTTCTTTTAAGACGGAAGAAAGTCCTGCGGCAAGGTGCTAACTAAATTATAGTATTACACTATATCTGATAGATATTTTTAAAATATTAAGCTGTAGTATGTGCGTTTTTTGCTACTTTTTTGTGCGACAAAAAAGTAGATAACATTTATATAAAGTAAATCAATTGACAAACTTAAAAATTTTCAGTATATCTAGAGAAGATAAAATATATGATTATAAAAAATGCTAAAACTATAAATAATAAAACAGTTTCTATCATTATAGAAAACGAAAAAATAAAAAAAATAGATTTAGATAATAATTATTTAAACTATAAAGATGATAATATAATAGATGCAAACTATAATTATGTGATTCCTGGAATTATAGACCCTCATGTACATATGAGAGATCCAGGACTTACTCATAAAGAAGGTTTTAATTCTGGAAGTAAAGCTGCGGCAAGAGGCGGTGTTACAACATTTTTGGATATGCCCAATACTATACCAAACACCATATCAAAAGAAAATTTACTTTCAAAAAAATCTATGATGATTGGAAAATCTTATGTTGATTATGGCTTTCATTTTGGAGGAAGTAAAACAGACAATAGTGACGATATAAAAGATATCATTAATGATGCTGCATCAACAAAAATTTTCTTTAATGCTTCAACAGGAAACATGCTTGTAGAAGATGATAAAATATTAGAAAAATTATTTGAAGTATCTAAAATAGTTACTGTACATGCTGAAGATAAAATGGTTGATAAGGCAATTAGTATAGCTAAAAAAACAAATACTCCATTATATTTATGTCATTTATCTTTAGAAAGTGAAATTAATTCATTGAAAAAAGCGAAAGATTCCGGAATGATAATATATGGAGAAGCTACTCCTCATCATTTATTTTTAAATATTGAAGATGTTAATAAAAATGATAAAAATAAAATGCTTCTTAGAATGAAACCGGAATTAAGAGAAAAAAAAGACAATGAAGCTTTATGGAAAGCAATACTAGACGGTACAATTGACACTATTGGAACTGATCATGCTCCTCATTTGATAAGTGAAAAAATGGAAAAATTAACTTTCGGCATTCCTTCTGTAGAACATTCATTAGAATTAATGCTCAAAAAAGTTAATGATAATACTATAGATTTACAATTATTAACAAAAATAATGACTGAAAATACAGCAAAAATATTCGGTATAAAAAACAAAGGCTTATTACAAGAAAATTATGATGCTGATTTTGTTATAATAGATTTAAATGACAATTCAGAAATAGAAGAAAAAGATATAATTACAAAAGCAGCTTGGTCTCCTTATTTAGGTTTTAAGAGAGGAGGAAAAGTTCTAACTACTATTGTAAGAGGCAATATAGTTTATAATAATGGTATATTCTCTGATAAAATAATTGGAAAAGAAATATCTTATAAATAAAAAATAGCGATAGATATATTAATTGTATCTATCGCTTATATATAATTAATTTTAAGGAAACCACTTATAATCTAAATATAGCCGTAGCTACTCTAAAAGCTGTAGGCAAATCTAAAAGGTATATTGTATTATTATCTATATCTTGATTTTTAAGCCATTCATTCATGTCATTCTTTGAACCAAAGAAATTCATAATATTTCAGCAGGTACTTGCCCAATTCTTATTTTTATTCAAATCCACATGAATTACATGAATATCATTAGGGTAATGCTCAGCTATTTGTCTGTCTTTAATTCTCACATATATTTTTTCACCAGTTTGACTGCATAAAGAATTAATTTCAGTATCCTGATGAAATAAACTATAAGAACCTAAAGCATCTATAGCACACATAGAACAAAATTCTCTGCCGTCAGCAAGTTTAACTCTGTGATTAGTTTCCATAGCTGATACAGGATATAAAAATGCCACAGAATCACCGCTCATAGTGATAATTTCTTTTTCTAATAAAGTATTATATAGTTTTTCATCTCCGCATATTTTAATAGCTTCTTCACTATTAATAGTACAGCCTGTATCTATAACTCTGTTTATTAATCTTAATCTTGCCTCTTGTATATCTGAAGGTAAATTATGATATTTATCAGATACACCATACTTATCCATAAAATTGGCGTCAAACATAAATACTCCTTATAAAGTTATAACTTGCTCTACACCGCTTCCTTCCAAAGCCTTATATAAATCTGGGAAACAGCCTATGCAAGCACCATCAATAAGCTTATCATCTATACCGCGTTCTATAGCACAGATATTACATGCCATAAGAAGTATTTTTTTCTTTTCCAATACTTTTGAAAGTCTGTCTCCGACACTGCTTCCTTTAGTAAGCATAAAAGTATTGTCTGCAAAAAACATCATACCTACAACTTCCGCTCCATGATTATCATTTAATAATTGCGGAATTACCATCTTATCCAAAATCATATGCGAATTTTGGCTGCTGAAAATATAAGCTACTTTCATCTTAATTAACTCCTCCGAAAATATTTGTAATTATTAAAATTTATAAATTAAAGAAAATACTATTATGCTTCAATAGGTTTATTTATAAAAGCCTTTTTAACATTATTAGTAAGTTCCCTAACATGCTCTAAATACTCTGCACTGTCTCTTTCTCTAGGGTGCTTTAAATCTATTTTTATATCAGCAACTATTTCACCTTTATTTAAACTCATAACAATAACTCTGTCACTCATATAAACAGCTTCCGAAACATCATGAGTAACCATTAATATAGTACTGTTGCTTTCTTTAACTAACTGCAATAATTCATTTTGCATATGCTCTCTCATTTGTAAATCTATTGCCCCAAGAGGTTCATCTAAAAGCAATATTTTTGGATTAGGTGCTAATGCTCTTACTACTGCAACTCTCTGCTGCATTCCTCCTGAAAGTGATATAGGATACTTCTTTTCATGTCCTTTAAGATGAGACATTTCAAGTAATTCTTCTAGTCTTTTTCTTTTTTCCTCTTTTGTCATGCTGGAAAATTTTAAAGAATAAAGAATATTTTTCTCAACATTCATCCAAGGAAACAAAGCGTAATTTTGAAATACATATCCCCTGTCAGAAGAAGGCTTTTCTATTCTTTGACCTTCAAGTAATACCTCTCCGGAACTTGGATTTTGGAACCCTCCAATGATAGTTAAAAGAGTTGTTTTTCCGCATCCTGAAGGGCCAAGCAATGTAACAAAATCACCCTTCTCTATTTGAAAATTAATATCCTTTAATACTTCAACTTCCGGAGCCTTCTTTGAAGTTTTAAAAGACTTGCATACATTATTAACTTCAAGAATTGCCATTTTTAAATCTCCAAGAAGTAAGTAATTTTTCTAATATAATTAATATTCTATCCATACTGAATCCTATAATAGCTGATACTATCATAAGAGCATAAAGTTTAGGAGTTTCAAGTCTTTGCTGAGCTTCAACAAGTATAAATCCGAATCCTTTGCTTGTAGCTATAAACTCCGCACATATTACACTCATCCAGCCCAAACCTAAAGCAAGTCTGCATCCAGTAAGAAATGAAGGCAAGGCACCAGGTAAAATTATATCAAGCATTATATCTACATTTTTAGCTCCCATACTTCTGGCAGCATTTATATAATTAGGATCTATTCCTCTAACTCCGTCTATTGTATTTATTATTAAAGGAAATATTGCACTCATAGTAATCAAAAATATTGTAGGGCCGTCACCTAATCCAAACCAAACTATAGCCAATGGTATCCAAGCCATTATAGGTACCTGTCTTATTGAGTTTATTATTGGCGATATTGCTAAAAGTATAGGTTTTGAATATCCCATAATAAGTCCTAAAGGCAAACCTATAATACAAGCTATAATAAATCCTCTGAACACTCTTTCTAATGTTATAAGTAAATTTTGTACCGTATATGAATCAACCCAAGACTTAAAAAACTCTTTACAAGTAAGTATAAAGTCCGGAAGCAATAAATTATTATCTATTTTTTTAGCAAGAAAATACCAAATAATCATAATAGCAAGAAGTACAGAAACACTATAAAATTTCATAAACATACTATTTCCTGCATTTCCTAAATTTATTACTCTGCTTTTATTTTGTGGAACCTGACGCCCATTGTTTTCCATATATTCATTTCTCCTTCAGAATTTGAAATATCCAAATAATCAGCAAGTACATTTGATAATACTGTTTCATTATCAATATCATCAATAGCTTCATTATAAACTTTGATAAAATCATTAAGCATAACTGTATCTTTTAATTTTTTGGATGCAACTAAATAATAATCAGTTTTTTCTGTATCTATCTTTTTAAATCTGGCATTTTTAATTTTTAAAGCCAATATAATATCAATAAAAATAGCATCAACTGTTTTCTTTTCTAAAGCATAAGGCAAAGCAGCAGCAAGCATTGGATAATAATTAGAATTCTTATATCTTTCTTTTAAAAGGGCTTCCTGCAATAACCTTTTATTCATATATCCAATATATTTTGGTTCAATATCATCATAACTTTCATCATAATAAACCAATATATTAGAACCATTTACTATAGAATCAACTATATAATAATTTGTATCTACAGACATCAATTGAAAAGCTGCATCTGGGCATAAAACTGCCATATCAACCTTACCGGATATAAAAGCAAATTCAGCCTGAGAACCGCAGCAATCCAAAAACTGTATATAATCTAAATTAGAAAATTCTATATTAGACTCTTTACTATTTATTATATAATCAAACAGCATTCCGGAAGCATCATTTCCGCATGCTATTGTTATTTTATCTTTTTTATTTTTATCTAAAGCTTTTTTATAATTTTGAAATAAGATTAAGCATATTATAAAAATAACAGTAAATATAATAATATATTTATTTCTTTTTATCATATATTCATCTTATTCCTTTCATTAATAAATACATCAAAATAAAATTAATATTCTATTTTGATATATGAGATTTCTAAGCAGGCTATGTATCTGCTTCTTTTGTGATAGAAGAAGTTTTGTTTCAAAAAATAACAGCAAAAATTTGATAAACTTAAAAATTTTCAGCATATACTAAAAATTTTAGAGTTTGTCAATTTTTTTGTTGTTCTTTTTCCCGCCGCAAAAAGAACCAAAAAGTGCAAGTGTAAAAATTAGTACTAAATCATACTAAAATTATATTACATGTAAGATAATTTATTAATTTAATCTAAAATATAGCCTTTCGAGAAGCGTATCCGAGTTTATCTAGGATATAGCTTCTTTGTGGCAGTACCGCCCTAAAGACTTCCTATGGTCGCAGGCACTCCCTAAGGTCGCAAAAAAAGTGGGGTGTTGCGTAAGCCGCAGAGCGGTGGGGCAAAGCCCCAGATATAAAAACAAAAATATAAATTTATTTTTAACAAAGTATATTTGTTTCAGTATATACTATCTTTTTAAGCTTTTGGCTCTTCTTTAATATTATCAACTTCAACTGCTTTAGCTCTCCAATCTTCATAACTCATACCAAGAGGGAATATTGGATCAACTTCTTCTTTAATAAATACATCAAAATCTTTAGCACCGCAGTTATCAAAGTAAGATAAATCAATATAATCATCTATATCAAGAGAATTAATATCATCTCTTACGCCTAATCTTCTCATAGTTTTCATTTGATTATGAACATAATCTCTGTTCAATTTCCAAGTGATAGTTCTTCCTTCTTCATTAAGTTTTTTCCATAAAGTCATAAGACCTACTTCCAAAGGAACATTATAATTTTCAGCAAATATTTCTGCTGCTTTATAAGGGTGAAGAT
The DNA here is from genome assembly GCF_944390845.1 of uncultured Brachyspira sp. GTDB lineage: Bacteria > Spirochaetota > Brachyspiria > Brachyspirales > Brachyspiraceae > Brachyspira > Brachyspira pulli. Next base: position 7,294 of record NZ_CALXRM010000091.1, read on the forward strand.
ACATATATTCTATAGACATAGCATGAGCAAGTAATATTCTTTCTGCCAATTTTGGATGAGCTTTAGCAAAGTTATAATTCATACAAACTTTACAGCAAGTTCCATGTCCGTCTATTTCTCTGTCAGTATTTTGTCTTTTTAATATTTTACCAGTGTTCTCATATTCTGCCATAGAACCCCAAGGATCGCATGCACCGTAACCATCTAATTGTCCTAATTTAAATGCAAAATATGCATCTGAATCACTCATTGAAAAATTTTCATAATAGCTTGTATCTCTAGGTATATTCAATTGTTCTGTCCATTCAGCCCAGTTTAAATTTACTGTTTCTGCATTCGCTCCCATAGATATTTTTTTATTAAGTAAATCTTCCGGCTTTTCTATGTCTTTAGAAACAACGAAATACTCAGCACCGCCTGTATGATTTTCTGCTGCTATAAAAAGAGGTACTTTATTTTTTACAGCATTCAAAGTAGTTGTAAAACCTGCATAAGCCATATCCATTTGACCTGCACTCATAGCTTCCGGAACATTACCATTACCTGTAACTGTAACATTCAAACCCAATGCTTTAAATATTCCTGTATCCTCTCCAACACAAGCTGCTGTCATATGATCGCAGTTATAATATCCTAAATTAATTTTGTATTTTTTATCTGCATCGCTTAGTTCTTCCAAATTATAATCAGCAACTATAGCTTGTACGTCTTCCGGAATAGAAGAAGCATCTGTTCCTTTAGATACTTTATCACCGCCTCCGCATGAAACAGCAAACAACATCATAGAAAAAATAATCACAATTTTTTTCATTCTTATTCTCCTTATTGAATTCTTTTAATTAATTTTTTATCTTAGCAACATTTTTCCATGCCATTTTCAAACAAACTGATCAGCTCTCCATTTTCAAGCCTATAAACAGCAAAACCTATACTAGCACCCTTTTTACCTGATACCAAAATTTCATTAGGTACTTTTTCATCTATATTGTAGAATTTGATTGTATAATTCTCTATAGGAGCAGGTATTGGAGTTGTCATCAGTATTTTTCCGCTATTAGAATCTTTATATATTCCAACTAATTTATTTGAATATTCAGATTCTTTATATATTATTATCAAATCATCTTCATTATCTCCGCTGAAATCACCTTCCAAAAAAGTTAATAATTCTTTATTAGAATATTTATTAATATAAACGCTATATAATTCTTTGTTTTTTATACCTTCAGCATCTTTTATATTTTCTATATTATTTCCAATGCAAGATATAAAAAATATACAAATACATATAGCATACAATATTCTTAACATTGAATTTCTTTTTCCTTGCTTGATTTATTTAATAATAGTTGTATTTTTTTTACTATTACCATAAACCATGAATACAAGCCCATAAATAAGACAACAACAGCACATATATTTCTAAACCAATCTGGAAAAGCTATATTTAAATTATTAGCTATTTCTATCTGCTTCTTAGAATTTGATAAATCAAAGATGGGCGTAAAACTATCCGTTAATAAAATATTTGTAATGTAACCTATCAAGATACCAAAAAAAAGCATAGAAATTAAATATATGATTAAGGTTCTCTTACCTATGAGCTTGTAAATGCTAATTAATTCTGATATGTTAGTAGCAACCCCAGTAATTAAAAATGTTATAGCTATACCAGGTGAAGTACCAGCCGATATCAATGCTGCTATAAATGGTATATGTCCCAAAGCACATACATACATTATACAGCCTACTGCAGTTATTCCTATTATTGATACTAATTTTGGATTGCTTAAATACTGCATAACAAATGACTGAGGTATTACAGTTATTAATATTGCACCAAATAAAGTACCTAATAATATAAATCTGCTTATCTCTATTCCAAGATTATTAAATCCCCATAAAATACCATTGAATAATTTTTTATACCATGGTGTTTTATCCACATAAGTATTTTCAGGAATTTTAATATTCATACTTTGTAATTTTAAAACTTCAGGCGATATCAATTCTTTACCGCCGAAAATATTTCCTAACATTCCTATTATTAAAGGAAGAAATATTCCGCATAAAATATATATAATAGTAATTTCTTTACCCAACATAGCGAATGCAACTATTATTGCTGCAGGATTTATTATTGGAGTTGCTACCAAAAAAGAAAGTGTAGGCCCCAAATATGCACCAGTTCTATATAAACTCAAAGCCAAAGGCAATACACCGCAGCTGCATATAGGCAAAAGAGCTCCTGATATAGTTGTTTTTATCAAAGAAGATAACTTTTTATTGCCTATAGATTTTTGCAAAGCCTGTGGACGAACAAAGGCATGTATTATTCCAGATAATATTAAACTTATAACAATCCATTCAGAACTTATAACTAAAAAGTCCCAGAATACATATAAAAAATGCATCAACATATTATTTTATTCCAATTATGAATTTTGAGCTTCTACAGCTTTTTTAATTTCTTGTTCAATTAATTTTTTACTTAAAACATCGTATCTGTCTTTTCCATTTATAATCAATGTTCCTCTGTCTACCATTCCATACTTTGCTAAATAATCAAAATCTTTTCCAGCATAATATAATTTTACTTCTATTTTATCTCCGTAACTTTTTTGAAGCTCATTCAAATATGATGAATACCCATCACAAGTAGGGCATGTATTTATAAATTCAACTAATACTTTAGACATAAAAAATTCCTTATAAAAATGTTAATAAAACTTTTCAAATGATAAAAATTAATATATAACTTCAAAACAAAAAATACATATTGATACTTTTTATTTTAATTAGTTATGTGATTATTAATTAGATGTAAGGGTCGAATATGCACACGGCATATTATAGAGAAATTATCTCGGGAAATGAGTCCTGATTTAAGAATAACATTTGTTGTAAATTGCTTATTAAAAACATATACATTATCCTAAAATTGATAAACTTTATATTATCATAAATTTTAGTAAAGTCAATTATTTTTATATATTGTTAGCTATTTATTCTTTATTTTTTTATTTAAAATTAAAGAAATTAAAATTTTGTTATAATAATATTTTACATCTATAATTTTTATTTATTTAATTTTTTCAAACAAGATAAAATTTTATTACGTATAATCCATATACAAATAAAATTATACAATAAAATTGTTACAAATATCAAAAATAAAACTTTTTTAATAAAAAAAAACAAAAAAAAGTCAATAGCTTTATTTATAATAAATTATTTTAATAATATAATTTAGATTGATTTTTTTTATCTAATATTATAATATATTTCAAATGTTTAATTATTTTAAAACAAACATATAAATAATTTAAGGAAATACAAAATTGAAGATAAGAGAATTATCTAGAATAAGCGGCATTTCACCTGCTACTATTTCTAGAATGTTGAAAGATCCGAATTCTGTAAAAGAATCTACAAGAAATAAAATTAACGATATTTTAAAAAATAAAGGCATTGATGAATGCTTCAATATAAAATATGTAAAAAGAGTTATATTAATAATACCAGATTTAAGTAATACTTTTTATTTAGATTTATTCAATGGTATAATATTTACAGTTCAAAAAAATAATACACCTTTTGAAATATACCTTACAAATGAATCTATAGAAGAAGAAGAAAAAATTTTCTCAAGAATAGAAGAAGATAAAGATATAGGTGTAATATGGGTTCCAGCTTCAGCTAAAAGAGATAAATTGCCTTATAATAGAAATACCAACATTGTTTCATTAGTAGATAGAAATTTAGATTTTGAAGATATATATATAAAAAATTTATCTGATAATTTTAGTGCAGCTAAAAAAGCAACTGATTTATTGATAGAAGGCGGAGCAAAAAATCCTATAATAATTACAGGAAGTTTAAATTTAAGTAATGCTAAAGAAAGAAAAGACGGATTTTTAGAAAGTATTGAAAGTCATCATTTAGATAATGGTACAGACAGAGTATATTATGGGGATTTTAATAACAGCGACAGCGGATATGATATCATAAAACAACTTGTAAAAGATAATATAAAATTCGATTCAATATTAGCAGCTAATCAAATTGTTGCTATAGGTATATTAAAAGCTTTAAAAGAATTAAATTTATCAATACCTGAAGATGTATCAATAATATCATTTGATAAAGTTGTTAATTTATATTCAGAAAATCAAAATATATCAGAAGTTGTATTCCCAGCATTTGATATAGGTATTAACGCTACAAAAGTATTATTAGAACCAAAAACATTCAATACTCCTAAGCAAGTGTACAATTATTCAGCACAGTTTCACTTAAGAGGAAGTGAAAAAAAAATATTCTAATTAAATTACTAAAAAATATTTAGTATATACCTAAACAATTATATTTTGTCAAAAATAATTTTTTTAAATTTTAAATATCTGCAGGGCTTTG
>NZ_CALXRM010000092.1 GCF_944390845.1 uncultured Brachyspira sp.
TTGCGGCGGGAAAAAGTTGACTAAAAAAATGACAAAGTTAAAAATTTTTGGTATATACTGAAAATTTTTAAGTTTGTTAACCTATGCACTTTATGTAAATTTTATCTACTTTTTTGCCGCACACGCTCTGCGGACTTCGTCAAAGTAGCTGCCATACCTAAAGGTACTCCCTTCGGTCGCGGCACACTTCGCGAAAACTCAATTGCTAGAACTTTATATTTGAAAAATACTTATTAAATATAGGATATATCCTAAATTTGGACTAAAAATGTAGTTGTTCGCGAAGCGTATCCGAGCCTGTCGAGGATATAGGTTCTCGTCGCAGGCGGGCTTCGCCTGTGCCAATACCACCCTAAAGGACTTCCTATGGTCGTAGAACTCCATTCGGTCACAAAAGAACTTGGGGTGTTATGAAGTTCGCAGAGCGGTGGGCAAAGCCACCACAAGCAATAAAATTGAAAAAACTAAAATTGGCAAAATATAATTGTTTAGGTATATATAAAATTAAAGCATTGCTAATGATTTTTTATCATTAGCAATGCCTGTAATAATGTGTATAGTATTTATTTTAAATTAATTGGCACTTTCTTCTTTTTCCAATTCTTTAACATACATATCCAAGAATGGCTTATATATGAAATAATCTAATATAATTAGTCCTATTACTAATACAGGAGCTAAGAAATGTAAATTAGTAGAAATAAATGAACCTAATATAGAAGGAGTAGTCCAAGGTACTAAACCAACTATTCTGCTTATAAGATGGAATTTAAAGAATGAATAAGAAATTATAGCATTTATAATAGGAGTTAATATAAATGGTATAACAAATATTGGGTTCATAACTATAGGAGCACCAAACATAATAGGCTCGTTAATATTGAAGAAACCAGGTACTATAGAAAGTTTTCCAACATATTTTAAATGAGCATTCTTAGTCATGATCATAGCTATACATAAACCTAAAGTTGCACCAGAACCGCCTAAATATACGAAACTGTTCATAAACTCACCGGCAAATATTTTTGGTATTTCCTGACCAGCAGCAAGAGCAGCTTGGTTAGCAGCTAAGTTAGTTAGAACTATAGGGGTTATAATAGCATTAACAACATTCGCTCCATGTATACCGCAGAACCATAATACATGTATTAATAACAATATTATAATTATAGATATTAAACCATCTGACATACTTAATAACGGCTGTAATATTTTCATAATTAAATCAGGTATCATTATTTTCATGTTGCTTTGTATTATCCAGTTTACAGTTTGGAATAAGAAAGATATAACTGCTACTGGAATTAAAATTTCAAAAGATTTTGATATTGCAGGAGGAACAGAATCAGGAAGCTGAATCATAATTCTTTTGTTTACTAAGAATCTTGATATTTCTACAGATAAGATAGCAGCAATAATAGCAACGAAAAGACCTTTAGCATCCATATATCTGGCATCTAAAACTCCGACATTAACGTTTTCAGCAACATGTAATAATTCAGCAGCAGCTCCTATTACAGTTACAGCTAATGATTTTGCTGATAATAATAAGAAAGCATACATAGATAAAAAACCATTACTAAGCTGGTCCTGCTGATAATATCCTGCCAATGAATATCCTATACCAAATGATATAAATAAAGACATTATACCCATACTAACATTGAATATTTGTATATAATGTCCAGAAAAAGCATTTACAAAATTTTCGTAAGGCTTGAAATACATAAAGTTAGTAGGGTCATTCAATGGTAGATTGAATAAAAGCAAAACGAATGAACCTATTATAATAAAAGGTGTTGCAAATACGAATCCGTCTTTAATACAGTTAAGATATCTGTTACCAGCTACTTTAGACATTATAGGAAGAAATTTGCTTTCCATAAAAGCATTAAATTTTTCTTTCATATTATTATCCTTATTTAATATTTATCTATATTATTGTTATTAATATAACATTATTATATTAATATTGATATAAAACTCAAATTAAATAATTTCCATATTAATATGACAATTTTTTTGTTGGAGTTTATATATATTTGTATTATATTATTTATATCTATACTATTGTTATTAAATATCTTTTTATAAGAGGAGTTTATTTATGCCATTTAAAAAAGGTTTTTTATGGGGCGGTGCTACTGCAGCAAATCAGTGCGAAGGCGGGTTTAATAAAGGCGGAAGAGGTTTAGCAAATGTAGATGTTGCTCCGCACGGTAAGGACAGAGCAGCTGTTATTACAGGTAAGATGAAGATGTTTGATTTTGATAATGAACATTTTTATCCTTCTAAAGATGCTATAGAAATGTATAGCCATTATAAAGAAGATATAAAACTTTTTGCCGAGATGGGATTTAGCGTTTACCGTATGTCTATCGCTTGGAGCAGAATATTCCCTAACGGCGATGAAGAAAAGCCTAATGAAGAAGGTTTGAAATTTTATGAAGATGTATTTAAGGAATGTTTAAAATATAATATAAAGCCTTTAGTTACTATAACACATTTTGACTGTCCTATGCATTTAATCAAAAAATACGGCGGATGGAAAAATAGAATAATGATTAAATTCTATGAAAATCTTTGTAATGCTATTTTTAATAGATATAAAGGATTAGTAGAATATTGGCTTACTTTTAATGAAATAAATATGATTTTACATGCACCATTTATGGGAGCTGGATTGTATTTTGAAGAAGGCGAAAATGAAGAAGAAATGAAATATCAGGCTAGCCACCATGAATTAGTTGCAAGTGCAATAGCTACTAAAATAGCTCATGAAGTTGATCCTAATAATAAAGTTGGATGTATGCTTGCTGCTGGAACTTATTATCCTTATTCTTCAAAACCAGAAGATGTATTAGCAGCTCAGCAGAAAAATGATGAAATGTATTTCTTTGTTGACGTACAATCAAGAGGGAAATATCCTAATTTTGCTTTGAAAAAATTTGAAAGAGAAAATTTAAATATAAAAATGGAGAAAGAAGATTTAGAATTATTAGAGAAATATACAGTTGACTTTATTTCTTTCTCTTATTATACAACTAGATGTGCTAGTGCTGATAAAAGTAAATACACTATGCCTAAAGACAATATAGCAGCTGATATTAAAAACCCAGAATTAAAACAAACTGAATGGGGTTGGACAGTTGATCCGCTAGGAATGAGAGTTACTTTAAATGATATTTATGATAGATATCAAAAACCTATGTTTGTAGTAGAAAATGGATTAGGTGCTCATGATAAAGTTGATGAAAATGGTTATGTAGAAGATGATTATAGAATCGACTATTTAAGAGAGCATATCAAAAACATGAAAGATGCTGTTGAAATAGATGGAGTTGATTTGATAGGATATACTACTTGGGGTCCTATAGATTTAGTTTCAGCAGGTACTGGAGAAATGTCTAAAAGATATGGTTTCATATATGTAGACAGAGATGATTTTGGTAATGGTACTTTGAAAAGAAGCAGAAAGAAATCATTCTTCTGGTACAAAAAAGTTATAGCAAGTAATGGGGAAGATTTAGAATAAATAATAATCTAATTTTAAAAGGGTAGGATTTTATCAGATGATAATTTCTTACCCTTTTTTATTATTATGAATTTATTTAATTACAAAGATATACATATTTTAAACTATTTTATTTTTTTAAATTCTATATTTTTATAAATGTATTATTAATTTTGTTTGTTATTTAGTCAAGTTGATGAGTGTGTGAAAATAATTTTGATATTGTATTTATCATAGAAAAATATATAAATATTAAAAAAAATTATTTTGATAATATAAGAATTTAGTATATACCTAAAACAACTATATTTTGTAAAAAATAAATTTATATTTTTATTTTTATATCTGAGGCTTTGCCACATACCCAACTTCTTTGGGTCACAAAAATAACTGGTGCCAGGGGGGCTCCCCACAAATACCTAAATTTAAAATTGTGTTTTTTGACAAACTTAAAAATTTTCAGTATATATGAATATTAATTATAATTTTTTATCTTTTCTATCCAACTTTTATATTCTTCATCTGATATTTCATCTAATATTTTAACATAAGGATTCAACTTTTGATGCGGCTTAGAAAAATAACTCATATCCCATTTTATAGGCTTATTCCACATTCCTTCACTATCCATAACTATAATATGTGTTCCGTCTATATCCGGTATTTCTTCAGGAGACATATCGCCATATAACATATTCATTAATTCTAATTCACCATTTTCATTTTCTATTTTGTATGTTCCATCTTTTTGTAAAGCGTATATTGTATAGTATTGCTGATGTGCTTGAGCTTCTATTAATTCCTTAGCATGTAAAACACCTGTTGCTATATTGTAAACAGTTTCATTGAATTCATAATTATCTATTCCATATCTTTTTAATAAATCTTTTTTATATAATTCGCTTTCTAATAAAGTTATAAGATAGTATCCATTACTCATATCTGAAGCTTCTATATAAAAACCTCTTTCCATCTTTGGGGTTAATACTAAAACTTTTGTTTTACAGCATGCCTCTACACCTACATATATATATGATAATGTGTTAACATAAGTTTCTAAGTATTCTATATGATCTATTAAATCTAAACTGATGAAATATTTTCTTAAATCCTGATTTGAACATATAACAGTCATTACAGGAGCAATCATTGTATCTATGCCCATAAATGCTTCTAAAGGCTTATAATCTGTTCTATACATTACTTCTATACTAACATTGGCTATATCTTCATCTGTAAGTTCATCTTCATCTACATTGTATAGCTGTGATACATTATCTATAAATTTACATGCTAAATCAATATTCTTAAAAAATAAATTTATTATTCTCTTTCCGATTTCATCATCAGCTTTTTCACAATGATGCAAAGCATGTCCTACAAAATTTGCAGCATAATATGATTTTAATATATCCATATTATCAAATTCTAATGATATCTCTCTGCAAATATCCATTTCTTCTTCATGGTTATTTTTTACATATTCTTTTAATTTTAGAAATTTATCATTTTGAGATATTAATTTTTTATTTATAACCTCATCAATATTTGCTTTTTGTTTAGTATAATCAATATATTCTTTTACTGCATTATTCATACGATTATCTCTCCTAACTTTTAATTATATATATTCTTTGATTATTATATCATAAAAAATTAATATACGGTATAAGCAAAACGAGCAATATTGCATAAACTAAAGCCGGAAGGAAATCACCTGTTTTAATTTTTGCTAATTTTAATAAATTGATGCCAATCATCATAACAGTAGCTCCTCCAACAGCTGAAATTTCTGTTAACATTGTTTCGGATACATAAGGTTCTAAGAATGATGAAAGTATGGTTAAAGTACCTTGATAAAGGAATATGCTAATTATAGAGAAGGCAACACCAATACCAAAAACTGTAGACATAAATATTGCCACAAATCCGTCTATAACACTTTTAGTAAATATTAAATCATATACTCCCTGAGTTCCTGCTTGAAAAGAACCAAGTATAGACATAGAGCCGGAACAAAACAATATAGAAGATGTTAAAAATCCTAAAGCAAAACTTCCTGAATTTTCTTTTAGAGTTAATTTTCTTTTTAAAAACTCTCCGAAATTTTCTATCTTTTGCTCTATTTTTAAGAATGTGCCTGTAATTCCTCCAAGCATTATAGATACAGCGAATATCAATATATGTTTTGTAGTTATTGCCATACTTATGCCTATTGTAAGCGATATTATACCGGCAGATATAAATACAGGTTCTTCATATCTTTTTGATAATTTATTTTTAAATATAAGTCCAATTAGAGAACCTATTAATACAGCTACCATATTTACGAAAACGGCTATCATAGTAAATCCTATATAAGATATTGAATGTTATTATTTTAATCAGAAAATGTTTTTTAGTTTTTTATGATATAAAATATAATATTTGTTTAGAATTTTATCAATAGTATTTTTTAAAAATAAAAAGGGCTTAAACTTTTTTAAGTCTAAGCCCTAACATTTATATAGTTACCGTTTTAAGTATTAACCCCATATAATAAGTTTCATATCGAATTTATAACTTAAGTCTTTATTGTATGGATACATTCTTATAGCATAACCGCTTTGACCGCTGTTAACACATTCTAACATACCAGAGAATGAATGTCTTCCATTTCCTAAATCTGCAGAATGTTTCATCTCAACAATAATAGGCTCTAATATATCTTCTTTCATGCTTAATTTACCATAATAAAGTTCTACTCTAACTGAATCAGGAGCTATATCTCCTAAATTTACTATAGTTTTTACTTCAAATTGGCTTCCAACTTTTAAATTTCTTGAAGGCATTTCTGAAATAGTATTTTCAAATGATACTTTAGACCATTTTGAAGCTATATCTTGCTTCCAAGCTTTTAAGTTTTTAGCTTTAGCAAATTCATTTTCTGTCATATTGAAATATCTTTTGCTTGCATTGTTGTAGAATTTATTAAAGTAATCAGCAACCATTCTATTAGTAGAGAATACAGGACAAACAGTTTGCATACTCCATTTCATAGCAGCAACCCATTGTCTAGGAATATTATCTCTTCCTCTGTCATAGAATAGAGGTATAATTTCATTTTCTAATACATTATAAAGAGCTTTACTTTCAACTTCGTCTTGATATTCTAAATCAGTATATTCTTCTCTGTTACCGATAGGCCATCCGTTTTGACCGTCATAAGCTTCGTCCCACCAACCATCTAATACACTGAAGTTTAAACCTCCGTTTGGTGGTACTTTCATTCCGCTTGTACCGCTTGCTTCTAAAGGTCTTCTTGGGTTGTTAAGCCATACGTCAACACCTTGTACCATATATCTAGCTACATTGATGTCATAGTCTTCAATGAATACTATATGATCTCTTAAATCTTCTCTTCTGCAGATTTCAGCAATATTTCTGATTAATTCTTTACCGCCATTATCATGTGGGTGAGCTTTACCAGCAAATATTATTTGTACAGGTCTTTCAGAATTATTAACTATTTTCTTTAATCTTTCTAAATCTCTGAAAAGTAATGTTCCTCTTTTGTAAGTAGCAAATCTTCTAGCGAAACCTATTGTCAAAGCTTCAGGAGAAAGTATTTGATCAGCATGTTCTATTTCGCTTTTTGTGAATCCTCTGTTTGTTATTTGTGTTTTTAATCTTTCTCTACAGAAGTCAATAAGTCTTTCTTTTCTTCTTTCATGAGTTCTCCAAAGTTCCGCATCAGGTATTTTTTGAACTCTTTCCCAAATTTCATATTCTAAAGGTTTAGTTCTCCAACGAGGTCCTAAATATCTGTCTAATAAGTTTTGCATATCAAAAGATATCCAGCTTAAAGTGTGAATACCATTTGTAATAGAATCTATAGGAAGCTCATTAACTGGAACACCTTTCCAAATATCTTTCCACATAGCTCTTGATACATGTCCGTGAAGTTCACTAACACCGTTATTTTCAGCAGAAAGGTTAAGAGCAAGTACAGTCATACAGAAACTTTCTTTTTGATCATCTGGATTGATTCTTCCAAGTCTTATGAATTCGTCCATAGTCATGTCTATATGTTTAACATATTCTGTGAAATATTTCTGAATCATATCTATAGGGAATATATCATTACCAGCAGGTACAGGAGTGTGAGTTGTAAATATGTTAGAACTGAATACAACTTCTCTTGCTGTATTTTTATCTAAATGATTATTTTCCATTAATTGTCTTATTCTTTCTAAAGAAAGGAAAGCACTGTGACCTTCGTTCATGTGGTATATAGTAGGTTTAATTCCTAATTTTTCTAAAGCTTTAACACCGCCGATACCAAGTAATATTTCCTGCTGTATTCTTGTTTCTAAGTTACCGCCATAAAGCTGAGCAGTAATGTCTCTATCTTCAACACTGTTTTCTTCTATATTAGCATCTAAGTAGTAAAGTTCTATTCTTCCAACATTCGCTTTCCAAATTTGAGCATAAACTTTTCTTCCAGGCAGATCAACATCTACTTTCATAGTTTCGCCGTTTTTATCTAAAACTTTTTCTAAAGCTAAGTTAAAGAAGTCATTTTCTATATCATATTCTTGTTGCCAACCATCAGCATTTAAATATTGTCTGAAATATCCTTTTCTGTATAAAAGACCAACTGCTACTAAAGGCAAACCTAAATCACTAGCAGATTTTAAATGGTCTCCAGATAATATACCAAGACCGCCTGAATAGTTAGGTAAAGATTCATGTAAACCATATTCAAAAGAGAAATAAGCTATTTTTTCATTATGAGTTTTTTGACTTTCATCTAAACTATCATACCAAGTTTCTTGCTTCATGTAAGTTTTAAACTCATCATAAACTTCAGCTAAGTTCATCATAGCAGCATCATCTTGAAGCATAGCATCAAAACGTTCCTGTAAAGATTCTCCAAGAACTCTTATAGGGTTATGATCTCTTTTATCCCAGTTATCAATGTCTATTGTTCTTAATAAAGTTACTGCTTTTTGGTTCCAGCACCACCAAAAGTTTTTAGTAATTTCTATGAGTGGTTCTAATTCTTTTGGTACGGATGGGGAAACCATATATTTATTTAATTTCATAAAAAATACCGCCTTAAAAAATTATTTTAGCTATATATTTTACCTATTCTATAATATTTTATAATAAAATCAATGAATTTATTTATGTATACGTTGTTATTTTTGGTAAAATTGCAATTATTTTTTCTTGACTTTTATCAATATTTATATATAATATATTACTATGAAAGATAAGATTTTTACTAACTTTATCATAAGTAATTCTTTTTACTTCTCATTTTTCTTTAGCTTTTTTGGCGTTTAAGGCGCCAGTATACTATTCTATCATTTTTACAAACAATACAAACATATAAAATTAAATTTTTTTAATTAACATTTTTTCATGATAAGAAACTATAAAACAATTAATTAACATAATATTTTAAATTTATTAAGGAGATTTATTACTATGATTATTGTAATGAAACCAAATGCTAAAGAAGAATATATAAATAATATAACAGACAGACTCATTGAAGCAGGATTGGGCACTAATAAGATAGTAGGTGTTGACTGTACTGTTATAGGTATAGTAGGGGATACTTCTAAAGTTGACAGAGAATTAATGGCTACTTTACCTGGAGTTGCTAGAGTTTTAAAAGTACAGGAACCTTTCAAAAGAGCAAACAGGGCATTCAAAAAAGAAGATACTGTAGTTGATGTAAGCGGTGTAAAAATAGGGGCAGGCAAACCAGTTATAATTGCAGGCCCTTGTTCTGTAGAAAGTGAGGAACAGGTAATAAATATTGCTAAAAGCGTAAAAGCAGCTGGTGCTTCAATACTTAGAGGCGGAGCTTTCAAGCCTAGAACTTCTCCTTATGCTTTCCAAGGACTTGCACTTGACGGACTTAAAATATTAAAGCTTGCTAAAGAAGAAGTTGGTATACCTATAGTAAGTGAGATTGTATCTATAAGACATTTAGAAGATTTTGAAAATACTGTTGATATGATACAGATTGGTGCAAGAAACATGCAGAATTTTGAACTTTTAAAAGAAGTAGGAAAATTAAAAAAGCCTATACTTTTAAAAAGAGGTTTGGCTAATACTATGGAAGAATGGCTTATGAGTGCTGAATATATACTTGATAAAGGCAATAGCGATGTAGTATTATGCGAAAGAGGAATAAGAACTTTTGAAACTTATACTAGAAATACTTTCGATGTTTCTGCTATACCTATGATAAAAAGAATGAGTCACTTACCTGTAATAGGGGATCCTTCTCATGCAAGCGGTAAATCTTGGATGGCACTTCCTTTAACTTTGGCCGCTCTTGCTGCTGGTGCTGACGGTATGATAATAGAAGTACATAATGATCCTGAACATGCTTTATGTGACGGTGCTCAGTCTATAAAACCAGATACTTTTGAAGATATTATGGAATCTGTTAATATGATGGCTGAAACTGTAAGTAAAATAAAAGAACGTCATGGCGGAAAGATTTACACTAAATAATTTTTTATAATTGTTTGGTATAAAATGTAATTATCAAAGTTTGTAAGTAAGTTTTAATTAAATAAAAAAGCCTGCCCATAATATTTTATGAACAGGCTCTATATTTTTATTATTTAATCAGAATCAAGCACCTTGTCTAGTAAATGTAGTCTTTTCTTGAGTATCAGGATTTGTATAAGTAGCAGTTTGTTTATCATCACTAAATACTATAGTATGTTTTTTATATATACTAGGTTGTCCTTCTTGAAAAATATATTCTGCAATAGTCATAGTATTTCCTAATAATATAGATGTACCATTTACTTTAGTAGTGCCATCAATATATGCATTGTTATTATTAATAGTAAAAGTACTTAATCCATCTTCAGATAAATATGTTCCTATATAATCATTAAATAAGTCAGACTTTTTTAAGTCTTCATAATAATCATCAGTTTTACCATCTATATAAGTATCTCCCTCTATCATTAGATTATTTTTTAATATTAGAGAAGCTTTTATAGAATGAGTTAATCCGTCTTCAAATTTTGTTTGATATGACATTTCCAATATATTGCCTTTTAATTGAAATGTAGGATTAACATCTTTCATTCCTTGATCTGCATAAATATATCCATCTTTATCTATAGCAAAGATATAATTTTTTATATATTCGTTTTGGGTATTTCCTCTATCCCAACTATAATAATTACCCTCATAAATAGATAATCCATTAACTTTTTGTATCTGCACCAATTCATTAGGCTTATTAAATGCTTCTTTTTGATAAACATATTTATTATATAATTTTATTGAATTATCATAGAAATTAAATATATATATACGATCATTTCTTTCACTATATGTTTCTGTACTTCCATATACATATATTTGAAGTTTATTTTCTTTTTCTAATAAAGTTGATGTTCCTGATACTTCAGCATTGTTATAATTATATATTTTTCCTCCATCAATTACATACTCAACATATTGATAACCATCACTATATTCTACATAGTATCTTCCAGCATGTTTGTTTAGGAAATCTGCTATTGTTGTTGGATTTGAAGTTCCAGAACCTTCATCTATAATACCGCCATCTCCAGTATTACCTGTACCTCCATTATTAGGGTCTGTTGGTGTTTTGCTGCAGCTGAATGCCAATATCATAACTGCAATCATTAATAAAACTTTTTTTAACATTTTGTTACTCCTTTTAAATAGATATAATTAAACTTATAATTATTTTGCAATAGCAAAAATAGCTTATAAGGTAATAAGCGATTGTATTTGATAGAAATTTTGAAAATTGATTTTTTAGTAGAGATAAAAAAATTATATAATATTAGCGATGCGATGCGATGCGATGCGATGCGATGCGATGCGATGCGATGCGATGCGATGCGATGCGATGCGATGCGATGCGATTATATCAAACAT
>NZ_CALXRM010000093.1 GCF_944390845.1 uncultured Brachyspira sp.
GCGGTGGGTAAAGCCCCAAATATAAAACCAAAACATAAATTTATTTTTGACAAAGTATATTTGTTTAGGTATATACTGAAAATTTTTAAGTTTGTCAACCGATGCACTTTATATAGAATTATCAACTTTTTTGCCGCACACGCTCTGCGGACTTCGTCAAAGTTGCTGCCTACGGCACGCAGAGCGAAAAACGCAATTGCTAGAACTTTATATTTTAAGAATATATATTAAATATAGTGTAATACCATAGTTTTAGGTCAAAAATGCAGTTCTTCGCGAAGCGTATCCGAGCCTGTCGAGGATATAGGTTCTTTTATACCAATACTTACAGTACTTCCTTCGGTCGTAAAAGAACTGGGGTGTTGCGTAAGCACGCAGAGCGGTGGGCAAAGCCCTGAAAATATTTTAAATTAAAAAAATTATTTTGACAAAATATAGTTGTTTAGGTATATACAAAATTATTATAATTAAAAGCTATATATTTTATATCAATATTTCTTTATTTTTCTAATCATTTTATTGTGTTTAATTAAATATTTATAATGTTATTTTGACAATTATTATTAAATATTTTACAATTAATCATTGTTTTTATAAAATTTATTTATTGGATTTTGATTATGTTTTTTTTACAAAAAGAAAGCGAATTTTTAGATGAATATAAAGATGTGGCATTTATAATAGGTTCTCCGGATTTCATTGGAGCAAGAACAGAAGATGATGATAAAATAAATGTTCTTATGATATGCATAGCTTATAAGGACATTGAAACAGGCTATATTGAACAAAATAAGAAAATTGTCGTTAGAATGAAAATAGCAGAAAAAGAATTGAACTATTATAAATCTATTATAAATATAGAATCCATTGTTAAATTAAAAGTAAGATGCGAAAAAGAACAAGGTGAAGAAATTGTCGAATTTTTACTTGCTGATATTATAGATAATCATTATAAAGATGAGGATTTAAATTTAATTCTTAGTAAGTATTTAGAACCTATATATTATAATGATGATATGCTTGGAGATTTTTTATATAATAGAAGTTTAGGTTCTTTTGATAAAGAAATGGAATGGATTAATAAAAAGATTCTTGTTGCTTTTGATGATTCCAATGGATATGATAAAGAAAAGGCTATTAGCTTTATAAGAAATATTTTTACAGATAAAGAAGAATTTGATAAAAAGATAAAAGATTATTCTGCCTTAAAAATAATAAGACAAGGAAATGAGATTTCAGCTAAAAGTAGCGGAAATATTGTAGAGGAAGAAGCCTTTGTTAATGCATTTATGAGTAAAATAGAACTTTCAGAAATTATAATTCATGAGCATGATAATTATGTTAATTATAGACTTGGCAATAAAAAAGTGTTTCCTTTAGATGTTATCGTTGAAGGTGATTTGAATGGTAATTTCATAAATGCTTTTATTAGTCAATTTTAAAATTATGTAGTCTAAAATGTATAAAATGTAGTATTAGGTAAAATATGGTTATAGTATATAGTAACTATTATTAATAAATATCTTTAATTATAATATTGACATTTTTCATCATATTAGTAAAATGTTTGTAAAAAATTATTGTTATATATAAGAAAGAATAGTTTTTAGGTTTTGTACCATTATGATGAGGAGTATTATAAAATCTAAAATTAACAGACTCACTGTTACAAGAACTGATTTAAATTTTAAAGATTCTATAACAATAGATGAAAATTTGATGGATAAAGCAGATATAATGGAAGGTGATAAAGTATCCATTATTAATCTGAGTAATGATGAAAGATTTGAAACAGTTGTTGTTAAAGGTATAAGAGGAACAGGTGTCATAGGCATAAATGGAAGCAATGTACATTATGCACAAAAAGATGATACTATAATAATACTTCTTTATGGACATATACCGGAAGAAAATTTAAAAAGTTATAAAACTAAAGTAATATTTGTTAATATGCAGAATATGATTATAGAATAAAAATAGTTTATATTTATTAGGAGAGATATTATGGAAAAAATTTTTAAAGCAGGTATTGATATAGGTTCAACCACCGCAAAAATGGTTGTATATGATAATAATGACAATATGATATTTAAAACTTATGTTAGACATAATGCTGACATAAAAGATACTTTACTATCCATATTAGAAAATTTACAGGCTATGCATGGAGATTTAAAACTTTCACTATCTATGACAGGTACTGCTGGAATGGGTGTTTGTGAAAAAACAGGCATTAGTTTTGTTCAAGAGGTTATAGCTTCTTCAACAGCAATTAGAAAGATTTATCCTTATGGAAGAACATTGATAGATATAGGCGGAGAAGATGCTAAAATTATAGTATTTGATGATAATTTCAAAGCTGATATAAGAATGAATGGAAACTGTGCAGGAGGAACTGGAGCTTTTATAGATCAAATGGCTACACTTCTTAATGTTCAGCCTTCAGAACTTTCTACATTGGCAGAACAATCAACATCTATTTATCCAATGGCAAGCAGATGCGGAGTATTTGCTAAAACAGATGTTCAAACACTTATAAGCAGAGATATTCCAAAATCTGATATAGCTAAAAGTATTTTCCAAGCTGTTGCTGTTCAAACAATAAATACACTTGCTAAAGGTTTTGAGATTAAGCCTAAAATATTATTCACAGGCGGACCTTTAACATTCCTTCCAGAATTAAGAAGAACATTCTTATCCCTTTTAAATGCTACTGAAGAAGATATGTATACTGTTGATCACCCAGAATTGACTGCTGCAATAGGTGTTGCTTTCGGTGAAAAAGAAGATCAAACAGTAATTAAAGTTTCTGATTTTACTAAATTAGTTCAAAATATTTCAGCAGAAGTAAAAATTACTAATTCAAAGACAAGAGAAGCTTTATTTAATAGTCAGGAAGAATATGAGAGTTGGAAAGAAGAACATAGTAAAGATAAAGTAAAATCTGCTGATGTATCAACTGTTAATGGTAAAAATACATTCCTTGGTATAGACTCTGGTTCTACTACTACAAAAATCGTTATTATTGATGAGGACGGACAGGTAGTATTAAGACATTATAGAAATAATAATGGAAATCCAGTAGGTGCTGTTACTGAAGGATTAACAGAAATTAAAAAAGAATTAGATGAAAAGAATATAAAAATAAATATAGCAAGAACTGCTGTTACAGGTTATGGAGAAGATTTAATAAAAGCTGCCTTCAATATGGACGAAGGTATCGTTGAAACTATGGCACATTACAGAGGTGCTAAGGCTTTCGATAAAGATGTAAGCTTCATTCTTGATATAGGCGGTCAGGATATGAAAGCTATATTTATTAAAGACGGTATTATAGAAAATATTGAAATTAATGAGGCATGTTCATCAGGCTGCGGTTCTTTCATAGAAACATTTGCACGCGGAATGGGTTATAAAGTAGCTGACTTTGCTAATATTGCTTGTGAATCAGCTAGCCCTTGTGATTTAGGAAGCCGCTGTACAGTGTTCATGAATAGTAAAGTAAAACAGTCTTTGAGAGAAGGTTCTTCAGTTGCTGATATTTCTGCGGGACTTGCTAAGAGTGTTACTTTAAACTGTTTCACTAAAGTATTAAAAATTACTGATACTTCTATTTTAGGTGAGCATATAGTTGTTCAAGGCGGTACTTTTAAGAATGCTGCAGTTTTACGTTCTGTTGAAAAATTCTTAAATAAAAAAGTTATTCGTCCTGATATATCAGAACTTATGGGAGCTTATGGTTGTGCATTGCTTGCTTTAGATACATACAACACTAAAGAAGAAGATACAACATTTATAGGTTTAGACAATTTACAGGAAGCTAATGATTATGAAAGAAAACAGCTTACTTGTAAAGGCTGTGAAAACCTTTGTACTGTTACTAGATTAAAATTCAAAGATAATAAATCATTCTACACAGGAAATAAATGTGAAAGAATATTTACTAATAAAGGAAATAAAGAAAGAAATTACGGAATGGATATTACACAGAAGAAACTTTCTTTATTATTCGACAGACCTTTAGCACCTGCTTCAGATGAAATAAAAGGTACTATTGGTATACCTAGAGTACTTAATATGTATCAAAACTTCCCATTCTGGGCTACTATACTTGTAGAATGCGGATACAGAGTACAATTATCTTCACCTTCAAGCATGGCTATAGCTGAAAAAGGTTCTGGTACAGTTATGAGCGATAATATATGTTTCCCAGCTAAAATAGCTAACGGACATATATATGATTTGATAGAGTCTAAAGTTGATAGAATATTCTATCCATCTGTAGTATTAGAAAAAGCTGAAGAAGACGGAAGTGTTAATAGTTATAACTGCCCAGTAGTTACAGGATATCCTGATGTAATAGATAGTTCTATAAGTCCATTAACTAAATATGGAATTCCTTTCGATGCTCCAACAATTTCTTTCTTGAATGAAGATTTATTATATAAAGGTTGTAAGGCTTATTTTGTTAAAGGTCTTGGAATAGATAAAAAAGATTTTGACAGAGCATTTAAATTGGCTTTACAGGAACAGATAAGAGTTAAAAATGAGTTAAGAGAAGAAGGCAAAAAAATTATAGAACATGCTAAAGAAACTCAAACACCTACTATACTTATAGTTAGCAGACCTTATCATATTGACCCGTTAATCAATCATAAAATACCTGAAACTATTGCTTCATTTGGTATTAATGTACTTACAGAAGATGGTCTTGATATAGATGAATCTTTGGCTGATGTTCAAGTATTAACTCAATGGTCTTATCCTAATAAAATGTTCAAAGCTGCTTTATGGGCTTGCAAGCAAAAAGATATGAAATTGGAAGTAGTACAAATAAATAGCTTCGGATGCGGACCAGATGCTACTACTTCAGATGAAATAAAATCTATACTTAATGCTTATGGAAAGAGTCCTACTTTAGTAAAAGTAGATGAAATTTCAAGTCCTGGAAGTATTAGATTAAGAATACGTTCTATGATAGAAAGTATGAAGATGAAAGGTGACTTTATACCTAATGAGAAATCTAATAGAACTATTATTAAAAGATATGAGAAAAATGACAGACGTGCAATACTTGTACCTAAATTTGGACATTTCTATGATCCTATGATTTTGACTTTACTTCAAAGAAGCGGATATGATACAATTCCTCTTCCTGAACCAGATATTGAATCTGTAGAATTAGGATTAAGATATGCCAATCAAGATATATGTTATCCTGCTACTATTGTAATAGGGGATATTATAAAAGCAGTATTAAGCGGAAAATATGATCCTAAAAATATAGCTGCCGGTATTACTCAAACAGGCGGACAATGCAGAGCAAGTAACTATGCTTCTCTTATAAAAAGAGGATTAATCAATGCAGGTTATCCAGATGTTCCAGTAGTAACTGTAGGGCTTACTGTTATTAATGATCAGCCAGGTTTTGAGCTTTCAAAAATTGACTTGATGAAAGAAGGTATTATAGCTATGCCTTATGCTGATGCTATATCTACAATGTATTATTACTGTGCTGCTAGAGAAGTTAAAAAAGGTGAATCTTTGGCACTTGCTAATAAATATATAGCATTACACCCTAAAGATTTTGCTCTTAAAGCTACTGATAAATTATTAAAACAAGCTGTGGCAGAATTTAATGCTATAGAAACTCATGATTTAGACTTGCCTAAAGCTGGTTTAGTTGGTGAAATATATGTAAAATATAATAGTTTTGCTAATGGTGATGTTTGCGACTGGCTTATGTCAAAAGGTGTTGAGGTAATAGTACCTCCTGTATTTGACTTCTTCGTACAGAAGGTTATAAGCGAGCAGGTTAATAAAGAAACTAATGCTAGAGATGTATCATTCTTAGGATATTACGGCTCTAAATTATCAGAAAAAGTTATTGATGTTAGAGTTGATTCTATTAATCAGATAATGTCTAAATTCAAAGGTTTCAGACCAATACACCATATAAGACAGATAGCAGAAAATGCTGCTAAGGTTACTGCTATGACTAACCAATTCGGAGAGGCTTGGCTTCTTCCTGGTGAAATAGCTAGCTTTGCTGAAGAAGGTATAAACAATGTACTTTGTTTACAGCCTTTCGGTTGTATTGCTAACCATATTATAGCTAGAGGTATTGAAACTAGACTTAAAACTAGATATCCTGAATTAAATCTTTTATATTTGGATATGGATGCTGGTGCTAGTGAAGTTAATACTGTAAACCGTTTAGAGTTCTTCGTTCGCTCTGCTAAAGATAGTATGGTTTCAGTAAAAGAAGAAAAAGAAGTTATGGAAACTGTTGCTTCATACAATAAATAAACTTTTTAATCATTTATAAAAATACAAAGGCTTGCAAATATATTTATTTGTGAGCCTTTTTCTTGATTATAAAGTAGTATCGTAGTATAATTATATACAATAATTATTTATAAATAAAGGTATATTATGGGATTAGGAAATAAACTATTGAATACTAAAATAAGAAATAAGATAGGTGAGAAAGTTGTAAAAAAATTAAAAAATAATTCTGTTTCTATAAAGGATATAAAAACTGATTTATATATTCCTATCAAATATCCTAATTCTAATATTGATAATTTCCTTTGTAAATTAAGTAATGCAAAAATATATTCTAGCTGGGGATTTTATTTTACTTCTAATAATGAGATAATAAAAGAGGTATTACCTTTTGATAAAATTTTAACTCTTAGGTCAGAATTAGGAGGCAGATTTGCATTTTATAAATTGAGATTTAAAAAGAAGACTGATTTAAATGTATTTAGTTTGCAATCTATATGGAATGTTTGCTTTGGGCATTGGATACATGAAACTTTACCAAAACTTTTTATATTGAAAGATGTCGGTTATTTAGATAAGATAGATGCTTTTATATTGGGAGATGGATGTAAATCAAAATTTCATAATGATAGTTTAGAAATATTTGGTATTGATAAAAATAAGATAATATATATTTCTGACCAAACAGAAATATTATGTAAAAATTTGTATTTATCTTCTTTTCCAAGTGAGAATACCCATTATCCTGATATTTGGATATGTAATAAGTATAGAGAATTATCAAAAGAATTAATAAAAAATTATGATGCTACTAAATTTCCTAAAAAAATATATTTAACCAGAAGAAATGTAAAAACTAGAAGAATTTTAAATGAAGATAATCTTATGGATATATTATCAAAATTAGGTTATGAGATGATATGCCCTGAAGAATATTCATTACAAGAACAATTTTGTATGTTTTATAATGCTGATAAAATAATTTCTATATTAGGAAGTGGTTTAACTAATCTAGTTTGTTCAAAACCTAGTATATCAGTACTTGGAATTGTACCGAATATCAGACCTGAAGATACATATAAATATATAGTTGAAACTATAAATGGTAAATATTTAGAGTATGTTGAAAACAATGAAAAAAATTATGTATATCAAAATATTCATAATAAAGGAAATGATTTTGATTTCTATATAAATATTGATGATTTTAAAATAGTTTTAGATGAATTTGAAAATATTTGAATACTAATTAATCATCTTGTAACTAAAATTTATATATTATTTTATAGACTCATTATATTTTTATGTAATACTATTGTTGTTTTTTTCTGCATTCTGTACATTATCACTTTTTTACCGCATACGCTCTGTGGACTTCATCAAAGTAGCAAAAAAGCATTGCTAGAACTTTATATAAAAAATATACATATTAAATATAGAATATCACCTAAATTGATACTAAAAATGCAGTTCTTCGCGAAGCGTATCCGAGCATGTCTAGGATATATCTTCTTGCTGAAGGCGGGCTGTGTCTTATACCAATACCATACCTACACTTACAGTGGACTTCGTCAGGTACTTTTTTCAGTTGCAGTACTTCCTTCGGTCGTAAAAGAACTGGGGTTCTGCACTCTGTGTACTTCGTGAGGGCAAAGCCATGCAAATATTTTAAATTGAAAAAATTATTTTGATAAAATATATTTGTTTAGGTATATACTTTTATTATAATCTATAAACTTACAGTGCAAACTGATTATAATTACTTGTTTTGATAAATATGTATTATTACTATTGAAGAATAAAAATAAGTTATATAAACTTGTTGCTTCATACAATAAATAAACTTTTTAATCATTTATAAAAATACAAAGGCTTGCAAATATATTTATTTGTGAGCCTTTTTTATGCTCTTATATCATTATTCTATATTCCTTAAAAATTAGTATTTATATTTAATTATTATTTTATGTGTTAAATGTATTGTAAACATATAAAGTGTAAACATAATTTTAAAATAATGTATAAAAATACATTATAAAAGGTTGTAATTAACTGAAATTTAGTGTATATGTATTAATATACAGTATATATCAATACTGTTATAGGAGTTATTAATGAAGAGCTTTCAAAAAACACTTTATTACAAAAAACTTATAAAGAACATATTAGATAATATAAAGGAGGACGATTATTTTTACAACAAAAAATCTAATTGGGAGGAGTGGGTTATAATGCGTGTTGATATTAAAAATGCTATAAGTAAGCTTGATGATATTGACACTACAAATTACAGTCCTGAAGTGTTGGACAGTATATTAGATATTTTAAAGGAGTATTGATATAATGTGCAATTTATGTCCTAAGTATGACACTTGTACAAAACTTTGTAATAATGTATTAAAGGAAATTAATAAAAGTTTAGGTACAAGGAAAATTAATTCAGATAGGGGAGACAGCAGAGAAAGTATTTTAACTAATGATGATTTAGATAATATACTTTACTCAAATGCTTTAACAGATACTGAGTACAGCAGAGTATCAAATTTAATAATAGCAATATTAACACCAAAACAAAAAAGGATAATGAAATTATTTTCAGAGGGTAAAACTCAAGAAGAATTAGCTAGTATGCTTAATGTAACACAATCAGCGGTATCTCAATATTTAACTGCAATCAAAAAAGAGATATCAAAACAATTTAATATAGTAATAAATAGTTAAGAGAAATGTTAAACCAAAAAGGGAGACACTCAATTAAGAATGCCTCCCTTAATATGGTTAATATTACAAAACTAATTGAATATTAATTATTGTAATAATCTAAGAGCACCTTGTGGTAACTGATTAGCTTGAGCAAGCATAGACAAGTTAGCTTGGTTAAGAATTTGATCTTTAGCAAGTTTAACTGATGCTTCAGCCATATCTGTATCACGGATTCTGCTTTCAGAAGCTTGCATGTTCTCGAATCCAACCATTAAACCTTGAGCTGTCATTTCTAATCTGTTCTGATAAGCACCTAAGTCAGATCTTTGTTTTAATACTTTAAGAAGAGCTTCGTCTACCATACCTATAACAGAGTTAGCTTTAGTTGGGCTAGATACACTGATGAATGTAGCGTTAACAGCTGGTCCAACTGGGTTTTTAAGTCCAAGAGCTTGGCTGTTCATAGTACCGATGTAAACGCGTTTTCTTTCATCCATGTTAGCACCAATGTGTAACCACATAGAAGCTGTAGGAGTGTTTTCTCCTGTAGATCTAGCGAATCTACCAGTTAACATGTTAAGTTTGTTGAATTGAGCTTGTGAAGCAACTCTGTCGATCTCGTCTACTAATTGAGAAACTTCGATTTGTACATAAAGTCTGTCTTCATCAGTATAGATACCGTTAGCAGCTTGTATAGCTAATTCACGGATTCTTTGAAGAATGTTAGTAGTTTCTTCTAAGTATCCTTCTGTAGTTTGAATGAAAGATATACCATCTTGAGTGTTTCTTTCAGCCATACGTAAACCGCGGATTTGAGTTCTCATTTTTTCAGATACTGCTAATCCAGAAGCATCGTCTCCAGCTTGGTTTATTCTCATACCGCTAGAAATTTGAGCAGCGTCTTTTTTAAGATCTACTTGGCGGAATTTAAGAGTGCGTTGTGCGTTTATAGCACTTATATTATTGTTGATAACCATATGGTTCCTCCATGAATTATTTGTATGTGTTCTTCCCTGAACACATAATTATTATCGGTTCTAGCCTATTAATTATTAATTTTTTTTTATAAAAATAAAAATTTTTTTCTTCAGTTTTATTTAAAAAAATACTCTAATATTATGTTAATGAAATTATGTTAATATTATTTTTTATTTATAATCTATTAGCCCCGCCCCAACTTTTAACGCACGTAAAATACAACTATATAATTAAATTAATTTGATTTTTCATTTTATTTATTTATATTAATGCATCCACCGTGCGGTTAATAAATTTTTATTTTTTATAAAAAACTTGGGCGGGTGCTATAATTTCTTATTAAGCTAAGAAATAAATAAAAGTTATAATTAAAAATAAAGCAGAAAATATAAAAGGGTGGGGTATGTAAATAGGTTTTAAATCTACTCTAATTCCCCGCCATTTATATTTTTTATCTGCTTTGAAATTTTTGATAAAATTTTTTTTGATGATTTATTAAGAAATTATAGATGCCCGCCCAAGCTTTAATTAAATATATTATGTTTATTAGATTTTTGATTGACTAAATATATTATTTTAATATACTAGTAAGAGGTAATATATATTAGAGGTTTATGATGTTTACAAATAAAGAAAAAATTGAATTTTTCAATGCTGTAGAAGAAGGTAATATTCAGCAAATACAATATTTATTGAATAAAAATAATTATATAAGTATAAATGTATTTGGAATAGCAAAAATATTAATTGAACATGAAAATAATAAAAATGTTATTGAAAAAAAAGATATTGAAATTGATTTTAAGAATAAAGACGGATATACTCCTTTAATGATTGCCTCTTATAAAGGAAATGCTGATATAGTAAAACTTTTATTAGAATATAATGCCTCTGTAGATATAACTAATAATGATAATTATACAGTTTTGATATATGCATGTATTTATGGCAGAGCAGATGTTGTAAAAATTCTTCTTGAACATAAAGCCAATATGTATATAGAAACTAAATTAGAAAATAATCATTTAACTGCATTGATGATAGCCTGCAGTCAAAATTATGCTGAAATAGTGAGAATATTACTTGAAAATGGCTATGATCCTAATTATAAAAATAAAAAAGGAGAAACAGCGTTAATATATACTGAAAATTTTTAAGTTTGTCATTTTTTTATTCAACTTTTTCCCGCCGCAAAAAGTTGCAAAAAGTGCAA
>NZ_CALXRM010000094.1 GCF_944390845.1 uncultured Brachyspira sp.
AAATTATGATACACCTATGTTATACTTTAAAAAACTAAGGAATACTTAATGCAATATGTCTGGCTCCTGTGCAAATTGACAATCAAAGTATTATCGTATAGGATATAAACAATATAAAAATAAAAGGATAAAAAATGCATACTATTAATGTAAAAACAAATGCAAGATTCGATATTGTTGATATAACAAGCGAAGTTCAAAAATGCGTAAATGAAAAAAAAATACAAAGCGGAATTGCGGTAATATTTGTTCCTCATACTACTGCTGCTGTTGGAATAAATGAAAATGCTGATCCGGATGTAGTATTTGATATGAAAAATGCTTTTAACAAATTAGTGCCGCAGCATGATAATTATGAACATGGAGAAGGAAATTCTCAAGCTCATGTACTTTCATCATTAGTAGCTCCAAGCTTAACCGTAATAATTGAAAACTCTAAAATAGTATTAGGCACTTGGCAGGATATATACTTTTTTGAATTTGACGGCCCAAGAAACAGAAAAGTTCATATACAAGTGATCGGTAAAT
Source organism: uncultured Brachyspira sp. (assembly GCF_944390845.1). Taxonomy (GTDB): domain Bacteria; phylum Spirochaetota; class Brachyspiria; order Brachyspirales; family Brachyspiraceae; genus Brachyspira; species Brachyspira pulli. Next base: position 529 of record NZ_CALXRM010000094.1, read on the forward strand.
AAACAATTAATAATGCATCATAAATAATGTACCAAGGAAGAAATTAATCTTCCTTGATATCGATGGGGTAAATCAAATCTATTAAATATATGGTAAACTACTACCTAATTGTCTTAGTACCTTTTTTAAAAAATTTATTCTTTATAAAATTTGTAATTGAACCAATTAACTCTATTAATAGTCACATATTATACCTTATAAATATTATCTATACTAAATAGTATATACATAAAAACTCGTTTGTCAATATACCTTATATATGTATATAAAAATAATTTATTCTAAACTTTTTCTATATAAATAAAATTCAAAATAATGTATAATATATAATATAAACCACTATAAGGATATTATTATGTTTAGATCAAAAAAAGAAGATTTTGGCAACAATTCATACCTGTATACTTTAGAAAATGATAAGGGATTAAAAGTAAAATTAGCTGAAGTTGGAGCCACTATAACAGGAATATTTTTTAAAGATAAAAACAATAAAGAAATAGAAGTGGGATTTGGCTCCGATGATATAGAATTTTATTCAGAAAAAGCTAAAAATGGTCACATGGGAGCTACTGTCGGCAGAGTGGCAGGAAGAACTATAGGAGCTAAATTCAAAATAGATGATAAAGAATACAATATAACTCCTAACAAATCTCCAGATCATACTCATGGCGGTGTAAAAGGTTTTTCTTATGTAACATTTAATTCTGTACAAAAAAAGGATAATGAAGTACTATTCTCATACGTTTCAAAAGATGGTGAAGAAGGATATCCAGGAAATGTTAATTTAATGGTAAAATACACTATAACTGATGAAAATGAAATAATAATAGACTATATTGCTACAACCGATAAGGCAACTCCTTTAAATATAATGAATCACTCATACTTCAATTTAAATGGAGGCGGTAAAATAAATGATCATGAAATATTTATAGATGCTAAATATTATTTGCCTAGTGATGAAAATGATATGACTTCCGGTGAAATATTAAAAACTAAAAATACTCCTTATGATTTTACTGAATCTAAAAAAATAGATGAAATAATAAAAGATAAAGGCGGATGCGATAACTGTTTTATATTTGACGATAATGATATAAATAAAAAAAGAGTAAAAGTTTTATCAAAAGAAACTTCAATAAGTTTGGAAGTATTCACTACTATGCCTTCTGTATTATTTTATACCGCTAATTCTCTTAATAACTGTAAGGTTAGAAATCAAACACTTAATAAACATGAAGCATTCTGTTTAGAAACACAATATTTCCCTTGTGCTTTGAATTTTAATCATTTCCCTAGTATAATTGTATATCCTGACAGAGAATTTAATCATAGAACAATATATAAATTTGGTTTAAATTAATTCAAAAATAATAATATATAAATAAAAAAGGGCTTTGTAATTAATACAAGGCCCTTTATTTTTATAATAAAATATTAACTTACTTACTTAAGAAATACATACCGAATTGGAAACCTATATCAAATGCTGCCAATGATTCTTTATTTATACTAATCTCTTGTAATGGTCCGCTTTTATCTATATTAATAGGAAAATCATAATTTGCATATACACCAAATGAAAGCATAAATTTTCTCTTAGTTTTGATCAAAAAATCAGCTGAAACTTTCACATAAGGTATATACCAATTTTCAAAAGAATCTTTTATATCCCCAAAATCTAATGAATATCTATCATGGCTGTAACCATCACCCTCTATGCTGTATTTTAAAGAAAATGGCAATTTAATACCACCTCCAACTCCTATAGAGAAAAATCCTATATTAAGTCTAGGAAATAAACCAAATGATATACTGCTGAATTTATAATTTTCTAGAACTCTTTTTCCATTAAGTGTGTATTTTATTTCATATCTGTCTTTATTATATCCTATATCAAATAAAAATGCTGAAGATAATAAATCATCATATCCCCAAAATACGCCAGGCTGAAAAGAAAAAGAGCTGTCAAAATCTCTAAAATCTGTTGTGAATATTTTACTTCTGTCTGTTGTAGCACTGCTTGCACCAAATCTGCCAATAATACCTGCTATAAAATCAGCACCATAAGCTTGACTGAATGATGCAAATAAAAAAACAGATAACATAGAAATAATTATTTTTTTCATATATCCACCCATTACAAATAATAATATTTATCTCTATCAAAATCTATATTGATATAATAGCCAAATTGAATACCTATATCCAATGCACTTATTGAGTCTTTATTAATAATGACATCATTTATATAATTATTATATTGGAAATAAAGAGGAAAATCATAACTTGCATATACACCTATTAATAAATAGTTAAATACAGTAAAATCAAGTGAAAATCTCACATAAGGTATAACAACACTTTCAAATATATCGTTTAAATCTCCAAAATTAAATCTATAAAATCTATTGCGGTCATAAGAATTTAGTTTATATGTGGCAGAACCTGGAATTTTAGCTCCTCCGCCTGCTCCTAATGATATAAATCCAAAGTTAAATCTTGCATATCCGCCAACTAAAAAACTTTCAAACTGATAATTTTCAGTTGCCCTTCTTCCATTTATTGTATATTTAAAATCATAAGAATCATGATAATATCCTAAATCAAGCAATAATGAAAAAGATATCTTTGATGATGAAGAAATAGGCTGATTAAGTCCTATTGAAAAAGCAAATCCTGAATCAAAATCCCTGAAACCAGAAGGAAATATTTTTGAAGAATTTGTATTAGCACCGCTCATACCAAATTGGCTTATAGCACCTAATGCTAAATTAGCCGCACTTGCATTATAAGGAATAATGATTAATACAAAAAAACTTATTAAAAATAATTTTTTACTAAAACTCATAAAACTCCTTATTTGTACCCATATCCAGTATAATATATAAAAATTATAAAGTCAATAAAATAATGATATAAATAAAAAGATTATATACAAATAATTATATAGAAATATAAATTTTATATACTTTTTCATAATACAAAACAGTATATTATATAGAAAATTAATAATTATAATAATATTAAATATTATAATAAATATTTCTGAAAATTTATTAATACAATTGACTAATATCAAAATAGAAAATATTAATCCTGCTATATTGGCAATAATATACATAATATAATCAAATATTTTAGCCTCTTTATCAATTCTAAATAAAATCATATTAAATACAAAAAATACCATAAGAACAAAACAAGCAAGCAATAAGAAATAATTATAATGATGATTAAACAAATTATATTTATAAATCATAACTATAATAAAAATTGAAAATGCTGATATAAATAAAGAAAGTACCCTTGAAATATTAATTGATAGCTTAGTATTAACCATTTTATTATAAATAACATAAGAAAAATATATAATAGAAACCTTTAACACAATAAAAATTGACATTAGTATTTTTAATTTCTTCATATCATTTCTTAATAAAAATTTAATTACACTTTTTATTTCTATCTTTCCATTAAAATAAAATAAAGCAAGAACAGAAGACGCTATCAAAGAAATTATAAATAGTATTAATAAACTCCATATTACAATCTCAGAAATCATAGTATAAAAATCAGATAGAGTATATAATTTTTTAACATCATATCTAATATATCCTAATCCCACAATAAAAAGCATAATAAAATTTGCTGCTATAATATGTATAATTAATTTTATAAAATAATCTAAATTATCAACAGGTTCTATTAATATATTATAAGGAAGTTTATATAAATAAAATGCAGTTAAAAAAATTAATACAAAAGATATTAATAAAGATTTTAAACTAATAGGATTCAGCACAAAAAGAAACATGAATATAAAAAAAGTTAATGGCATTAAAAAAGAAAAAAATATTTTTGTATAATAAATAAAATTTTCTGTTAAAATACTTTCCAATAATCCCAAATCTGTATTGGAATTTAATTGAGGAATATGAACATTAAATATAGAAGTAATATATATTATAGATACAAGCATTATAAAACTAATGCCTATAACTATATTAAAATTCCTTACTATATTTTTATAAAATATTGTATTCTTATTATTTTCTATATTATCCACTATTATCAAACCTTACAATTCTTTCACTAAACCGCATATAGAAGATATAAATCTTTTATTCAATTCCAAGGGATTGCTTGGACAATTAAAATCAAAATTATTATCTTCATCTAATTTATAAAATACTGCTCTTTCAATGTCAACATCTTCTTCCTGAACATAACCAACCATCAAATAATTAAAATGAATTACAAACATTATTTTTGCTATTTCATCTTTCAAAGAATATTCAAAAAAAGTTCCGGCATCTAAAACATCTCCCCTTTTCATATCAAGAGAAGCTGCAAATTTCATTAATGCATAAGGATTAACCTTTTTATCATGATATATTATTTCAAGATTTTTATTTATATCTTTTTCTTCTGGAAGCTCATAAATCATATTAAGCTGTTCTATAGGCTGTGCTATATCATAATCTGATAATTGATTTTTCCACTTCAATAAAATTTCATTATCAAGTTCTATAGGGTGAATTAATGTTATATTCTTTTTATCTTTTAATTCATCTTTAAATATATATTCTTCATCATACACGGTATTAAAAGAACCATCTTCCGTATATCTGAATGACTCTATTAATTTATTATTATCATCATAAATTCCCCATATAAGTTTTTGAGCGAATATATTCATCAAAGGATTATCCACAAATACTTCTTTAAATCCTTTATAACTCCATTTCCTTCCATTAAGCATAACTTTTTTAAGTCTTATAATTTGATTCTCTACAGTATTTTTTATAGATTTTTTTAATTCTGTTAATTCTTTTTTTGCTTTTGAAGCTGTATCTTTATCATCTTTACTATTTGGAGCTGGCAAAGATTTTATTATTTTGTCATTTTGATTATCTTTAATAGATAAACTAAAATCATTATTTATGCTTATAGTAAAAGTTCTTTGAGACTCCACTCCATAGGATAAAATCTTTTGTCCTTTGCTGTCAAAATCAAAATCAGGTATTATTTTATCAATAAGTTCATCTCTTGTAATTCCAAGTATAGAAGAAACATTTTCTAATGCAGTTTTAGCAGCATTTTTTACTTGATTATTTTTATACTTTAAAGAAATAGAATCAAGCATAACAAGAACCAATTTATTTCCATTCAATGCCATACATTGTACTATATGTGCTGCTAATGCTCCTCTGGCATTATTAGTTAAATAATCAACTTCATTTTTTAATTTTAATACTGTTTCATCATCCATATATAAACAGTAAATAATATATATGTTTTTTAATTCTATGGGATATTTCAAATTAACAAATTCATTATATATATTTGATAATGCATTTCTGAAAGATTCCATATCAAAATGATTAATTATTTTTTCTATATCTATTAATTTATTTATTTCTTTTAATGCTATATATTCAGTAAAAATATACTTCATTACTTTTAACGGCACTAATGTTTTTTTATCTTTGAATAATACATTTGATATTTCTTTTTCTATAAAATTATACTTATTGATTTTTTCTTCATATCCTTCATTATAATATTTATCTACATGAGAATTTATTTCTTCTATATTTTCAAATTCAAAACTTTCATTAAATCTGCTCATATCCCAAATTCTTATTATGCTTTTTAATGAAGTTTCAAATTCTCCTTTAGCTTTATCAAGTTTATGAAGTACATCATCTTTTACTTTACTTTCTGATTTTTCTAATATTTTAATGCATGTCTTTTTTATTTCTTTTGATTTTGATGTTTCAAGAAGTTTTAACACTAATTTATAATTTCCTATTTTACTTTCTTTGTTATATAAAGTATTCAAAAAATGTATTGTAAAACTAATATCCTTAGAAATCTTTTTTATAAACTTATCATCATCTATAAACTTATAAATATCTTCTAAATAATCATTGCCTATTTCTGTAATATTATACATATTTAATAATGTTTTTTTCTTGTTATCTGCAGAATATATGGCACTTGTATAAATATAGTAAGTTAAATAAATATATATTATGTTAACTTTATCATTTAAAGTAAATATTTCTTTTACAATATTGAAAACTGTTTCATCATATAAATAATTTCTAGCTGAAATAAAACTATTTATTGTAATATAAGAATAAAGAGTAGAGTTTATAAAGTTTTTAGCCTTATCATTATAATCATATAATAAAGCAAGCATATAAGTATGATATTCAAATATATTATGTATCAAATATTTATAATCATTATAATCATCATAGCATTCAGGAAGCGGATCTAAAAAATTAAATAAAAAATCTACTGCCCTATCAACTATATTATAATCTATAATTTCAGTTTCTTTTTTATTAAATAAAAATGCTGACATAAGTAAATAAATATCAATACAATTATCTACAAAATGCATGTTATTATATTTTAATTGAGGATTAGAATTATTATAATCAAGCAATACAGATTCCTGATATAATTTATACATGTTATAGAAATTATCTTTATCATCATCGTATAATGATTCTATTAATTCCAATTTAATATTCTGAGAATTAGATTTAAATAAATAAAATATTTTCTGTAAGATTTCTGGAAGCCCATTGATAAAAGGATATGTTAAAGTTACATTATTATATTTATTATCTGATGTAGTATAATTAACATCTATTATATATCTTATAAAATATTCGCTTTTATAAAAAACATTAATATCCTTCATAAATAAAGCTGATGAACCTTTATTATTCAATAAAATTTCTACAAACTTCTTTTTTATTTCATCTGACACATCAATTATTAAAAATAAAGAACATAAAATATTTCTAATGATTATATTTTCATTATTCTCTATTTTTGAAATTATAGATAATAATTTTAAAGCCAAGTTTTTATTTTTGGTATGTATTATTAATTGAGATAAAATATATAATGGGCAGTATATTTGATAATCTTTATATTCATTAATTATTTCATCATCAGTTTTATTTTTTATTTCTTCTATAAATCTATTAAAAGAATTCTTTATTTTATTATCTATTTTTACCAAATCCTTAAAAATTAAATTATAACATTTTAAGAAATCTATAAAAAAATGAATTCCTATAATATTTTCTTTGTTTTCAAAAATATAATAAAGAAAAGCATTTTTTACAGACTCATCTAAATAATAAAATTTTATAATATTATAAGTATTAGTTTCTCTATATTCATAATTATTATGTATATAAAGAATAAGCAGTCTTTTATATGATTCTCTCTCATCTTGTCTGCATTTACTTAAATCATTAATAAAAGCATCAAAATCATTTCTATTCATTATAGAATGAACTCTTTCAGGTACTTCATCAGTTTTTAAATATACATAATCTTCAACACTACGTTTAATCTCATCTGAAATATCTTTACTATTTGTAACTTTTTTTATATGACTTTCTATACTTCCCATACAATATCCTACAATGAAAATTATATAAAAATATATAATAGAATTCTTTTTAAATCAATTTAATTAAAATATTATGATATTATATACTGAAAATTTTTAAGTTTGTCAATTTTTTGTTGTTCTTTTTCCCGCCGCACGCCATACCTAAAAGGCACTCCCTACGGTCGCAGGCGGACAGCGTCAAAGAACCAAAAAGTGCAAATATAAAATTAGTATTAAATCATACTAATTATGTTTTACATGTAAGATAAATTACTAAATTTAAGTCGAAATGCAGCCTTTCGCAAAGCGTATCCGAGCCTGTCGAGGATATAGCTTCTTTGTGGCAATACTTACAGTACTTCCTTCGGTCGCAAAAGAAGTGGGGGCGTACCCTGCGGGTACGCTTCGCGGTGGGTAAAGCCCCAAATATAAAACCAAAACATAAATTTATTTTTGACAAAGTATATTTGTTTAGGTATATACTAAAAATTTTTAAGTTTGTCAATTTTTTTGTTGTTCTTTTTCCCACCGCACGCCATACCTAAAAGGCACTCCCTACGGTCGCAGGCGGACTTCGTCAAAGAGCCTATATCCTAGATAAACTCGGATACGCTATGCGAAAGTGCAAGGATAAAATTAGTACTAAATCATACTAAAATTGTTTTACATGTAATATAAATTATCAATTTAAGCTAAAATATAGCCCTTTTGCTTCTTTTTGGCACGCTAAAGGACTTCCTTCGGTCACAAAAGAAGTGGTGGTATTCGTAAGCACGCAGAGCTGCACGCTGTGTGTTTAGCAGTGTGCAAAGCCCCATATATAAAAATATAAATTTATTTTGACAAAATATAGTTGTTTAGGTGTATTTTAGACTATCAAAATAATTTAATTAATCAATTATTCTATACCAAGTATATTAAGCATTTCTTTTTCTATTCCCAAAACATCGCCATGTTTATCTTGAATTAATTTTATTTCGGCACGTCTGTTCTCTAATAAATTATCGCGTCCTTTTTCATCTAACTTTTCACGTTCTTTATAGTAATTATCACTTATAAGTTTATCAGCCATTCTCAAAGTTTTATCAGATACTATAACCTTGTCAGAATCGCTTCCTGCTTTAAACATATCAAAACTTGCATCTGTTTTTAAAGCTCCTTCTGGAACTCCATTTTCTATTTTTCCTTTCCATAATAATTTAGAATCAAAACTATAACTCTTATAAGTAAATTCATCTACCTTAACAACATCTTTATCACAGAATACATCTTGTGCTATATTAGCTATTGTATCTATAAGAAGAATTTTATTTTTTCCGTTTTCATTATAAATTTTTTGTTTAGAATTTAGCCCCTGCCTATCCAAATTGTTTACAGCTTTACCAGAAATACTTTCCAAATCTAATTCTAAATTATCTTTTAAAAGCAATGTATAAGATGCTATTCCACCCATTTTACCAGGATTCTTATAAGTACCGCTTAACATTATTTCATCTTTACCATCATTATTTATATCACATAAGAAGATCAAAGGATTCTTTAAAGGAAAATATAATATTTCATCTAAATACTTAGCATATTCCTCTTTATCTATTTTTCCATCAACTATAAATCTTGAATCTTTTGCCAATTCTATTATATCAGCAACCTTTATAATATTTGTATTTGAAGAAATTAATTTTGAATCATCACCTAGACGGAAATTAAATGTTTCTATAGTTTCAAAAGAAGCATACTTTGTATTTCCAATAAATGCAGGATTAAAATAGTATACATCTTCTAATTTATCATTATAAAGAGAATAAACGAATGTATTTTTCTTAAACTCTAAGAAATATAAATCTGCCATTTCATCGTATTTTTCTTTAGGATATGAATTATCAAGACTGTAGAAATTTCTATAATAAGCATCATTAGTCATTCTTGATTTAGGCAAAGTGTTTTTTACATAAGTTTGTAAATATTTATTTATTATATTAGTATTAACTTTATCTTCTACTATATAGAAATATGCAATATTATTATTTGTACCTTCATAAACTATTGAAGAAAGATTATAGTTATTTTCATTATAAATATCTAAATAACCGGAAGTTTTAGATATATCATTCAAAAATCCATTTTGATAAGCATCTGCAACAAGTTTTTCAACAGCCAAATCTTTTGGAGCTTCTATTATATAATTAATAAACCTCATTTTATTAGAATAAACTTTATTTATATTATTAGCTTCACTAACTATACCTATCATCATATTAATATTTGATCCGCCTAATTTCTTCCATTCCTGTAAATAATTTTGCATATCATCAAAATAATATAATGAATCAGTAGTTAAACGAGATAAGAATAAAGCTAAGTAAATTTCAGGATCTTTGTTTTTTATACTTAAAAGTAAATCTCTTGCCTTTTTTAGAGCTAAATTCTGTTCTACATGATTGTATTCTGAAGCATAATAATAAGAGTAATCATCAGTATTTAAATCTGCAGAATTCATTTCATTTACATAATGATTATGGTAAGTATTAGAAATAAAATCTATAGCATATTTTTTTATATCATTATCACCAACAAGTTTTTTATTAAGGAAATCTTTATTTCTATTTATAATATTTGTATATTTAACATCTTGATAATAACTGAGCAAAGCATTATTAAAATTAGTTTGATTAACTCTGACTGCTTTATAAACATATTTCATATCGAAATAAGCATTTTCTTTTTGCGGAGTATTATTTGTATTTAATGTATTAGTATGTTGCTGAATGTTAGTATTATCTGTTTGACTAGAATTTGAACAGCTATAAAAAATTAATGCCAAAATAAAAATTATAATATAAGCTGTTTTTTTCACCATAATCCCCCTAGAATTCGTTAGTAAAAACATTTTTACTATATTATTTTATTATATACAAAATATATTTTTTTACAAGTATAAGATTTATATGCCATTTTATACAAATATAGTATAAAAAATTATCATTGACTTTTTATTTTATATTTATACAATTTACAAGAAATAATATTAATAATAATGGTATGATAATATAAATTTAATTGCACAGGAGCCAGACATATTGCATTAAGTATTCCTTAGTTTTTTAAAGTATAACATAGGTGTATCATAATT
>NZ_CALXRM010000095.1 GCF_944390845.1 uncultured Brachyspira sp.
CTAGTAATTTAAATTATAAGGAATACCTTCTTTTTTTAAAATAAAAGTGTGCAATATCTATGGCTCTTAAACAATAACATTTACATTTAAAATATTGACAAAATTAATAATCAGTAATATAATTAAAAACAGATTCCAACAGCAATATATTTAAGCCACAGTCTGGATTAAATGGAATCTAGTTTTTTGTTTTGCAATAATAATTTTAGACACGAACAACAATTTAATAAAGTCTCCATTTTATAGAAGGTTTGACTCCCTTCAGCCATTTTTTAATGGTATATCGTGTCTAGTGTTTATTTTGAAATAATATTTTTTTAGACACGAACAGCAATTTATTTTCTGGTAAGTAAGAAGGTTCAACTCCTTTAGCCATTTTTAATGGTGTATATCGTGTCTAGTTTTTTAATTCTATGCTTATTTAATTATAGGCATAGAATATTTTTTATTATAGGAGAATTATTTTATGTCTTTTTTAGATTTGCTTAAAAATTCTTTTAATAAAACTTATACACAGAATTTCGCTGATACTAATATTTCATCATTAAGCAGTGTAATAGATTTATTTGCCACTATGGGAGCAAGCAGATTTAAAGAAGATGATGAATTGTTAAAATATTTTATAGATGCTTGGAGAGAAAGTCCTGAACTTACAGCTAAATCTATAATGTATTTAAGAGATATAAGAAATGGCATTGGTGAGAGGGAAGTTTTTAGAAAATATATTAATATTATGATTAAACAAAATCATACTCTCACTGCAATAGAAATTCTTAAAACTATACCAGAGCTTGGAAGATGGGACGATATTATTTATATATGGTATGAGAATAGAGAAAATAAAAATATTTCTGAGTTTACAAAAAATATAATATTAGAGCAATTAGAAAAAGATAAAACTACTGATAATGTTTCGCTTCTTGCTAAATGGCTTCCTAGCGAAAATACTTCATCAAAAAACACAAGAAATATTGCAAGAGAATTAATAAAACTTTTAAATATGGAGAGTAAAGAATACAGAAAAACTTTATCTGCTTTAAGGAAGAAAATAAAAATAATAGAAAATAATTTAAGAGAAAAAGATTATACATTTAATTATTCTTTAGTTCCTTCGCTTGCTATGAGAAAATACTCAAAAGCATTTATTAGAAATGATGAAGAAAGATACAAACAATTTTTTGAAGATGTAAAGTCAGGAAAAGTAAAATTAAATACAAGCGTATTAACTCCATTTGATGTTATAAGAGAGATTTTAGACTGTGCTGAAGAAGAGAAAAAAACTAGAAGAGAAGAATTTAATTTAACTTGGAAAAATCTTCCAAACATTTTTGGAGATAATAATTTAAATGCAATAGTGGCATGTGATGTATCTGGAAGTATGGGAATGGCTTTGAATGGTGAGCCTTTAATATGTTCTGTGGCTTTGGGAATATATATAGCACAATTAAATAATTCTGCATTTCATAATCACTTTATAGATTTCTGCGGTAATTCTAAAATGCATGATATATCAAATATAAATAATATTGTTGATGTAGTTAATTATGTTTTAAGATCATCTATTGACATGAGTACAAATATAGATTCAGTATTTAAAGCCTTACTTGGTACTGCTGTAAAAAATCATGTACCGCAGGAAGAACTTCCTAAATATATAATAATAATTTCTGATATGGAGTTTAATCAATGCGAAATGCGAAATAAAACTAATTTTGAATATTGGAAAGAACTATTTAATAAAAATAATTATAAACTTCCTAGAATAATTTTCTGGAATGTAAACTCATTAAGCAGAATAATGCCTGCTTTAAAAAATGATGATGTTTTATTTATATCTGGAAGAAGTCAGAATGCTATAAAAAACATAATCAATATAGATAAATACGATTTAACAAATCAAGATGAAATCTCAATGCTTTTAATACTTGATACTTTGAAAGATTATAATGTAGATATAAAGGATTGATATAATAGAAGTCTATTTAACGCACGGTTAATAATACTTTATTTTATAATAAAATTTAAATTCTAATTTTATTTTATATTTAAATTTATTCTGCGTGCGGTGAACAGATTATCAAATTCAATAACGTTTGGGTGGGTTCTAATAAATTCTAATTAAGTGGTAAAGAAATAAAAAATTATATTGCAGATTTAAATTATAAACTTAGAGGGTGGGCAAATGTAATTTAAGCTTTAAAACTTTTATTACATTCCCCTCCCTTTATTCTTTATAGTATATTTTAAATCATAATTTAAATTTTTTTATTGCTTTATTAGAAATTAAAGCACCGCCCAAGCGTTTATTAAATTTAAAATATGTTTGAACTAAAATGCATTATCCCGAACGTACATTGTACTTTCTGTAAGAAAAAGCATTACCGTTCGGCAAGCCCGTACGGCTAGTACCCGCCCTTTATTATTTATAGTATATTTTTAAATCATAATTTAAATTTCTTTATTGCTTTATTAGAAATTAAAGCACCGCCCAAGCGTTTATTAAATTTAAAATATGTTTGAACTAAAATGCATTATCCCGAACGTACATTGTACTTTCTGTAAGAAAAAGCATTACCGTTCGGCAAGCCCGTACGGCTAGTACCCGCCCTTTATTATTTATAGTATATTTTTAAATCATAATTTAAATTTCTTTATTGCTTTATTAGAAATTAAAGCACCGCCCAAGCGTTTATTAAATTTAAAATATGTTTGAACTAAAATGCATTATCCCGAACGTACATTGTACTTTCTGTAAGAAAAAGCATTACCGTTCAGCAAGCCCGTACGGCTAGTACCTCGCCCTAGTTTTATTTTTCTATAAAACTTGCATATAAATAAATATACAATATAATACTTTCTCAAATATTAATTATAAAGGTTTTAATTATGGATATACTTCAAAATGTAAGCGAAGTTCAAAAGGAAGGAATTCTACATACAGGAACACCATTGCTTTTGCTAGCCGGTGCGGGAAGCGGTAAAACTCTAGTAATCACAAGAAAAATAGCTTATCTTATCAATGAACTTGAAGTAGCTCCGGAAAATATATTAGCTGTAACATTTACAAATAAGGCAGCAAATGAAATGAAGCAAAGAGTTTGCGACTTGCTTCCAGATATAAAACCAAGCAGATTATTCATAAGAACTTTTCACTCTGCATGCTTAAGAATTTTAAAAGAAAATGCACATCGCATAGGATATAAATCTAACTTCCTTATTTTAGATGAAGGCGATAAATTGTCAGTAATAAAAAAAATAATGAAAGATGAAAAAGTACCAAAAAATATTACTCAAAAATCAATGAGAAAATTTATATCAGATGTAAAAAATGAAATGGAAGACGGTATTACATTTGACAGAGATATATTTGAAAATGTTTATAAAAAATATACAGAATATGAGATTAATGAAAATGTAATGGACTTTGACGATCTTATATTAAATACAATAAAATTATTTGAACAGGAAAAAACGGTTTTAAATTATTATAGAAATAGATTTAAATATATTTTGGTAGATGAGTTTCAAGACACCAATCCTCAGCAGTATAAATTAATAAAGTTATTAACGCAGGATGCAGAAAATGATTTAACAGTTGTGGGCGATGATGATCAAAGTATATATGCATTCAGAGGTGCTAATGTTTTAAATATACTTGATTTTGAAAAAGATTATCCAAATACAAAAATTGTACGCCTTGAAGAAAATTACAGATGTCCTAAAGATGTAGTTGCCGCCGCTTTAAGCGTTATAAAAAATAATACAAACAGACATGAAAAAAATGTATTTTCAAATAAACCTAATGAGTTTAAAATAGAAAATTGGATTTGCTACAGCGATTTAGAAGAAGCAAGAAGCGTAGTTAATGAAATAGAATCTTTATTTGATCATGGATTTGAAGCAAAAGATATAGTTATATTATTTAGAACAAACAGCCAATCAAGAGCTTATGAAAAGGAATTAAGACTTCATTCTATAAGCTATAAGATAATAGGAGGAGTTGGATTTTTTGAAAGAATTGAAATTAAAGATTCAATTTCATTTTTAAGATTGATGACAGGCTTCGGAGATAATTTCAGCGTAAGGAGAACTATTAATACTCCTCCAAGAGCAATAGGAGAAAAAACTATAGCCAACTTTGAAACATTTGCCAACTCAAGAAAATTAACTTTATTCAATGCCATTGATATACTTGAAGATTCTGATTTAAGCAAGAAAGCAATAAATAATATCAAAGCATACAAGTATATAATAAATGAATATGCTTTGAAAATAAAAGAAGATATTATCAATGAAGAAGGAATAAATATAGAAAATATCTTTTTTGAATTTTTAAAAGAAATTGATTATTTTTCAATATTTAAAAGCGAAGGCAATGACAGAGTTATAACAGCGGAAGAAAATATAAGAGAACTTTTCAGAGGATTTTATGATTATAAATCAATGGAAGCTGATGCCACATTAATAACATTCTTGGAAGAAAATACATTATACAGAGATATAAATACCAATGATGAAAAAGAAGATTCTATAACACTTATGACAATACATAATGCTAAAGGTCTTGAATTTGATGTTGTATTTATCACAGGAATGGAACAAGGAGTTTTCCCTCATTATTTCTCACTTGAAGAAGAAGGCGGAATTGACGAGGAAAGGAGACTCTGTTATGTAGGCATTACAAGAGCAAAAAGAAAACTTTATTTAACTTATTCAAAAAAACGCAGAGTAAGCAGCGGAATAATGGAACAAATACCATCATCATTCTTAATGGAGATTCCTAAAAAATTAATGCTTATAAAAGAAAAAGCTAATTATGCCGGAAATTACATGGATATAGATGAGGACGCTTTTGATTATTGATTAAAAATATGTAAATTAGAACAATATTTTAATATAGTGTACATGTTTCATGTAGTAAATATAATATTTGAATACACTATATACAGTTATATATAAAATAGATAGTATATTTTCAAAAAATTAACCAACTTCTTTTTGAAGTATATTAATAATTTTTTCTGTTATATACAAAAGTTTCTTTTCATCTTTTGGAAAGGCAAATTTTCTATATATTGTATCTTCATCTTCAGATTTTGTAAATCCATGAATACATTCTTCTTTCTTCAAAATTCTTTCCAAATCATCATATCCCTTGCTAGAATGTATTATTAAAGATGAACTGTCAATCTTATCGCAATATATATCAATTGCATAAGAAACTTTATCATTCTTTATTTCTTTATAAAAACATTCGTTTTCAAAATTGTATCCGCCAAAAGTTTTAATAAGATTATTAATTCTTATTACTGCTAAATTATGACAAATATCAACTATTTTGAGGTACTCATCATAATTATTTAATATATTATTATACATTTCATTATATTCATTATTCATCAGATAACACTCCCTTTAGAAAGAAGGCATAAATTTTTTTATAAAAAAAAGATTGTCGATTGTCGATTGTCGATTGTCGATTGTCGATTGTCGATTGTCGATTGTCGATTGTCGATTGTGAACATAAATAACCATGATAAGTATTATATTAAATTTATCAACTTTAGTCAATACTAAAAAAACAAAAAATATTTTATATTTATTATTAAAGTGATGAAAAAAAATAATATTATAAACATTATATTCAACAAAGCATGTATATTATTTTATATAAAAACACATTACCAAATTATATTTTACATATAAATATCTATTTTTTGTGATATATTTAATATAAGTAAATTATATAATCTATTACTTTTTATATTCTATAATTGTATAAAAATTGACTAATACAGCAACTTTGTTAAAATTATTTTCATTTATAAAGTTTTTATGAATAAATATTTTTTAGAAGAAGAATTATATTGGATTAGAAAGCAGAAAGATATATTGATTGATGATAAAAAATAGAAAAATGTTATCATCTTTTTTAAGATTTTTCTTTGAAAGTTAATAACCACATATATAAACACAATGGAGTACTAGAACCTACTCAAAATTCTTGCCCCAATACCAGTATTTGTTTTTATAAATTCCTTTATAAGAAATTTATTACATTTACAGCTATTAATATCTATGATATAGAAGGCACTATATTAAAGTTTCCAGCATTTGGAATTGAAGTATATATTTTCACTCAAGCTCTTTAGGAAATAAGGCTTCATCAAGAATCCAAGCAATTGGTTTTGAAAGTTCAATAGGTGTACAATCATGTGATAACCAACATTTATCATCAGGATCCCACATTGTGTACCCAATACCTTTTGATCCATCTGAGTTTTCAAAAATGGCAAGAATACAAGCCATCTTTTTTGCCTCTTCCATATCAGTGTTCCATTCAAAAGTAACTTTCATAAGTTTCTCCTATTTTATATTATATTTATAATATTATAATATAATAATATAAAATTTATATATTAGAAGTATAATTTTATACTATAGAAATTATAATAAAAGAACGGGAATAATGATTATTTAATCAATTTTTTAATAAACACTTAAATTGACAAATAAAGTAAGTTTGTTAAAATTATTTTTATTTAGAGAGTTTTTATGAATAAATATTTTTTAGAAGAAGAATTATATTGGATTAGAAAGCCAAAAGATATATTAATAGATGATAAAAAAATAGAAATATATACAGAACCTAATACAGATTTATGGCAGAGAACATATTACGGTTTTAGAAATGACAATGCTCCAGTACTTCAAACAAAGACTAAAGAAAAATATTTTTCATTTATAGTAAAGACTGTATTTGAAAGTAAGCATCGTTTCGATCAATGCGGAGTTGCCATTTACATAGACAGTGAAAATTGGTTTAAGGCTTCTATAGAATATGAGAATGAAAATTATCAGCGTTTAGGAAGTGTAGTTACAAATAATGGTTATTCTGATTGGGCTACTCAAGATATATCAGCTTCTATAAAAGAAATGTATTACAGATTAAGCAGAAGGGAAAGCGATTTTTTAATTGAGTACAGCGAAGACGGAAAAACTTTCAAACAAATGAGAATATTTCATTTATTTAAAGCTGATGATGAAATACCATTTGGAATATATGCATGCAGTCCTGAAAATTCATCTTTCAAAGCAGTATTTAGCAATATGGAAATAACTGAATGCAAATGGTTTGAACATAAATAATTATTTTATGATAAACAACAAAGAATATAAATTTAATGCAGTAATAAAGAAAGTACCTGATATGGACGCTGCTTATATAGAATTTCCTTATGATGTAAGTTTGGGAAAGGGCGTGTTAAAGTGACTGCCTATTTTAACGGATTTGAATATAACGGTATACTTGTGAAAATGCAAACTCCTTGTCATATAATAGGTATAAGAAAAGATATAAGGAAAGCAATAAATAAACAGGCTGGAGACACCATAGAAGAAGTTATAATAAAAGAACGGGAATAATGATTATTTAATCAATTTTTTAATAAACACTTAAATTGACAAATAAATATAGTCTGTTAAAATAGCTTAAAATAATACAAAAAATAATTTAAATGGAACATTGTAAATATGGCTGAAAACTATAAAGTAATTGCAAGAAAATACCGTCCTCAAACTTTTGAAGAAGTTATAGGTCAGGAACATATCACAAAGACAATATCAAAAAGTATAGCTCAAAAGAAGATAGCACATGCATATCTTTTTTCAGGTGCTCATGGAGTTGGTAAAACCTCTCTTGCTAGAATTATAGCTAAAGCCCTAAACTGTGTTAATGGCCCTACTGATAAGCCTTGCGGAGTTTGTCCTTCTTGTACTCAAATAGAAAATGGTACTCCTCTTGATGTTATAGAAATCGACGGTGCAAGCAACAGAGGTATAGAAAATATAAGAACCATTATTGAAAATGTAAGAATATCTCCGGTTGCCGGAAAATATAAAGTATATATCATAGACGAGGTGCATCAGATAACTAATGAGGCTTTTAATGCTTTGCTTAAAACTTTGGAAGAGCCTCCAGCACATGTTGTTTTTATACTTGCTACTACTGAAGCAGACAGAGTACTTCCTACTATAAGAAGCCGCTGTCAGCAATATACTTTTAAATCTTTAGGCATAGAAGATTTAGAGAAAATATTAAAAGGCATACTTGATAAAGAAAATATTAAATATGATGAAGAAGCAATTTTCTTAATAGCTAAACAGGCCAGAGGTTCAGTACGCGACAGTGAAACTATACTTGAGAAAATGATAGCATACACTACAGATAAAAAGTACATAACAAGTGCTGATGTTAATGCTGTTGTAGGCGGAAATAATTTTTCTTTTGTTAAAGAGTTTTTTGATATTATAATGTCCGGAGATAAAAAAACTTATTTTGAATTCGTAAAAAAATTATTTGAAGAAGCAGTTGATCCAAGAACTTTTATAAACAGTATAATAGAATATATGCGTGTTGTTCTTATGATAAAAAGCGGCATTGATGATATAAAGCTATTAGAAATAACTGAAAATGAAAGAGATGATTTAAAAACTTTTGCCAATCATTACAATGATGATGAAATAGAAAGAATACTTGATTATATATTATTAGTAGAAGAAAGAATAAGAAATGCCTCAAATCCTAGAACTATATTTGAAATGCGTATGTTATTACTTCTTAATACTGATAATTTGATACGTCCTGTTGATATAATTAATATGCAGGCAGTTTCTCAAGCCAGCGATGATTATGGATTTGAAAATGCTCCTGCTGCTAATACAGTTAATACTCAAGTACCTAATACATCAGATAAGCCTCACACAGATGTGCCTTTAAATCCTACAGATAAAAGACGTATATTCTACAATAAAATACTTTCATATATAGAAACAGAAAGCCCTACTATATATTCTTTATTATCTCAAGGAAACCCTATAGAAAGTAAAGGAGCAACTTTAATAGTAGCATTGCCTGCTCATATATATGATATGACTCAAACTGATAAACGTATAAATGATTTAATATCGAAAGCCATACCAAAATTCACAAAGAATAAAGATGTTGCTATACAGTTTCAGCGTGCAGTAGAAGGCAATATGATAGATAAATTAAAAACACGTTTACAAGCTACTGAAGTTGATGAAAATTCTTTATAATTTTAGGTAAATAGTAAACAGCTATATTTTATCATTTTTATATTTAAGTATCATAGCTTAATTTTTTTATTCTTATTGAGCTACCCTACTTGTTTGTATATACCTAAACAATTATATTTTGTAAAAAATAATTTTTTTAAATTTTAAATATCTGCAGGGCTTTGCCCCGCACCCCACTTCTTTTGGTGCCCCAAAGAAGCAAAAGGGCTATATTTTAGCTTAAATTAATAGTTTATATTACATGTAAAACAATTTTAGTATGATTTAGTACTAATTCTATCCTTGCACTTTTTGCAACTTTTTGCGGCGGGAAAAAGTTGAATAAAAAAATGACAAACTTAAAAATTTTCAGTATATACTGAAATCTTTTAAGTATACATTAAATAAATTCTATACAAAATATATAAATTGAATTAAAAATCATTTCATTATAATATTATCAATAAAATAAAAGGACTTCATTATCATGACCGTAGAAGAAATTAATGCCTTTGTAGAAAAAAATTATAATAAAAAATTTGATAAAACTACTTCGTTTATAGATGATTCGATAATATCTAATGTACTTATTAAAGATAAAACTAATTATGCAGATGCTAAAGTAATTAGATATATTATAGGTGAATACTTAGATATAAAAGAAGCTTACAGATTGAGAAATGCTGATTTAATAGGTAATGCTTTAGATACAGAAAGTTTTGATAAAGCATTAGAGGATATATATAATATTTGGAATTGCGACAATAAAACAAAAGGAATACTTTATCCTTACTGCATATTTGGAAACAGTATTCAGCTTGAAAGAGTTTATAATAAGGCTAAAGACATTGCAAGCAATAGGGCTAAATTGGCATGCTTTATGCTTGAAGCTCTTGCATTAAGTGCCAATAAAAAGGCTTTAGCTTTTGTATATGAAGCATCAAGAAAATTCAAACAAACAAGTGTAAGAAATACATGTTCTGGAATTTTGAATGATATAACTAGAAGACTTCAAATCACAAAAGAAGCATTTGCAGATAGAATTATACCTGACTTTGATTTTAATAAAGACGGAATTAGAATAATAGAAAGCGAAGGTAAAAAATTCAAAATAACATTGAAATCAGATTTTACTATATCAATATTTGATGAAATAAAAAATAAAGAATACAAAACATTACCTAAAGATTTTCCGGAGATTCCAAAAAAAGAATTATCAAAACTAAAAAGCGAAATAAATAAGGTATTAAAACTTCAAACAGAGCGTTTACAATTAGTATTTATGGACGCTAGGAAATGGACTTTAACAGAATGGAAAGAAATATTTTTTGAGAATCCTTTAATGAAGGCATTCGCTGTTAAGCTTATATGGGGAGTATATGACAAAGACAATAAATTAATAGAAACTTTCAGATATATGGAAGACGGTTCTTTCAATAATTCTGAAGATGAAGAAATACAAATAGAAAATGATGCCCTTATAACTTTAGTAAGCCCAATAGAAATTGAAAAATCTTTAATAGAAAAATGGAGAGATCAGCTTTCCGATTATGATATAGTTCAGCCTTTCAATCAGCTTTCATTAGAAACAAAAGATGAGTTAATTGAAAAAATTCCTTCAAAAACTACAGTAGGATCAATAAGAGGAGCTGTATCAAAATTAGGTTTAGAAAAAGATGACGGCGACGGAGGATTTGTTAATTATTATTTACTTCATGATTCATACAATAAAGCTAATGTATATATACATGTATCAAGTATTTATTACGGAGCTTCCAATTCAGATGAAACAGAAATAAAAATAAAATTTGAAGCTGCTGACGAAAGATTTGAATACGGAGCTTATCTTATATTATCATCTTATTTGAAATAGTAAAATTAATAATAAAATTCATTTAGTATTTTGCACAGGAGCCAGACATATTGCATTAAGTATTCCTTAGTTTTTTAAAGTATAACATAGGTGTATCATAATTTA
>NZ_CALXRM010000096.1 GCF_944390845.1 uncultured Brachyspira sp.
ACAAACAAACAAACAAACAAACAAACAAACAAACAAACAAACAAACAAACAAACAAACAAACAAACAAACAAACAAATCTATATATAAAATCTTACTTTCTTAAAAAAAATTTATCTTTATTGCAAAAATATTTTAATCAATCTGGATACTATCTCTGTATCTTATGGAGTAATTTATGAAAAATAAATTTAACAAGATTTTATTAATTATAAGTTTTGTTTTAGTAATAATTACATTATTATTGACTATATTAGGCTCAGTTAATAGAATAGGATATTTGTCAGAATTCAAATTAAATAAAGATTTATCTAAAAAAAATGCTTATTATTATGATTTTAGGTTAAAATATTATAGCAAAATATTTAGAAATAATGATATATTTAATGTAATTTTTGATGTCCCTCAATTTGCTTATGTAGGTAAGAACCTTATAGAATTCAAAAATATAACATTTGATAAAAAAGGCAGCAGTCCTTTTGGTAATTTTATCTCAACAAGAGAACTTAGATATGATGATAAAATACAAAGCATTAATTATAAATTAAAATTGAAACCTTATATTATAATTATAGCATTATTAGCATTTATATATATTTTATTTAATTATAAACTGATTTTTAATATTTTTAAAGATAAAAAAGAATTAATTCTAAAAATATTAAAAATATCTTCTGTTTCAATATTAGCTATATTAGTATTATTATTTATACTTGGACAGTTAAACCATAAAGCTAGTTTAGAAGATTTAGAACTTATTGCTGAAAGTGAAGCAGGCTATGTTTATAGAGCCAGAGTAGTAGGTAAGGGATTATTTTCAGATAATGTTATATATAAATATAATTCAAAGTTACAATTAAAAAATAAACCTGATTATATAAAGAATTATGGATATAATGCTAATTTAAAATTAGTCAATCATAAAAACAAAAATGGATCAATTTATAATAATCCTGATAAAACAGTTACAATTTCAAACGATAACAATTATTATAGTATATTAGGATATGATATAGAGCCTTCTGTTGGAGAGAAGTATATTGTTACATTAGAAGCTAAAAAAATAGGTAATATATCAGGAAATATAAAATATCAACTAGATGATATTAATAAAAATATTGTTATACCCAATACAGATAAAATTACTGATAAATATGAAAAATATATTAGTACTTTAGATATTGAATATGGTAAAAGAGCTATTAAACCAGTAATGAGATTTTATTATCCTACTGGAACCATCAATGTAAGATATTTAAATATACAGCAGGTATCAGATAATTTATATTTAAAATCAGGAAATAGTATAATATTTACTTCTTCTAAAAAAATAGATAATGTTAATAACATTGGAAAAATTAATTATCAATTATATATAAATAATTATCTATTGGTAATAGGACTATTAGCATTAATTTTCATTATTTTTATTCACAGAGAAAAAATAATTTCTTATAAAAATATATTAAATCATATACTAATTCAAAATAAACAATTAATAAGAAATCTTGTTATTATATCAATAGCAGTATTTATATTTATAATAATTATAACTGCATTTTTAGGAAAACAAGATAGAACTGGATATTTGTCTGATTTTAATCTTGTATCATCAAAAAACGGTGAATACACATATAATTTCAAAATTAAATATTACAGTAAAATATTTATAAACAGCAATATTTATGATGTTTATCCTTATTTGAATAATTTACCAAACTATATAAAATCGGCTAAAATGGATGACAGATTTGGTACTCCTTTTGGTTCTTTAATATCAGAAAAAGAATTAAAATATGATGATAAAATAGATACTCAATATTACTTGATGATAAATTTTGATATATTTTATTATATAGTAATTATTATGATTATAATTTTGCTATGTATGGGATATTATCTTCTTAAAGAATATTGGAAATACAAAAAAACTTTGGATAAAAATGATTATTTATTTGTGAATAAAATAGAAATTATCGGAATATTATTATTTGCTTTTCAATATTGGCTATTTTATCCTGGTAATTTTAATTTTTATGATTTATATTATAGTATATTTTACGGTCTATTTAATGCTAGTGATAATTGGCATCCGGTTTTTATAGATTTATCTATAAAATTTTTAGATAAAATTGGATTTACTATGATGCCTTTATTTTTCATTAATATGTTATTATGGTACTTAGGATTATCAATAATAATTATAGGTTTGTATTTAAAATTTAAAAATAAATATGTGATTTTATTGTTTTTAATAAACTATTTATATATAGTATTTTTTAATAATGCTAATTATTTTAAAGATTTTACAGCTACTCTATATTTATTTTTTTCATGTTCTATAATTATATTTATGAGTCTAATTCCAATCAATAATGGCACAGTAAAAAATATATTAAAAATTTCTAGCTTATTAACATTAATTATAAGTATGATGCATAGACACACTTTTATTGTCACAATATATCCTATCTTAATTTGGTTCACTTATGATTATTTAAAAACTAAAAATATTAAAAATATAAAAAAGTATTTATTTTCTTTTGCTGCCATAATGTTTGTGAATGCTATTATATTAATGGGGATATATTTCATATTTCCAAGATTATTCATAAAAAATATAAATTCATCTACATCATATCATATTTACTTATTACAAATAGCAGGCTGTATTGTTCCTGCAAATGATAAATCATTAATACCAGAATATATGTATAGAGATGGAAAAGATTTTAATGACTTCAAAAATGAATATTATAAAAATAAAACTTTCGCTGATAATTTTAGAGGTATCATAAAATATGATAGAAAAATAAAAATAATATGGATAAAATCTATATTAAAATATCCTATCAATTATATAAAACATATTTTTAATTTTTCAAAAGCTTTATTAATACAAAAATATACAGCATTTAATTCAAAATATATACAAGATTATCCATACAAAAATAAAATAGAAAGATTATTCACAAAATCTAAAATAAGTGAAACAGGAGAGGAATTTTATAATTCTAAATGGTATAAAGAAAATAGTGGAATAAAATTTACAAATTTAAGAGAAAAAATTTATATATTATTATCAAACGTACTACCTAATTTCAACATAATTTTACATGTTTTGATAGTTGTATTATTATTTATTATTATAAGTATATTAATTATAAAAAAACATATTATAAATGATATATTAGTACTCAGTTTTTCTATATCATTTTCTGGAATATCTACAATTATAGTGAATTGTTTGTTTTTACCAGCCGCTACTGTTAATCAAAGTTATAGATATATTTATCCTATAGTACATATTAGTATTTTACTTTTAATCTTATTCATATCATTTATATATGACAGAGGAGGATTCAAAAAATTTATTAAAGAATTAAGAGGAGATGAAAAATGAAAATATCAGTAATAATACCTTGTTATAATGAAGAAATAACCATTAAACAGGTAATAGAAGAATTTAGAAAATATTTGCCTGAAGCTGAAATAAATGTGTTTGATAATAACAGCAAAGATAATTCTGTGAAATTAGCAAAAGAAGCTGGAGCAATAGTTACTGAAGTTAATTATCAAGGTAAAGGCGAAGTTGTTAGAAGAGCTTTTGCGGATATTGAAGCTGACATATATATTATGGTTGATGCTGATATGCAGTATGATATATCTGAAATAAAAAAGCATATACAATACTTTTTAGATAAAAAACTTGATATGCTTAATATTTCTCGTGAAGTTGTAGACGAAGATGTACATAGAAAAGGTCATACTTTTGGTAATGCTATGCTCACAGGTTTTGCTAATACATTATTTGGAAAAAGATTTAATGATATGCTTAGCGGTTATAGAATATTTTCAAAAAGATTCGTAAAAAGTTTTCCAGCTGCTTCTAAAGGTTTTGAAATAGAAACCGAATTAACAATATATGCACTACAAATGCGTTTGCCTGTAGGAGAAGTTCCTGCTAAATATTTTAAAAGACCTGAAGGTTCTCATTCTAAACTTAATACTTTTAGAGATGGATTTAGAATACTATTTACTATAATTTATTTAATGATGACAGAAAAACCTTTATTGTTTTTTAATATAATAAGCATTATATTTTTTATTATAGGTATGTCTTTAGGAATAAGTATAACTATAGAATATTTTGAAACATTGAAAGTTGATAGATTCCCAACTGCCATACTTACTATATGCATACTAATATTATCCGCATTATCTTTTGCTATAGGATTAATAATGAATGCTGTAGGAAGAGTCATATCAGAAAATAGAAGATTTAAATATAATTCCACAAAATAAATTTAATAAAAAGGGATAAAACTTTTATAGAATTATCCCTTTCATAAATATTAAAGATTATGCCAATTAATTTACATTTCAACAACTAAAGCAGTACCCATACCGCCGCCTATACAAAGTGTAGCAAGACCTTTTTTAGATCCTCTTTTTTTCATCTCGTATAAAAGTGTAGTAAGTATCCTAGCTCCTGATGCTCCTATTGGGTGACCTAAAGCAATAGCTCCTCCATTAACATTAACTATATCCATATTGAATTTTAACTCTCTTGCAACTGCAATGGATTGAGCTGCAAAAGCTTCATTACTTTCTATTAAATCCATATCCTCAACTGTAAGATTAGCCATTTTTAACGCCTTTCTGCTTGATTCTATAGGACCAACTCCCATTATTCTAGGTTCAACACCGCAAGTAGCGTAACCTAATATTTTAGCCATTGGTGTAATTCCTAATTCATCAGCTTTTTCTTTTGACATAAGAACAACAGCAGAAGCAGCATCATTAATACCTGAAGCATTTCCTGCAGTAACTGTTCCGTCTTTCTTGAATGCAGGTCTTAATTTAGATAAAGTTTCCATAGTAGTACCGAAAGTTGGATGCTCATCAGTATCAATTACTATTTCACCTTTCTTAGTTTTTACGGTAACTGGTACTATTTCATCTTTAAATCTTCCGCTTTTAATTGCAGCCTCTGCCCTATTTTGACTTCTGCATGCAAACTCATCTTGTTCTTCTCTAGTAATTCCCCACTGTTCAGCAATGTTTTCAGCAGTAACGCCCATATGATAATGCTCGAATGCACATATAAGAGCATCATTCAAAAGAGTATCCTGCATCTTAGTTTCTCCCATTCTGGCACCTGCTCTCATAGCTGAAGCAGTATAAGGAGCCATACTCATATTTTCAGTACCGCCTGCCACTACTATATCAGCATCTCCTGCTTTAATCATTTGTGCTGCCATAGATACAGCTCTAAGTCCTGAACCGCATAATATATTTATAGTTAATGCCGGACTTTCTACTGGTATTCCTGCATTAACTGATACTTGTCTTGCTACATTAGGAAGAAGTGCAGATTGTATAACACAGCCAAAATAAGTTTCATCTACTTGTTCTGGTTTTATATTAGCTCTTTTTAATGCCTCTTTAACGGCTATTGTACCTAATTCTACTGCTGATACATTTGAAAATGAACCCAAGAATTTTCCTACTGGAGTTCTTACAGCACTAGCTATAACTACTTCTCTCATATCATCTCCTTAA
This sequence comes from uncultured Brachyspira sp., assembly GCF_944390845.1. Classification (GTDB taxonomy): domain Bacteria; phylum Spirochaetota; class Brachyspiria; order Brachyspirales; family Brachyspiraceae; genus Brachyspira; species Brachyspira pulli. Next base: position 5,564 of record NZ_CALXRM010000096.1, read on the forward strand.
ATAAAAAATATCATACTATAGTATAGTAATTTAAAATAGATTTTACAAGTATTTAATATAAAAAAGCAGTATTTAAATATTTAAGTACTTAAGAATGAACAAATCCTAAAGAATCAAAATGCATTTCTTGATTATTAATGTCTATAAATTTTATAAACTCATTGGATAATTCTGTAACTTTTCCTATTTTTATTAAATTGTTTTCTTCTGGTATTTCTTCTTCACTTGTAAAAATAACAGCGTAATCTTCTCCGCCTGTTAAAATAGATTTTAATACTTCTTTTGAATTATCAAAAAATCTATTAACCAAATGCCAATTAGAAAATTCATATATATTTATTGTAACTTTAGATTCTTCAGCAATATGAGAAGCATCTTGTAAAAGTCCGTCGCTTATATCTATTGATGAATTTATTTTGTATTTATATAATATATTCTGCCATTTATCATAAAATAGTTTTGGTCTTAAATGAGTTTTCACACTTTCATCATTATAATCATAATTTCCAGATAAAAGTTTTTTTAATCCTAAATCACTTTCCCCTACAAAACCTAGCACATAAACATTATCATTTATTTTAGCATTACTTCTGAGTATGGATTTATTTTTTTCAGCAGTACCCATTAATGTAATTGATATAAAGAAATAATCATTAGAGCCTGTAATATCTCCTCCTGATATCTCTATATTATAAGGCTTACAAGCATCTAAAAAACCTCTGTACCATTCAAGTATATTTTCTTCATTAATTTTTTTCGGTATAGAAAGAGAAATAAAGGCATTCTTTGGATAAGCACCCTTACATATAATATCGCTAATATTCGCCTGAGCTGATTTATAGCCTACATCATAAAAAGAATAGTAATTCAAAGAAAAATGAATATTTTCAACCAATATATCTGCAGTTACAAGCACATCTGTATTTTCACTGATATTTTTTATAACGGCACAGTCATCGCCTATATTTATATTATCTGTATTGTTATTATTTGTTAATTCTTTAATTTTTTGTATAAGTTTGAATTCCTGCATATTTTTAACCCATTTTATTATTTCTATAATTATAACATATTTTTTGATGATTTAATACAAGCAATTAAAACAAACATTTATAAATATATCTTGATATATAAAAATCTATAAAGTATAATACAAAAATGATAATAGATATACTTACACTTTTTCCAAAATTTTATGAAAGTCCTATATCAATAGGATTAATTAATAATGCTATAAATGAACAAAAAATTCATTTAAACATTGTAGATATGAGAGCTTACGGCGAAGGGAATTATAAGAAATGTGATGATTATACTTACGGCGGAGGCCCAGGTATGATTATGACTTATAATATATTTAAAAAATATTTTGATTCTCATGATAAAGGTCATACTTTAATATTTTCTCCTTCTGGAAAAACATTAACTCAAAATAAAGTTAAAGAATTATCCAATAAAGAACATGTAACTATGATACTTGGGCATTATGAAGGGATAGATTACAGAGTTGAAAAAAAGTATTGTGATGAATCCATTAGTATAGGTGATTATGTTTTAAGCGGAGGAGAAATTCCTGCTTTGCTTCTTCTTGATGCTATTTCAAGATATAAAGATGTTATGAATAATAAAGAATCTGTTATAAGCGACACTTTTGAAGAAAATTCGAATGGTCTTTTGGAATATGAACAATATACAAGACCTGAAGAAATAGATAATATGAAAGTCCCTGAAGTACTCCTATCAGGAAATCATAAAAATATAAATGAATACAGAAGACAAAGAAGTATTATAAAAACTTTTCAAAATAGAGCCGATTTATTTTCAAAAATAGATTTAACTAAAAAAGATATGCAAACTATTTTTGATTATTTAAAAATGGATAATAAAAATCAACAAAATTAATCATAAATATAAATGGAGTAAATAAAAATGAAGATAAGAAAAACAACAGTTAAAGATATTGACAGAGTATTAGAAATATTTGATTATGCTAGAAAATTTATGGCTGAAAATAACAATCCTAATCAATGGATTAATGGCTACCCTTCAAGAGAAGATGTAGAAAAAGATATAAGAAAAGACAGCAGTTATGTTTGCTTAGATGATGACAACACTATAATAGGAACATTTTGTTTTGTAATTGGAGAAGATGAAAACTATGATAAGATATATGACGGTAATTGGCTTAATGACAAAGAATATGGTACTATACACAGAATAGCAACTTTAAATGGCAGAAAAGGATTAGCTTCATTTTGTCTTGATTACTGCTTCAAACAATGCTCTAATATAAAAATAGATACATACAAAGACAATAAACCTATGCTTAATTTTCTTGAAAAAAATGGTTTTACAAGATGCGGAATAATATATTTAAAAAGCAATAATGGAGAAAGAATAGCATTTCAAAAAAATATATAATTTTTTATTTATAGTATCTTAAATAAATTCTTAATCTCTAATCATCACTTGGGCGGGTGCTATAATTTCTAATTAAACTATAAAGAATTATTAAAATAAAAATTCAAAATAAAGCTGTAAGGAATAAAGGGCGGGCAATGTAAACAAAGTTTAAAACTTATTTTTAATCCCACCCTTTAGGCTTTAAATATATTCTGATATTCCTATATTATTTTTTCCTATAAATTTAAACTGTTATTTTAGCTGCCCACCCTAGATTTTTTTAAATTCATTATCTATTCACCGCACGCAGAATAATAATAAAAATATAGATTTATTTATAATTCAAATTCTATTATATTAAAAATTTAGTTTACCGTGCGTTAAATGGATTTTTAATCTAATTAACACTTGGGCGGGTGCTATAATTTCTAATTAAACTATAAAGAATTATTAAGATAAAAATTCAAAATAAAGCTGTAAGGAATAAAGGGCGGGCAATGTAAATAAAATTTCTTGGTATTACTATTTAAGCACGTGCTACTGTTAGCACTCCTATTTTATTTATGCATTCAAGTTTCTTTATTTCTTTTGAAAGTTCATTTAAAGTAGAACCTGTAGTAAATACATCATCAATTATTAATAAATTTATTTTCTTTTTAGAATTAAAATCTTCATTTACAACAAATGCATTTTTTATCATATTAAGTCTGTCTTCTTTACTATTTAAAGAACTTAATGCTTTTGTTTCTTTTTTGCGGTATATAATATTATTGATTAATCGTACATGTAAAATATCTGATATTGTATGAGCAATTAACTCGCTTTGATTGTAGCCTCTTTCCAAAAATCTCTTTTTTCCAAGAGGCACAAAAGTCAAAGCATTATATCCTTTTATATAAGATTTATAATAATGACTGAGCATAGCACCAAAGTCTTTGCATAATAGGTATCTATGCTCAAATTTCATCTTATGAATTAAATCTAGTGTATGATCATTGTAATGAAGCATGGATCTACATTCATCAAAATAAAGTTCTTCATCTTTACAACTGCATATTGATTTTCTGCTCTCTAAAACTTTTCCGCATTTAGGGCATCTTATATATCCATCTCTATGTATATAATCCAAATTTTTATTTATACAATCAATGCATACATAATTCATATTTCTGCTTCGCATTAAGTCTCCGCAGATTATACAATGATTTGGAAATATCAAATCCGCTATATTATGTAAAAGAAAATTAAACATTATTTTACTTGTATCATAGGGGTAACACCGGAACCTGAAACTTGAGGCATTTTACCGTCCCATTTTTCTATATACATTCTCTGTATTAAAAGCGGTGTTAAAGATTCCTGCATTATTCTGTTTGCTTCTGCTATACCTTTAGCTTTAGTAACCTCTGCCTCTGCTTCATATCTTACTTTTTCTAAATCATTTTGTGCTGTTAAAGCATTTTGAGAAGCTATTAATTTTCTCTCTATAGCCTGATCAAATTCATCAGAAAAATCATGCTCTATTATAGAACAAGCAGCAACAGTGATACCATAATCTTTAAAATCACTCATAACCTCTTTTAAAAGCTCTCCAGCCATTTCATTTCTTTTTGTTATAAATTCTTCTATAGTATATCTTGCAGAAACAGCATTCAAACTTTCAGATATTCTAGGATTAACTAATTTGTTCTTATAATCTGTACCAAATTTTCTAAATAATTCTAAAGCATCTCCTGTAATAGAATACTGAACATTTAATGTCATTGATATAGTTTGCATATCTTTTGAAGATACTGCATAAGTTTTTTCTACTGTTTGTTCTCTTACTTCCATAGTTTTTATAGTATCTATAAAAGGCACTCTAAAATGAAGGCCTGGTTCTTCTTCAGATATAGCTTTTCCTAATCTGCTTCTAATACCAACTTCACCTGTAGAAACTATTGTTACACTAGAAAACAATAAAAATCCTACAACCAAAACTATAGGCAAAATTACAAAAAGTGCTGAATGTAATTTATTCATACCTACATTAATAATTTTCATAAACCTATTTCCTCCTAAAAAAATAATATAAAATATACTAAAATATAAATAATTTTTTTGCAAGTAAATAGGAATAAATTATTTGTTTAAGAGCCATAGATATTGCACACTTTTAGTTTAAAAAAAGATGGTATTCCTTATAATTTATAATTGCTACAAATAAACCAAAAGGAATACCTATGAAACAGTATAATACACAACAGAAAAAAAAGATAGTAGAAATTATTAGTAAAACAAAAAATAAAAAAGCACAGGCTTTAAAATTTAATATTAGCATTAGAACTTATTACTATTGGAAGAAAAAATTAGAAGAAACAGATAGTATAGAAAATAAAAGTAGGAAACCTAAAAATAGTCCTAATAAAGTTAGAAATAAAAAGATTATTAACAAAGTAATAGAAATACGTAAGAAATATAAATATGGTAAAACAAAAATAAAGAAATTATTAGAAAAAGAAAATATAAAAATAGGTACTACAGCTATTGAAACTATATTAAAAGAATATCACTTGTATCAAAAGAAAAAAAGAAAAATAAGAAAGAAACATAAAGGAAAGCATGTTTTTTATATAAAAGAAGCAGGCGAAAAAGTACAAATAGATGTTAAATATGCTTTTTTTGGTGAAATACGTTATTATCAATTTACTGCTGTAGATTTAGCTACTAGAATGACTTTTAGGTGCACAGGAGCCAGACATATTGCATTAAGTATTCCTTATCTTTTTGAAGTATAACATAGGTGTATCATAATTTAAAGCTGAATGTATTCGTTTGTAATTCCAAAACTTATTATATTTTTTTAACTTTTGATTAGCTTTCTCTAAAGTTAATTCTTTTGTACAATAATCATAAAATTCTTTTTGGTCCCGATTATGTGTACTTTCTACAACACCATCGCTCTGCGTGCCTGCGGCAATACCAAGGACTAGCGACTGGACTATAAACTCTTTTAATATGTTTATCCTTACAAAACTTATCTAGCGGATGTTCTG
>NZ_CALXRM010000097.1 GCF_944390845.1 uncultured Brachyspira sp.
AATATAAATTTAATAATATCAAAACCATCATTAAGAGTACTAAAAGTTTCTAATCTATCCATACTGGAATATAAATATTTTATGTCCTCCTACATATTTTTTGTTAATGAGTGTTTCTAATCTATCCATACTGGAATATAAATTTAATAATATCAAAACCATCATTAAGAGTACTAAAAGTTTCTAATCTATCCATACTGGAATATAAATAAAATAAATAATGAATTCTTAAAATGTCAACCAGATGTTTCTAATCTATCCATACTGGAATATAAATCAGCCTTACCTTTTATAAATCTATCTACATTTAAGCGTTTCTAATCTATCCATACTGGAATATAAATAAGTACGAGAATGATGACGACGATGACGATTATTGGTTTCTAATCTATCCATACTGGAATATAAATTTTATCATAATTCTATTTCTAATTTATACAATCTTTTTTGTTTCTAATCTATCCATACTGGAATATAAAGTGAAGTGAATTAATTAAATGATCAACGACATTGTTATGTTTCTAATCTATCCATACTGGAATATAAAGATAATCTAATGGTAATGTTTCTTCATCTGGTATACAGTTTCTAATCTATCCATACTGGAATATAAAGCTCTTAGCAAGCGGAGGAGGAGCAAACGCAGGGGGAGGTTTCTAATCTATCCATACTGGAATATAAAGGAGCTACTCAAAAGGGATAGGGCGAAGATACGCAGGTTTCTAATCTATCCATACTGGAATATAAAGGCATTCTTTCAAAAGAAGTTTGAACATCAATACTAGGTTTCTAATCTATCCATACTGGAATATAAAGAAGAAAAAAGCAATTTTTTTTAATGTTTTTGAATATGTTTCTAATCTATCCATACTGGAATATAAAGGTGTCTAATAATAACAAAGTAGATTATTATAATAGAGTTTCTAATCTATCCATACTGGAATATAAAATAGAAAGTTATAGTAGTATTTGGAAGTGCTTTATCTGTTTCTAATCTATCCATACTGGAATATAAATTTTTTAGTAAGTATATTCTATAGATCTTATAGCATGTTTCTAATCTATCCATACTGGAATATAAATGCAAAAAATCATCTATAATAAAATTATCTTTTGGAATGTTTCTAATCTATCCATAATGGAATGTAAATTGATGATAATGGATAGGCGTTGCTTTTACTTATGCCTTTCTAATATATCCATATTGGAATGTAAATTGTATAGCAAACATATCACGCATATCTGCGACGTTAGTTTCTAATCCACCATATTGTAATATAACTATTGATTATTAAGGCGATTTATTTATAATTATAACAGGATTAAAATATGAATATAAAATTAACCGCTTTAGTAATCTTTATTGTTGGGGCTATACTTACTATTTTGGGAGTTATAAGTATTACTTCTACTGTTATCGCATCAAAAAATTATAAAAAAACTATAGGCATTGTTGAAAAATACGAAACAAAAAGAGTTTACAAACATGGAAAAAATAAATATGAAAGCACTATGTTAATAAGCTATGAAACTGAAAGGTTCGGAAAACTATATACCACTATGGAAAGCTATTATCCTTTTAGAAAAGTAAAAGACGAATTAACATTATGGTATGATCCAAACAAACCAAGAAATATAAAACTTCCTTTTTCTGAAATTGCTTGGGCTTTAATATTTATACCGCTTGGAATAGGATCAATATTATTATCTTTAATGGCTGTAACAATAAAAAAGAAAGATAAATAAAATAATAAACGAATAGCTGATAACCTATAAGTATAAGTTGCCAGCTATTTTTTTATTATTGTTATGCCACCCGTAAGGGTGCCACTCACTTTTTATTTTTTTGAGAAACTATTCTCCTCGCCTTTTAGCATTCTCTTATAATTAGGTATATGTTTTATTATAATGAATATTGCTAAAAGTATAGCTATAGGAAGAAGAACCACATAATTAATATTAAAGAATAATTTATATAAAAAATTAGCCTTGAAATATAATAAGCTTAAAACTATAGGAAAAGCCAAAGCTCCAACTGTAGAACCTATTGCAACAGTTTTTCTTGAAGCAAATAAACCTATAAAGAAAAATACCATAGTAAGAAGCAAACTTACAGGTGCAAGCATGAACATAGAACCTGCACTTGTTGCTACTCCCTTACCGCCTTTAAATCCTAAAAATATAGAAAATACATGTCCAAGTATTGATGCCACTGCACAAGCTACTAATATATAACTATGTATTGATATTATACTAGATAAAATAAATGATGGAATTAGTACAGCGATCATACCCTTTCCTATATCAAGTATATAAGCTGCTATTCCTGCTTTCTTTCCGCATACACGCAAAACATTACTTGCACCCGGATTACAGCTGCCCTCTTTTCTAACATCATGACCATTTATTTTTCCTATTATAAATGAAAATGGTATAGCTCCGATTATATATGATACAAGTATACTTACTAAAATTTTAACTATCATATTTTTTACCTCTCTTTCTGAAATTAAGAATTACAGGTGTTCCTCTAAAGTCAAACATCTCTCTAAATCTATTTTCTAAATATCTTTTATAATGCGAATTTAATTTATGAGGGTGATTACAGAATATAGCAAATGCAGGAGGATTAACTCCAGTTTGTGTAACATAGAAAATTTTAAATGGATTTCCGCCGGCTGATATTGAATATTCCCTTGTAGCTCTAACCATAGTTTCTGTAAGGGCATGAGTTTCAAATCTTTGAAGTCTTGTTTTAGCTACTCTTACAGCCAATGATAAAAGTTTTTCTGCATCATTTTTTCTTGTAGCACAAACTTTTGCATAAAAAGCATAATTCAAAACTGGGAAAGTATCTTTCATATATGCTTCATAATCATTCCAAGTAGTTTCTTTATCTCTTATATCCCATTTATTTGCTGCTATTACAATTCCTTTTCTTCTTTCTATTATTAAGTTGGCAATAGTTTTATCCTGATCAGTTAAGCCTTCAAAAACATCAAGCATTAATATACAAACATCTGAAGCTTCTATAGCTTTTATCGCTCTGTTTACGCTGTAATATTCTACATCGGTATTAACATTTTTTTTCTTTCTTATTCCTGCGGTATCAACAAGACAAATATCATCGCCTTTAAAATTGAATGTTTCATCTATGGCATCTCTAGTGGTTCCTGCTATATTAGAAACAATACTTCTGTCTTTTCCTATTAATGTATTTAATAAAGTAGATTTTCCTGCATTAGGTTTTCCAACTATAGCTATATTAATGATTTTCTTTTGTGCTATATATTCATCAAGTCTGTATTGTTTTGATTTTTCTTTTTTATTATCATAATTTTCATCATCTTCTGATTCGTCAATATAATCATCATCTTCATAATATTCTTCTTCAAAATCTTCAATTTCTGCTGCCTCATCATCATTTTCATCACTATTTTCATTAGTTTTTGAGGCTTCTCTTTCTGCATCTAAATCAACACCTATTCTTTCAAGCACTTCAAGAATTTTTTCTCTCAAATCATCAATACCGTTATTATGTTCAGCACTGATAGCAACTATATCATTTATACCTAGAGAATAAAATTCATTTATCAAATTATTATGAGAATCAGCATCTACTTTATTTATAACCAATACAATAGGTTTTCCAGACTTTCTTACCATATTAATAAAATGTCTGTCATCTGGGTGGCTTTGATGAGCGTCTACTAAGAACAATAAAATATCTGCATCTTCTGCCGCAGTTTTCAATGCCTTTTCTCTTACTTTTTCATTTAAAGTATCATCACTTACATCAAGAAGTCCGCCTGTATCAAAAACATTAAAAGCTATATCATCTATATAAGTTTTTGCCATGCTTATATCTCTGGTAACTCCAGCCATAGGGTCAACTATAGATTTTCTTCTTCCTGCGAATCTGTTAAATAGAGTGGATTTGCCTACATTAGGTCTTCCAAGTATAGCGATATTTTTCATTTATTCAAACCCTTTCAAATTATGTGTAATTAAAATAATATCATAGTTTTTAATATATTGCTATTATATTTTAGCATTTAATTTAATAAACACTTGGGCGGGTACTTTAATTTCTTATTCAGCAATAAACTTAATTTAAATTATAATAACAGAATAAAGCCTTAAAAAATAAAGGGCGGGGTATGTAAATAAAGTTTTAAAATTTAATTACACTTGCCCACCCTTTAGGTATTTAAATTTATTTTGTTATTTTTATTTTATTTTTCTTGATAGTTTTCCATTGTAATTATAACGCCCGCCCAAGCGTTTTTTAAATTTAAAATTCGCACACCGCACGCAGAATAACATTTAAAATATAGATAGATTTATAATTTTAATCTTTATTATATATAGAGCTTAGTTAACCGTGCGTAATATTTTATGTTAATTATTATAGTATTAAATTTTTTTTATATTATAATGATTTCAATAAATTTATATTAGGAAATTTTATGTCAGTTGTTAAGGATAATGATTCTAGTATGGATTCAAAATATTATTTTGATAATGCAAATATTTTTTGTCTTGAAGGAAAATATGAAGAAGCCATAGTATATTATAATAAAGCTATAGAGTTAGACCCTAATTATAGTGCTGCTTATTATAACAGAGGAAGTGTTAAAGCTGATTTAGGTGAATATGAAGAAGCTATTAAAGACTATGATAAAGCTATAGAGTTGGACTCTGATTACAGTGATGTTTATAATAACAGAGGAATTATTAAAAATGTTTTAGGTAAATATGAAGAAGCTATTAAAGACTATGATAAGGCTATAGAGTTAAACCCTAATAATAGAGCTTTTTATAATAACAGAGGAGTATCTAAAGAAAATTTAGAGGAGTACAATGAAGCTTTAAAAGATTATAAAAAGGCTTTGGAATTAGACCCTAACTATGATATTGCTAGAGAAAATATAAAAGAGATTCAAGATAAATATGGCTTGAAATAAACTTTACGCACGGTGAATAAAACCTAAAAAATTAACTGCATTATCAATGGAAATTTATTAAATAATTAAAATTCGTTAATCGTGCGTTAAATGGATTTCAAATTTAAGCATCACTTGGGTGGGTATGCTTTTTCTTATCAAGTTATTAATATAATTAAAGTTAAAATTTGAAAAATATACTATAAAGAATAAAGGGCGGGGAATGTAATTAATACCCAACCCTTTGAATTATCAATTCTTTATATATTATTATATTTTAATCAAGCTTCAGGCGGTATCAACCCAAAATAACATATACCAAACATTACAAAATATCTCTTAATTTGAACATTTTTAGGATAACTTGTGCAATATCTAAAGTCATTTGCATTTTCATATACTTTAGTTAAATCATTTACAGTAATTTTTTCAGGTTCAGCTGATGGAAGAAAAGTTTTAATATCTTCAATGTTAAATGGTATTTCTTTTTTTACAAGATATTTTACACCATTCCAAGTAACTTCTTCAGCCAAATAAATTGTTTCTGACCTATATCTATTATTATCCGTACCAGTATATAAAGATTTACCGTCATATCCTACATAATGATTTCCCACAGCCGCCGTTTCAACAAATGAGGTTTGATTATTTATGGATAAATCTGCTATAAATTCATTTGTAGAACCAAAAGAAAAATCCTTTTGATATGATTCTATTTTTTCCTCAAAGTCTGTTTTTGTAGGAGGCGGCTCTGTATTATCAGGGTTTGTATTATTATTTTTGCAGCTGAAAATAAATAATAAACATAGAATTGAAATTAAAAAACTTTTTTTGTTCATAATAAGAACTCCTTATAAATTGTTTTTATATAAAAATTTTTTCTTGACAGAATTAAATTATTATTTTGATTATAAAAAATTATGATGATAATGTTATAAACAAAATTAAAAAAATTATGCAATGCCAATATTAGTATAGAAAAAGTTAATGAAAATATATTATTGAAAAAATTTAAACTTGCTGATTGCTGATTGCTGATTGCTCTCTATCTATTAAATAAAATATTTATATTTTATGTCAATTATTTTAACATAAGAAATTTTAAAACTTAATTATATTTGCCTTTTAGAGTTTTTAATTTATTTTGTTATTATAAGTTTACTAAATTCTTAGTATGCAAGTATTAAAAAGTCAATAAAGTTATTATTAATTTATTTATATCCTTATAATTTTAGATTTTTTAAACATTTTAATTAATTATTATTGTGAATATAATATTTACTTCATAATAATAAGGTTTCAAATAAAATATATTTTGGCACTTTTGCAACTTTTGCTGCGGGAAAAGTTGATAAAAAATAAGTTTAAAATTTTATTTACATACCCCGCCCTTTATGCTTTGTTATTATTTTTTGAATTTTAGTTTTAATTATATTTTAAAGCTGAATCATAAATTACAGCACCCACCCAAATTTTTTTAAAATTGGTGGCAGAACATACCGCACGAGTTAATGAGATTTTAAAATATATGCTTATGGAGAATAAATTAAGAGAAATGTAATTTAAGATTTTAAATTTAATTTACATTTGCCCACCCTTTATACTTTCAATTATTTCTGACATTTTTAAATCATTTTTCTTTACAATCATTACTGTTATTTTAGCTGCCCACCCAAGTTTTTTTAAATTTAAAGCTTTTATACCGCACGCAGAATAAAACAAAAAAATATAGATTTGTTTGTAATTAAAATTTTGATTATATTCTTAATTTTTGTTCACCGTGCGGGAAATATATTTTTAAATCTAATTAACATTTGGGCGGGGCTTTAATTTCTTATTCAGCAATAAACTTAATTTAAATTATAACTTTAGAATTAATCAATAAAAATAAAGGGGGGATTGTGAATAAAGCTTTATGTCAGAACTCATAAGTTTTTTATTTCTTTAATTTATTTATAAAAAACTTGTTCGTCAATAAGCTCCTGCCATTCTAACGAATGTCAGGAACTCACAAGTTTTTTATTTCTTTAATTTATTTATAAAAAACTTGTTCGTCAATAAGCTCCTGCCATTCTAACGAATGTCAGGAACTCACAAGTTTTTTATTTCTTCTGTGCTTAATCCTGTTAATTCGCTAATAAGTTCAATATCCATATTTTTATTCTTCATATTTATAGCCATAGATATTTGATTTTCTTTAATACCTTCTTCTCTGCCTAATCTTCTTTCTTCTTCAAGCATTATTTGATTTCCGTATAAATATGCTTGTCTTTTATCATATTCATTCATCATTAATCTATTTTTAATAAAGTTATTATACCTTCTTTGTACTTCTTCCATTATAGGTTTTTCCTTTACTATATCAGACATAATATCCTCCTTATTATCTTTCATAGTGAAAAATTTTAACCAGCAGTTTAAATCAGGTTCTAATAAATCATATTTAAACTTTTTCAATTCTAATATATGTATCTGTAAATGATCTGTTAATAATCTTTTGTTATTTGTATCATAAATCATATAACAAGAATGTATAGAATCATTATCATCTAAATTGAAATTAAGTAAGTTTATACTTATAACAGGAGTTAAAGCATCGTACTTCTCGCCATGTTTTAAAAGTTTACTATAATTAGATGCCCAATAATATAGTATACGTTCTGGAAATCTTGAATTGCCTTGTAATTGTATTTCTATAATTACAACTGTACCATTTTGAGTTATACACTTTACATCTGCTATTGTTTCTTTATCTTGATAATTTTCTTTATAATTAAATGGGGTCAATATCTCCACTGATCTAAAGGTTTTCATATTAGAATCAAGCATTATTGAATTGATAAAGTCAAGAAGTATAGGACTACTGTCTGGTGATGAGAGTAAATATCTCACAAAATAATCATTCAGTACATTAATATATCTATTAGCCATAATATAATTATACAAAAAATATTATGTTTGTAAATAGTTTTAGAAAATCAATTATTTATATATTATAAGAAGAATGTATGGAAATATATTCCTGAGTTAAATCTGTGAAATAATAATAATCTTCATATTTGGTATTATAACCCAAATCTATAGTTATATAATTTTCTTTTCTGTCATTATCTAAACTATTTATATAACCTTTATTAATTTCACCATTTTTATAAATTTCAATGTCATTAATATATAATGATACATTGTTTATATTAATATTCATATTACCCAAAGGAGATAAAATCTTTTCAAAATATGGATTTTTAGAAAGGAATAATATTTTTACTAAATTTGAAGTGGCTATTTTCTTAGCTATATTGAAAGCATCATTTTGAGTCTTTGCCCTCTTAACTGACACTATAATAGTTTTTGTTATGCCCTCACCATCTAATATTACCATCTTGGCAAGATAAGCACATATCTCATCTAATTTATGTTTTAAATCTTTAAATAACTTTTTATTTTTTTCAGTGATAGGTTTGTTATTTACTGCCCCATTGGCCATAATAACAGCCATATCATTTGTGGAAGTCTCTCCATCTATTGATATTCTATTCAATGTTTTATCAACAGCTTCTTTAAATGCTTTATTTAAAGTTTCTTTCTCTACACTTAAATCAGTAAATATAAAAAGTAAAACTGTAGCCATATTTGGGTGAACTATGGAACTTCCTTTAGCAACAGCATAAAACTTAGCTATTTTACCTGAAACTTCTAATTCTGTAGTATATATCTTATTAAATTTATCCCTAGTTTGAATGGCCCTAGAAACATTATCAAAATTATCATTAATAGATTCACTTGCTATTTTTATGCCGTTCTTTATTTTCTGAGTATCTAATTCTACACCTACAATTCCAGTAGAAGCCATTAATATATTCTCTTTTTTTATATTGAAAATTTCTGAAGCATATTTAGCTATTTGAACAACATCATCATAACCTTTTTTTCCTGTTAAAGCATTGGCTATTTTACTATTAACTATTAATAAATCTATATTATTTTTATCATTCTTTTTTGAAAAGACTATAGGAGCAGCCTGAAAATTATTTGTAGTATAAAGAGCGGATACTACACTTGGAGGATCACTTTTTATGATAGCTAAATCATAATCATTATTTTTAAGACCAGATTTGACAGCAGCAGATGAAAACCCTTGAGGTATATCATACATTAAATAACTCCTCCTCTTCAGGATCTGCATCATCTTCTATTTTTTTTACTTTCTTATTCTCGTAATTAATTCTTTTTCTTACAAAGAATCTTGAATTTTTACCGTTTTGCCTTTCTTGTATAATACCGAATGTACCAGAACCAAGATAAACTATTTTATCTTCTTCTTCCATCTCTGATAAATTATTCTCTTTTATCTCTTTCAATATGCATTCAAAATGAGCTAATTCACCAGTGCCATTATGTCTTATGGCTTCTTCTATGATATAAATTGGCTCATTACATATAGGACATAAAGGTCTTTCAACGTCCTCTTTCATACGTTTTTTTAGATAATTCCTTTCATATTCCTCTATGCTTTTTTCTTGAAATTTATACTGATTGTTGTGATTATACTTTTTTTTATTGTAGAAATTATTTTTATTTTTTTTATTATTGCTATAGAATTTCTTGTTATTATTATTTTCTTTATTATATTTTTTGAATTTCTTTTCTGACATCAGCTAACCTTTTTATAACAGAGCAATACCAATAAAAATCATCAGCATTGCTCTATATAATAAAAACTAATTACTCATCATAGTCATCATCGTAATCATCATCATCATCATCATAGTCATCGTCATAATCATCATCATCGTAATCGTCATCATCATCAAAGTCGTCATCGAAATCGTCTTCAAAATCTATAGAATCATCGTCATCATCATCGTCGTCATAGTCATCATCATAGTCATCGTAGTCGTCTTCATCGTCGTAGTCATCATCATCATAATCATCGTCGAAATCATCATCATCAAAATCGTCATCGTAGTCATCATCATCATAATCATCGTCGTCATCGTAATTATCATTATCGCCATAATCATCATCATCAAAATCGTCATCATCAAACTTTTTAGCAAAATATCCATTATCTAATAAGTCTGATTCATTTAATAAATATATAGATTCTAACTCTTCCATTTATTACTCCATAATTCGTATAATTTTTTAGTTATAATAATACAATAGTTTTTTTTGTCAAGTACAAATATATTTAATTTTAAAAAAATATATTAAATATGACCTATTAATTTTTCTATAATTTAACATTTTTATAACAAAAGTCAATAAAATATAATATAGTGAATTTATTTTATAAATTGCATAATATAAAAATGTAAATATAAAAAATCAATACTATTATAATATTATTACTCATAAAAAAGTAAAAAACCCGCAGAAAACAAAATTCCACGGGCTTTATATTTCGATTTATTTCTTTTAACCAATAAAAAACCCGTAGCAACTAAAGTTACTACGGGCTCACTATTTTGATTTATTTAATCTAATTAAATACTAATTACTT
>NZ_CALXRM010000098.1 GCF_944390845.1 uncultured Brachyspira sp.
TTCTAGTAATTTAAATTATAAGGAATACCTTCTTTTTTTAAACTAAAAGTGTGCAATATCTATGGCTCTTAAACAAAATTATTAAAAATAATAACTTGTAAAATTCCTACTTATAGTATAAAATTGTATATCTTTATAATATACTAAAAACTTTATTAAAGAAAAATTTAATCAATGGAGCAAAAAATAAGATGGATTATAGTTCTACTATTAATTTGCCTAAAACCGCTTTTCCTATGAAAGCTGGTTTAAAGGAAAAAGAGCCCAAAATAATAAAAAAATGGGAAGAAGAAAAACTTTATCAACAACTTAGAGAATTAAGAAAAGGTGCTCCTAAATGTATTTTACATGATGGACCGCCTTATGCGAATGGAGACATTCATATTGGAACATCATTGAATAAAATTATTAAAGATATTATTGTAAGATATAAATCTGCTAAAGGTTTTGATTCTCCTTATGTTCCTGGTTGGGATTGTCATGGTATGCCTATAGAATTGAAAGTTCAGGAGAGTTTAGGAGATAAATATAAAGAAACTTCTAAATTTATAATGAGAAAAAAATGCCGTGCTTATGCTCAAAAATATATTGATATTCAAAGAAAAGAGTTTAAAAGACTCGGTGTAATGGGAGATTGGGAAAATCCTTATCTTACTATGTCGCCTGAATATGAATCTGAAATAGTTGAAGTATTTGCACAATTAGTAGAGAAAGGTTACATATATAAAGGTTTAAGAACTATTCACTGGTGTATGGATTGTGAAACTGCTTTAGCTGCAGCTGAAATAGAATATGATGATAATCATACTTCTACAAGCGTTTATGTAAGATTCCCAGTATTAAATAAAATCAATGATAAATTAGATGGTAATGTTGATGTTATGATATGGACTACTACTCCTTGGACATTGCCTTCAAATATGGCTTGTGCTTTCAATAGAGATTTAGAATATGTTGCTGTTGAAATAGACGGAAGATATGCAATAATGACAACTTCTTTAGTTGATACTGTTCTATCTAAAAAAGATATGAAAGCAGAAGGCAGAGATATGATTCCGGTATCTATGGAAGAGATTGAAAAACTTGAAATAGCTCATCCATTTATAAAAGACAGAAAATCTGCTGTTGTATTTGCTGATTATGTTGAGGCTACTTCAGGTACTGGTATAGTTCACACTGCACCTGGTCATGGTATGGAAGACTATCAAACTGGTATGAATTACGGACTTGAAATATATTGTCCAGTAGATAAAGCTGGAAGATATACAAGCGATTTCCCAGAAATGCAGGGAATGAAAGTAAGAGATGCAAATCCTAAAGTAGTAGAGATACTTGAAAATAATGGTTCATTATACCATAAAGAAAAAGTTACTCACAGTTATCCTATTTGTTGGAGATGTAAAAATCCATTGATATTCAGAGCTACTTCTCAGTGGTTTATGGATATGACACATGATGATATAGATAAAAGAACAGTTAAAGCTTTAGATAATATTAAATGGTATCCAACTTGGGGACATGAAAGAATGCAGAAAATGCTTGAGAATCGTCCTGACTGGTGTTTATCAAGACAGCGTTCTTGGGGAGTTCCTATACCTGCATTCTATTGTAAGAACTGCGGAAAAACTTTATTAACTGCTGAATCTACAAGACATTTTGCTGAAATAGTAAAAACTAAAGGAATGGATGTTTGGTTTGAATTAGAGGCTAAAGATTTACTTCCTGAAGGTACTAAATGTGAATGCGGAAGCACTGATTTTGATAAAGAGCAGGATATTTTGGACGTTTGGTTCGATTCTGGTGTATCATCTTTTGCGGCACAGAAAACTAATAAAGATTTAGACGGAGTTTTCCCTGTTGATATATATTTAGAGGGAGGTGATCAATACAGAGGTTGGTTCCAAGCTGCAATTTGGCCTTCTATGGCTATAAGAGGAATACCTCCATACAAAGAGCTTGTAACTCATGGTTGGACTTTAGATGAACAAGGCAGAGCTATGCATAAGAGTGCAGGCAATGTTGTTTCACCTTTAGAAGTTATTGACAAATACGGTGCTGATATATTAAGACTTTGGTGTATAAGTGAAGACTTCACTCACAATGCACGTGTTGGTGATAACATGATGAAGGCTATTGCTGACAATTACAGAAAAATAAGAAACACTTTCAGATATTTGTTAGGAAATATTTCTGATTTTGATTTCACTAAAGAAAAGATTGAAGTTAAAGATTTACTTCCTGTAGACAGATATGCTTTATCAAGACTTCATAGTTTTATAAAAGTTGCTGAGAAGGCTTGCGATGGTTATGAGTTCCATTTATTCTATCAAAGACTTATAAATTACTGTGTTGTTGAGCTTTCTGCTACTTACTTTGACATTATCAAAGACAGATTATACTGTGATAGAAAAGATTCTGTTTCAAGAAGAAGTGCTCAGACTGTACTTGTTGAAATATTAGATGTATTAGTAAAAATAATAGCTCCAGTACTTCCTTTCACAACTGATGAGGTTTGGGGATACTACAAAGGAGAAAATGCTTCTTCTGTACATTTAGAATTATATCCTAAAGCTGATGACAATTTAATTGATTTAGAGTTAGAAAAAGAATGGGCTTCAATTCTTAAAGTACGCGATGATGTATTATTATCACTTGAAAGAGCTAGAGATAATAGCACAATAGGTAAATCTTTAGAGGCTTATGTAACAATATGCACTAAAGAACCAGCAACTAAAGAATTACTTACTAAATATGAAAAATATTTAAACGAGATATTCATTGTAAGTAAAGTAACACTTTCTGACAGCAAGGACGATACATTTATAGAGGGCGGCGTTTCTTTCGTTAAGACAGAGAAAGCTAGTCATGAAAAATGTGTACGCTGCTGGGGACATTATGACAGTGTAGGAACAGACAGCGAGCATAAAGAGTTATGTACTAGATGTGCTGAGGCAGTGAGATAATTATATTTGAATATTAAAAAAAATTAATATTTTAATTGGGGCTTTGCCCCAACCCCCAGTTCTTTTGCCGAATAGGCACCTACTCGGTGGTGACCCAAAGAACCAAAAAGACTGCATTTTTTAGTTCAAATATTTTTATTATTAATTTGTTAAATATTATTAAAAAAATAAAAGGGCGGCTATGAATAATGGCTGCCTTTTTTTATTTATAAATTTGTTAGAAAATAATATGAATATTATTGATGCTATAATAAATTTTATAGTTTAGTAAAAACAATTGGTTTATTACACTATGATTTTTTAATATATTATAAAAATTAATTGATTATTTTACTATAATATTTATAATTTATATGTAACTGTAAAAATAATATATATGATTGTTTAATTTATGGAATTTAAAAAAACATTTACTAATTATCATGATAAAGAAGAATTATTTTTTGATATTGTTATTGATGATGTGTTTTTTGAAAATAGATATTTACTTGGTCTAGTTAATGATTTTGAAGAATATGATTGGTCATTAGAAAAAGTTATTGATTTTATAAATATTTATATAAGTGAAACAGCATTAACAATGACAGAAAAAGAATCATTGATAAATAAAGGAAAAATGAATCTTATATTGAAAGAATCATATAAAAATATTAGAATAGATAAATATATGGCAGAAATAGGAGAAATATTTTTATATGGTATACTTAAGGAATATTATTCTGCCATTCCTCTTAATCCTAAAATATATTATAAGCAAAATTCTAATGATTATGCTAAGGGGTTTGATAGTGTTCATATAACTCTTGATGATAATAATTTATTATTATGGCTTGGTGAAAGTAAATTTTATAGTAATATAGATAATGCAATTGATGAAGCTTGTAAATCATTAAAAGAGCATATAAATAAAAAATTTATAAAAAAAGAATTTGAACTATCTTATGATTCTAAAAATTTTAATATTATAAAATCTAAACATCTTGATGAATCAAATGCTGAAGAATTGGAAAATATATTAAATAAAACAAAAAAACTAGAATATGTAAAAAACAAATTACATGTTCCTATTATGATAATGTATGAATGTGATATTACAAAAAAATATAAAGAATTATCTGAACAATATGTAGAAGAATTAAAAAAATTTTTTATACAAAAAGCTAATATTTTCTTGAGTGAACTTAATAATTCAATTATGGAGTACTATAAAAGTATACATTTTCATTTATTTTTATTTCCTGTTGTAAATATAAATAGTATTAGAGAAAAATTTAAAGATATTATATTACCTTATCAGAAATTAGATAATATTAATAATGAAGTAAAAAAAATTGATTTATTTAAAGAATGTTCTACTATTAATAATTTATTAAAACAAAACAAAGAAGAAAAAGCTAGAGAACAATTAATTACTTTATTGAACATAATCAAAGATAAAAATGTAGAAATAAATTTTGAACCAGAAAATACAATAAAATTTTTTACTCATCTAATAAGAATGACAGGATTATATCCATATCTAAAAAAATATATTGAAAATTCATCTTTTGAAGATCAATTAATTTATCATTTATTTTCTTTAGATAATGAAAAAGATATAAATGGTTATATTGTGTTACATAGAGAACAATCTAAAGTATTAAAATTACTTTTAGAAGGTAAAAATATATTATTGAGTGCACCTACAAGTTTTGGTAAAAGTTATATAATAGACAGTTTAATATCTAGGAAGAAACCTAAAAATATTTTAATAATAGTTCCTACAATAGCACTACTTGATGAAACTAGAAGAAGAATATATAAAAAGTTTCATAATGATTATAATATTATTACTACAGCAAATGAAAACATATATTTTAAAAATATATTTATTTTTACACAAGAAAGAGCATTAACATATTATAAAGTATTATCTAATATCAATGTTGATTTACTTATTGTTGATGAATTTTATAAAATAGGGTTTAACTATTCTGCAAATAATTATGTTGATATTAGAAGTTCTATATTACAGCAAATAATATTTTATTATTGTTCTGAAATGACTCAGAAATATTTTATAGCACCTAATATTGATGAGGTATCAGAAAATCCATTTATAGAGCACAATGAATTTTATCATACAGATTTTAATACAGTAAAAATAGAAGAACACAATCATATTATTAAAAATGACGATTATCGTTTACAAGTAAAGTTAAAAAATGATAAATTAAATTCATTATTAAGAAATGAACTATTTAATAAAAAAAATATTATATATACTAATACAGTTGTTGGTATCAAAAACAATATATATAAAAAATGTATAAAAAAATATGATATAAATATTTTTACCAATACAGTATTATTAAATGATTTTTTAAAATGGTTAGAATTATATTATTCTAAAGAATGGATTTTATATAAATTAGTTAAAAGAGGAATTGGTATTCATAATGCTCAAATACCAAAATATTTATCTCAAATACAGATTAGGCTTTTTAATGATAAAGAAATTAGTCATATAAATACAATAATTGCTACTTCTTCACTTATAGAGGGAGTTAATACAGTTGCTGAAAATATTGTTTTATATAGTAATCAAATAGCTTCAGATGAATTTGATAGATTTACATACAATAATATAAAAGGTAGAGCTGGAAGGATGCTTGAGTATTATACAGGTCATATTTATTTATTAGAAAAACCTCCAGATAAACAAAGATATAAATTAAATATTGATATTAATGATTCTACTATTATTGATATAGATAATACAGAAATATCTAATAATTTAACTGAAGAACAAAAAAACAATATAGAAGAAACTAAAAAAGAAATGATATCAATGATAGATGAAGAAAAATTTTACAGTATTAGAGATGAACATTCAATAAAGAATGATAGAAAAACTATGCTTAATATAACTAAAGAATTATATGAGGCAAGTGAGAATAATAATCTAATAGATATGTTACTGCCATTTTCTAATGATGACTGGAAAAATGATAATAAATATATATTTGATATATTAAATAAATATAATATTAAATATAATATTTCTTTTAAAGAGAATCCACTAAATATATCAAAGTTTATTATAGCTATTTCTAATAATTGGAATTTATCATTATTAGAAATTTTAAATACAACTAAAAATTATATAGGAATAGATGATTATTTTAAGTTTGAAAATGTAGTATCATTTGATGTATATAATTTATTTTCAGATATTAATACATTACAAAAATGTATTTTAAAAGATAATGAAATAGATATCTCTCAATTTGTTAATAATTTACAAAATGTATTTTTACCACCACATGTCTATACTTTAGAAGAATTTGGACTTCCTAGAATGTTATCTAAAATAATTGATGAATCTGGTATTATTAAATTTAATTTTGATGAAAAAGATGGTATTAATAAGACTTTAAATCAATTTATAGAAAAAAAAGATGATATTATAAAATTATTTGATGTAAATTCTTTTGATTATTATTTTTTACAATATTTTTATGATGGTATAGATATTAAAATATAATAATTGTTTGCTGCTACGGTGATTTTTCTACTTATATTTAGTTGCAAAATGTGCGGTTTGGGTGTATTGTAGTATAAAGTTATAATGGGGGTGTTTTATATTATGAAAGTCAACAGTCAACAGTCAACAGTCAACAGTCAACAGTCAAGTAATTTAAATAATTTAAAGAGTTATGTTAACTCTGATTTAAAAAATCAATCTTATGACTTATTAAAAAATTTAATTCAAAACTTCAAATCAAATTATTCACAGTATACAAATAAAAATTATAATGAAACGGAGACTAGAAGGGATTTTTTGGATCCGTTCTTTGAGGCGTTCGGTTGGGACGTTTCTAATAGGGCGGGTAAATCACAAACTTATCGTGATGTAATTCATGAAGATAAGGTGAAAGTTGGGAAGGAAACTAAAGCTCCTGATTATGCATTTCGTATTGGGGGAAATAGGGTTTTCTTTGTTGAGGCGAAGAAGCCCGGTGTTAATCTTAAAGAGGACAGTTTGCCTGCTTTTCAGCTTAGGAGGTATGGCTGGAGTGCAAAGCTCGGTATAAGTTTCCTCACTGATTTTGAGGAGCTTGCCGTTTATGACTGCACTAGAAAGCCAAATGTTAATGATAAGGCTTCTACTGCTAGGATTGAGTATATTCATTTTGAAGATTATCTTAATAGATTTGATTTTCTTTATGAGATACTTAATAAAGAGAGAATTGAACAGGGTTCGCTTGAAAAATATATTGCAGGTACTTCAAACAAAAAAGGTACTGAAAGTGTTGATATTGATTTTCTTAATTCACTTGATAGTTTAAGGACTAAGCTAGCATCTAATATTGCGAAGCTTAATAAAAATTTATCTGTACGCGATTTGAATTATGCGGTTCAGCAGATTATTGATAGGATTATATTTTTGAGGGCGGCTGAAGACAGAGGTATTGAGGAGTATGGTGAT
The DNA here is from genome assembly GCF_944390845.1 of uncultured Brachyspira sp. GTDB lineage: Bacteria > Spirochaetota > Brachyspiria > Brachyspirales > Brachyspiraceae > Brachyspira > Brachyspira pulli. The sequence continues at coordinate 7,435 of NZ_CALXRM010000098.1, forward strand.
TTAAAAAGGACTTGCGAGAATAAGGGGGATAATTTTTACAGTAATCTTTTAAAAATTTTTGAACATGCTGACGGCAGGTATAATTCGGGGCTGTTTGATTTTTCTAAAGACAGTATTAGCAGCAGTATTGAGATTGATAATAAAGTAATAAAAGAGATTATTAATGAGCTTTATTATCCTTTGAGTCCTTATGAGTTTTCTGTTATATCGGTTGAGATAATAGGGAATGCTTATGAGCAGTTTTTGGGTAAGACTATCACTATAGGGAAGAATCATAGTGCGAAGATAGAATTAAAACCAGAGGTGCGTAAGGCAGGAGGAGTTTATTATACACCTGAGTATATAGTTGATTATATAGTAGCGAATACGGTTGGGGAGGCTATAAAGGGGAAGAAGCCTGAGGAGATAGCGAATATAAAAATATTGGATCCGGCTTGCGGCAGCGGAAGTTTTTTACTTGGGGCGTATAAATATTTACTTAATTATCATATTGAATATTACAACAAGATAAAGGACAGGGCGAAGTTTAAGGGTTCAAAAGAAGATGTAATAAAAGAGAATGGGGATTTAACAATTTGGATAAAGAAGCAGATATTACGCAACAATATATTTGGAGTGGACATAGACAGCAATGCGGTAGAGGTAACGAAATTATCATTACTTATGAAGTGTTTGGAGGGGGAGAGTCCGGCGTCAATACAGAACAATCAGGATTTATTTAATGAACGAGCTTTACCGTCATTGGAGGAGAATATCAAATGCGGCAATAGTTTAATAGGCAATGATTTTTACGAGAGCCAGTCGGTGCTTGATTTTGACGAGGAGACGCAATATAAAATAAATTGTTTTGATTGGGAGGACGAATTTAAAAATATTTTTAAAGGCGGCGGTTTCGATGTGGTGATAGGCAATCCACCGTATGTAAGAATGCAAACTCTTTCAGATACTAACAAGGAAACTGTTAATTATTATAATAATATTTATATAGATTATGTAAAAGGAAATTATGATTTATATATTATTTTCTTATATAAAGCTTTTTCTATGTTAAATAATTATGGTAAATTAGGATATATTTTACCTCATAAATTTTTTCAATCAGAAAGCGGAGAAAAAATAAGAAAATATTTATATAATAATAATGCAGTTGATACTATAGTCAATTTTACTACAAATCAAATTTTTAGTAATGCTACAACATATACTTGTTTGCTATTTTTATCTAAAAAAGAAAAAAATAATATTTTATATAAACAATTTAATTTAAATGATGATTATACAAATTTATCTAATATAGAGTATGATAAATTTGATTATTCTATTTTAAATACTAATTCTTGGAATTTTAATAATTCAGATGTTCAAGGTATCTTAAGTAAGATTGATAATCAAGAATTATTGTTTTCAGAAATAACATACAAAATATTTAAAGGTTCTTCTACAGGTAATGATAATATTTATTTGTTTGATATTTTAGAAGAAAATCAAAATACTTGTATAGTAAAATCTAATATTTCAGAAGAAAAAGAAGAATTAGAAAAAGATTTATTAGTTCCTTTTCTTTATGGTGAATCTATAAGAAGATATCAGGATTTAAAAGCAGCTAAATATTTATTATTACCATATGTAAAAAATAAAGATGATGATAATAATATGTCATTAATAGATATTAAAGAATTAAAAACAAAATATCCATTAACATATAAATATCTAAATAAATATAAATCAGTTTTGTTAACTAGAAAAATCAAAATGAATGATAATGATTATTATAAATATTCTGCTTTAAGAAGCATTAACTATTATGAAAGAAAAAAGATTATGATACCAGATATGTTGGTAAGTTTAAGAATTAGTTATGATTTTGAAGGTTGTTTTTATCATGGTCCAAGTATACATAGCATAATATTTAATGAAAAAATTAATAATCTTAATGAAATGTATTTTTATGCTATTTTAAATTCAAAAATATTTTGGTTTTTTGTATCAAATACTAGTACAGCTTTGAGGGGCAATGCTTATAGATTAACTCCTGAATTTATATCTCCTTTTAAGTTTCCTAATTTAGATTTAAACAATAAACAAGACAAGGAAATGCATGACAAAATGGTTGCTTTAGTTGACAGTATCATTGCTTTAAACAAAAAGTTAGCCGTTGAGAAAAATCCTAATGCTGTTACTATGGTTAGCAGACAGATAAATTCAATAGATAGGCAAATAGATAAGCTCGTCTATCAAATTTACAATTTAGATGAAAATGAGATTAAGATTATTGAGGGTTAGTTCTCTGTAAAAGAAAGCAAACCGTTTTGTGTACTTTTTGTTTAGGCAAAAAAGTACCTTATGTCCTCGCTTTGCTCGGACACGCTACGCGAAAACCTATTTCTTTTTTGTAAAAAAGAAGCAAAAAACATTTACAACATGTATGGGATATCTTTTATTAAATATGATATCTTATACATGTTCTTTTTTGAAAAAAGAACCAAAAAATTTTTATTAATTTTATGACGCGGGCTGTTAGCCCTTGTTTAGAATTTAAGGGTATATATAGGGGTTGATAATTTTATATATAAATTTATAATTTGAGCAATGAGGAAGTGAAGATTATAGAAGGAGAATAGTTTTATGAAAATAGATTATCAATTAATTAAAAATATTTTAATTACTATACAAGATTATCCATTACCTAAAATAGATGGTAAAGAATTACTTAATAAATTAGATGTAAAAATACCAAGTAGAAGAGCATTAGAAACAGATGAAGATTATTTGAAATATGTTACATTAGTATATCATATGAAAGAATTATTAAAAGCAGAGTGTATAGAAAATATTGTTTAAGAGCCATAGATATTGCACACTTTTAGTTTAAAAAAAGAAGGTATTCCTTATAATTTAAATTTCTAGAA
>NZ_CALXRM010000099.1 GCF_944390845.1 uncultured Brachyspira sp.
TTGTTTATCTTTACTTAATTTACTTCGTTTCATACTTAAATTTTAACAAATTTAAGTTATCTAGGACAGCCCCAAATAATAATAGAAGAAGTAAAAAATGAAATGAAAAAATTTCCTCCTCAATTTTGTATATTTGATGTGGTAAATTTACAAAGACATGAGAATTATAATAGTAATTTACTTGCAAAATTTCTTGAAATAAATATAGAGAATGAAGCTACTAAATTAAGTTTTGTTAAAGATTTTCTAATTTATTTAAATGATAAATTTAAATGGGGGTATTATGGGTTTGAGAGTATTGAAGAATTAGAAAAAATAAATCATTCGGATATAAGAATAAAAAGAGAAGAGTATGCGGAGAGCAGAAGAATAGATTTATTTATATCTTATAAAAAAGACTTTGCAATTATAATAGAAAATAAAATATACGCTGGGGAACAGGATAATCAATTAGATGATTATTATCAGAATAAGAAAAAAGATAATTATAAAAATTTATATATGATTTTTCTCACTCCTTCAGGCTATGAACCTTATACTTTATCAGAGGAATCAAAAAAAGAACTTGGAAATAATTTTCAAACATTGAAGCATAGCGATATAGCTTTATGGCTTGAGAAAATTTTAGAAAATGAAAAATATTCTTTTCTTCATGATTCAAATATTTTATTTAAAGATAATGATAATAAATATATAAAAGATTATAGGCTTTTGAAATCTGCTATGATACAGACTATACATAATGCCAATATGATAAGCAATAATACAAAGGAGCTTGATATGACAAAATCAAAAATACAAGAACTATTGGAAGCCAATATTTTTAAAGACATACAAACAGTAGAGGACGCAGAGGAATATAGAAAAATATTTACTAGTGTTATAGATATTATTAATGAAAAGATAGAAGTAATATCTATGGGCAATAAATTAAAAAAATATTGGCAATTTACTCAAGAAATAGAAACTTATTTAAAAAATAATAAAATGAATGAATATAGTATATTAACATACGATAAATTTGAACATCTTTTCAAAAATAATGATTATGTTCCACATATTAAGATGTGTTTATCAGATGATTTATATATTTTAATGGAATCTTATAATTGTGATAATTATATTGGTTTTGGTATAATAGGAAATTCTGATAATATAAAAAATAAAATTAATAATTTAAATTTAGATTCTAATATAGAAAATATTTTTAATAATAGAATAAAAAAAGAACATAATGATAATGATTGGATTTATTGGGCTGATATAGATACAGAAATAGACTATCCAGAAGAAATTGCTGAAGCTATGATGAAGCTTTATAATCTTTTGAAAGAGAATTTATAATTATTAAATGTATGCTTATTACATACTGAAAATTTTTAAGTTTGTCAACCGCGAGCTGCGGCACCTTCCCGCACGGCACTGTTTCATCTTATCAAATGTCAACTATATGTGCGGTTGATTACCTATTATTATACAAAAATTAATAATTTATCTTACAGGTAAAACAATTTTAGTATTATTTAGTACTAATTTTATAATTGCACTTTTTGGTTCTTTTTGCGGCGGGAAAAAGAACAATAAAAAATTAACAAATTTGAAAAATTTCACTATATACTACTATATTGTTATCTAATTATATCTAATAAAATTTTTAATGTAGTTAGTAAAGAAATACTTACGAATATTGGTTTTATAACTTTTATTCCTTTTTTTATAGCGAACTTAGCACCGAAGTAAGTTGATGTCATTATAAAAGGTGTAACGAATACACCAGCCATATAGTTTACTTTTCCCTCTATAGCAAATATTATTAATGAACATAAATTGCTTGTAAGATTCAAAGCCTTAGCATTACCAGAGGCAAGAAGAAAATCCATTTTATAATAAAGTACAAAAAACATTATTAAAAAACTTCCTGTACCGGGTCCGAATACTGCATCATAAAAACCCAAAAGAAAAGCAAAGAACATTCCTGTTATATAGTTTTTAGTTTTAAGATTATTTTCATCAAATAAGTTCTCGGTTCCAAAAGTTTTTGAAAATAAAGTATAAATACCAACTGCCAAAATAAGTATCATTATTAAAGGCTGCAATACTTTTGCATCTATAAGTACAATAACCTGAACTCCTACAATAGAGCCTAATATTGTCATAGGTATTAAAAACTTTATTAATTTAGTTGTAAGTTTACCATTTTTGAAAAATGTAAAAGCAGAAACTATAGCACCGGATGTAGAAGTGAATTTATTTGTAGCCAAAGCAGTATGAGGAGGAATTCCGGCTATCAAATATGCAGGCAAACTTATAAGTCCGCCTCCTCCTGCAGCAGCATCAACGAAACCAGCTATGGAACAGCCTATAATTATTATAATTAAATTTTCTATACTCAGCATAAATCAGCACCACTAATTTTTTTATATTGTAAAGTAATTATAAAAATTTCTGGCATCTGGAAATCTATTTAACAGAGCTTTAAAAAACAATTTTTATTAGCAATAGATATTATAGCTTTGATGATTTTTTGTCAAATATTATTATAAATATAATGCTGAATTTTTTGTATCCGATAATGCTATCAATGTTTTTATGGGGTTAAAAATGAAAAAATATATAACAATCTTATTATTATTTATATTATCTTGCTGTAATTCTAAAAAAATAAATTATACAAAAATTGATTATGAAGTTATACTGGAAACTTTTGAAATTTCATTTATAAAAGATGATATTAAAATACCTATTTCAATAGGAGAAAAAACAAATGATAAAATAATAAATTTAAAAACTAATGATAATAAAATAACTTTTGAATATTCAGATAAAAATATATTAACAGAAATTAAACAGGTAAAAGATTATTTAGAAGTAAACATAATATTAAAGACTGAAGAAGATAATAATTTTATTTTTCCGAATGTGAAAGCAATAAATTATTATCTGCCTTTCGGAGAGGGAAAAAATATTTCTTATGATGATGAGTACTGGAAAGAATATTTATCAAAACATAATGAATATACTGTATTAGAAAAATTATCTATGCCTTTCTTATCCTATGCTTATGATAATGATTATGCTGTGCTTTGTATAATGGAAAATCCTTATAATACTGATATTGTGTTTGAGGTAAATGATAATATTTCATTTTTTATCAATCATAAATTTTTAGATATAGATAAAACAAAGACTAATACATACAGAATATATTTACTTGAAAATGATATCACAAAAATATCAAAGACTTATAAAAATTATGTAATAGAAAAAGGAAAATTTTTAACATTAGAAGAAAAAGCAAAGAATAATGAAAATATAAGAAAATTATATGGAGCTCCTCATATATATTTATCCGAAGAAAATATAATTTCACAAAATGATATTAATTGGAAAAATTTTAAACTTAATATTGATTCTTCTATTATGAATCATATAAAAAGTTTTGAAGAAAGTTCAGAAATGAAAGATGAAGTAAAACAAGTATTTACAGAGATAAAAAATTTAGATTATATATCAGAATATCATAAAAATACTATATGCCGTTATTTAACTTATGTTTTGATGAGAGATGATTTTTATAATAAAGAAATATTCACTAATGATATAGAAAATTATAATGAATTAAATACAGCTTCAAAAATACAGACAAATAAATTTTTATTATCATCAAATTTAAGCGATGTATTCAATGATTATAATACTTTTATGAATGATAAAACTATCAATATAATTGAAGATATGAAAGAAAGCGGTATAAATAATGCTTGGATAGGTTTGCATTCTTGGGAGCAGGCATATAATAAACCAGAACTAATAAAAAAAGCTAATGAGCTTGGTTATTTAATAGCTTCTTATGACTCTTATCATTCTATACATGAACCTAATAATGAAAAATGGATAACTGCCAAATTTGAAGATACTTCATTATATTATAATGCGGCAGTAGAAAACAAAGACGGAAATAAATCAACTGGATTTAATAATGTAGGAAGACATCTTAATCCTACGCTTTCACTTCCAGCAGTAAAATTACGTTTATCAAATATCATGAAAAATGATTTGTGTTTTAATTCTTGGTTTATAGACTGCGATGCTACAGGAGAGATATTTAATGATTATTCATCTAATCATATAACTACACAGGAAGAAGATTTAAAAGCACGTTTGGAGAGAATGTCTTATATAAGAGATAATTATAATTTTGTTGTAGGTTCTGAAGGCGGTAACGATTTAGCAGCATATACAATAGCTTATGCTCATGGAATAGAACTTCCTACATTTTCTTGGGTTGATAAAGATATGAAAAATCCAAATAGTGAATATTATATAGGTAAGTATTACAGTATTGATGGAGGAGTACCGGAACATTTTTCTAAAAGAATACCTATAGAAGATAAACTATATAAAATATATTTAGATATGAAGTATGATATACCTCTTTATAAATTGGTTTATAATGATTCTATAATAACAACATATCATTGGGATTGGTCAACATTCAAAATAAAAAATGCAGTAAGAGATAGAATGCTTAGAGAGATTCTTTATAATGTACCGCCTTTGTATCATATAGATTTAGAAGAATGGAAAAAATACAAAGAAGATATAATAAATCATAATAAAGTATGGAGCGAGTTCTCTAAAAAAGTAATAACTAAAGAAATGACAAGTTTTGAATATTTAAGCGATGACAAAAATATTCAAAAAACTGTTTACGGAGATGATATTATTGTAGTAGCTAATTTTTCAGATGATGATTTTAATTATGATAATAATAATATAGTTCCTCATTCATTATTAATTATAATGGATAATGACAAAATATTTTATACTCCCAATATAGCAGAAAATAATATTTAAATTATTGATTTATTTTTTATATATTATATAGTAATTATTTAGTAAACATAATTTTTAAATATGTAAACTAAACATAATATTGTATATGAAGGATATGAAATATGAATAAGAAAATACCTTTTTCACCCCCAGATATAACAGATAGTGAAATAGAGGCTGTGGTTAATGTATTAAAATCAGGCTGGATTACAACAGGTCCTGTAAATAAAGAATTTGAAGAAGAACTTTGTAAATATATAGATGTAAAAAGATTCAAATTATTTTCCAGTGCTACATCGGCTATGGAATTGGCATTAAAAATATTTGGAGTAGGTGAGGGTGATGAAGTAATAGTACCTGCTTATACTTATGCTTCTACTGCAAATGTAGTTGTTCATTTGGGTGCTAAAGTTGTATTCATAGATGCCAAAGAAGATGATTTTAATATAGATTTAGAAAAACTTGAAAAAGCTATAACTAATAAAACTAAAGCTGTCATTGCAGTTGATATTGGAGGAAAGCCTTGCGATTATGGCGGCATTATAAAGATTTTAGAAAGCAAAAAAGAATTATTTAATGTATCAGAAAACAAATATCAAAAAGAATTAAAAAGACCATTATTTTTACTTGATGCAGCTCATTCAATAGGTGCCGTTTATAAAGGAAAAAGAACAGGTTCACAGGCTGATATGTCTTCTTTCTCTTTTCATGCTGTAAAAAATATAACAACTTCAGAAGGCGGAGGATTGTCTTTTAATGATATAGGAAATATAAATGCTGATGATATATATAAAGAACTTTCTGTATTATCATTACATGGACAAAATAAAAGTGCTTTCGATAAAAACAAAGGCGGAAAAGGAGCTTGGAGATATAATATAGAATTGCCAGGTTATAAATGCAATATGAGCGATTTGCATGCTGCTATTGGTTTATCGCAGTTAAGAAGATATGATTCAATGATTAATCATAGAAAAAAAATAGTAGATATATATAATTATATTTTGGGTAAAAATAAAAGAATACATTTGCCTAATTTCAAAGATGATTACAGCGAGTCTTCATATCATCTTTATTTGATAAGAATACAAGATTTTGAAGAAGTGGACAGAGATTTATTTATAGATAAAATGTCAGAATTAGGAATAATATTAAATGTTCATTATTTGCCTTTGCCTGCTCATAAGGCTTATATAGATTTAGGTTATAAAATGGCTGATTATAAAAATGCATTTAATTTGTACAAAAATCAAATAACTTTGCCTTTATACAGCACATTGAAAGAAGAAGATGCTGAGTATATTGCACTTAACATAATTAAGTATTTGAATGAGTTTTGATATATGATAAAAGTTTCATAAACTATAATTAATTTATAATAGAAAAGGGCTTTAGTTAATTAAAAAACTAGAGCCCTTTATTATTTTTATATATACCTAGATAACTATATTTTGTCAGAAATAATTTTTTAAATCTTAAATATCTGCAGGGCTTTGCCCACCACTCTGTGTGCTATGCAGCACCCCAGTTCTTTTGCGACTGAAGGAAGTACTGTAAGTATTGGCACAAAGAACCAAAAAGCCTGCATTTATTGTATAAATTTAGGTTATATCATATATTTAATAAGTATATATTTTATATAAAGTTCTAGTAATTGCGTTTTTTGATACTTTGACGAAGTCCGCATAGCGTGTGCGGCAAAAAAGTTTATAATTTTACATAAAGTGTATTAGCTCAGAAACTTAAAAAATTCAGTATGTATTTTTGCCAAGTAATTTTTTATGTGTAAATAACAAATAAAAATATTACATTAATAAGAATTATTAACTCGTCATTTTTGTATAATAAAAATAATAAATATTCCGAATTAATCATTATAAATATTGTATATTAAAATAATGCCGTATATTATCATAATCACTATAATACTATTTTTCTTATTAGTTTTTTTATTCATCACTCATTTTAATAATGAGGCAAAAACATATACAAATAATATTGATAATGCTAAAGAAATATTAACTTTTATCTCTGTAAAGAATTATGATAATGAATTAATTAACATAATAAATACAACTAAAATATCAGGTATCATAATAAATATTGATAATTTGGATATTGATACGCTTTATAATATTATAAAAACTATTAAAAGAAATATTAATAGGAAAATATTCATAGCATTAGATCAGGACTATAAATCTACTTATAATATAGCCTATTATCAGAAGTTTAAAGTTTATCCAAGTTATATAGGCGAGAGAAAGAGCGAAGAATATGCATATAGAATATCTTATGAAAGAGCATTAAAATTAAAGTCTTTAGGTATTAATATGATATTATCTCCTATATGCAATACCTATTGTAATGAAAAATCACATTTAAAAGAAAATATCTTTACAAATGATAAAATACTTGCTTCAAGACTTATATATCAAACTGTAAAAGCTCAAAAAGATGCAGGAATAATAACTGCATTAAAATATTTTCCAAAATACTATGATGATGAGTTATATATAAATGAAGAAATAAAAAATCCAGAAACTATATTGGATAATAGAGAAACATTTTTAGCAGGAATAAAAGCTAATGCGGATATTATAGTAATGTCGCATATAAAGAATGCTGATAAATACAGAGATTTTCTCATTAATAATATGAAGTTTAAAGGCATTATAATGACTGATTATATTAATGACAGTAAAAATATAATTAGTTATGGAATTAATGTTTTTTCCTATAATTATTATAAAAACAAGAATATAAAAAACATGATAGAAAATAATTTACAAGAAACGGATTTGGAAGTATGTTCAAAAGTATTAAAATTAATAGAACGATTATAAATATAGTATTAACTTTATTTTTGATATTATTATTAGTTTATGCATGTAAAAGTTCTTCTAATATTATGGAAGAACAAAGTTATATAGACGAATTAAAACAATCCTATCCTGATTTATCAGATTATATAGATAAAGTATTGGAAATGAATGATAAAGAAAGGAAAGGTTTACTATTAATGGTTGGCATAAAGGATAAAGTACTTTCAGAAGAAACCATTAAAACACTTAAAGATAATCATATAATGGGAGTAATACTATTTGATTATAATATTACAGATGAAAAACAGTTAAAGAAACTCACATCGGATTTAAGAAAATATGTTAACCCAAATATGTTAATTTCTATAGATCAGGAAGGAGGGGAGGTTAATCGTATTAATTTTGATAAATTAAAAAATATATCTCCAAAGAATATAGGCGACAGTAATAGTTCAGAATATGCTTATAATATAGCTTATCAAAAATCCAAGTTCTTATTAGATTTAGGAATTAATATGATATTAGGCCCTTTATGCGATGTTCCTAATGATACAAATTCTTATCTATATAATAGAAGCTTTTCAACAAATGTTAATATAGTTGCTGAAATGGTTTCAAATACAGTGAAAGCACAAAGAGATGCAGGAATAATAAGCGTATTAAAACATTTTCCGGGTCATGGAGATACTGCTGTAAACTCTCATAATGATTTTCCAAGCATAAATAAAACTACAAATGAATTATTATCAAATGAGTTTATTCCTTTTAAAAGCGGTATAGATGCAGGAGCTGAAGTTGTTTTAGTGGCACATATAAAAAATAAGTATATAGATGATAAAAATACTGCGAGTATGTCAAAAAAATATGCTGATATATTAGAAAAAGATTTAGGCTTTAATGGGGTAGTTATTACAGATGATTTAGCTATGACTGGAAATATAAATAAAGGTATTAACTTCGGAATAAATTTGATTAGCAATTTATATGAGAATGTTGAGTATATGTTTGAAGATATAGATGCCGACATTCTTACATGTGCGAGAGTTCTGAAGATGATTTCAGAAAGCAGTTTGTCCCGCACATAGAAATGTCATTCATTTTTAATTAGCCTGTTTCTTTTTTCTATTGCTGTTTGGGTTTCTTTTATATGTCAGTGTTTCATCTAACCCAGATTTAACATACTCATTAATAATGTTTACTACTGTATGGTAAGTAACATTGTATTGTTTAGCAATATCGGTATGAGTTAGGCCGGTGTTTTTTTTATCGTCTAAAGCAAGTATGATATTTGCTCTGGAGATAAGTCTTTTGGATTTTCCTTCCTTTTTAATAAATTCTTTAATTTTTTCCTTTTCCTCTTCACTTAAGGATATCATATGTTTAGTTGTTATACTCATTTGAACCTCCTATTAAAGAATACATATAACTAACAAAATCTAAGGACAAGGAGATTTTTAAGAAAAAAATTATAAAAAATATACTACTAGATAAAATATATCTATAAACGTTTTTCATTTTTCAAAAGAAAAATTTTAAAGTAATTTAGACAAATTACATCAAAATATAAGAATAAAACAAAAAACGTTCTATTAATATATTTTTTATTCTCATATATATTTTATAAACCCTTGTTATCTATGAAAGATTATCATAATATAAATAAAATATCAATATGAAAAAATAAAATTAGAATTTTGTATAAAAAACACAGATATTAATAACATAATTTTATTTAAATTATACTAAAAAGGAACATAATCATTTTTTGAATCATTTATATACAAAATAAATTAATTTGCTTTTCTATATTGAAATAATTGTTTTCTATAGCTGTTATATATTCTTTAGTATTAGTTTTTATATAATCAGCAAAAACATTATCTTCTATCAAAGGTATATTAATATTAATATTTAATAAAGAACCTTTGGCACAAGCAAATAAAAGTATATAAGCAGCAGCAATATCGCTTATAACATTACTGTTTCCATATTTGATTATCGTATTAAAAGGAGTAATTAATTCATAACAATATTTTAAAGCATTGAATGGAATTTCTATTGCATTTTTTGAAGCATTAGACATAGCTGTTTTTCTTTTTTCTTTTTCTTCATCTGTTTCTTTAGGCATCTTCATAGCTTCCATAAACAAATTGAAACCTTCAGCATCTTTATCTACTATGGCAATCAAATTTGATTTAATAGTTTTTATTTGTTCTGCTGCTTCATTGAAAGAGTCTTGTTCTTCTTTAGTTAATTGAGAAAACTTTTTTTTATTAACTGTAAGATGAACTACCATACCAGCTAAAGCACAAGCTAAACCGCCGATAACTCCCATTACGCTTCCGCCTCCCGGAGCAGGTAAGCTGCTGTCTACTTCATTTATATAGTCAATAAGATTTTTATCTATTAATTTAGACATTGATTATAACTCCGAAAATATTGTTCATAGTAATATAACATAATATCTAATAAATAACAATAGTTTTTTTAATTTGTTTAAGAGCCATAGATATTGCACACTTTTAGTTTAAAAAAAGAAGGTATTCCTTATAATTTAAATTACTAGA
>NZ_CALXRM010000100.1 GCF_944390845.1 uncultured Brachyspira sp.
CATGAATTATCAATAGCATTAGCAGAGAACTTTCATCTGTTTGAAAATTGACAAAATATAGTTGTTTAGGTATATACTGATAAAACAGTTTTAAATCTCTTTTGCACAAAGAAAATTATAAAAGGTATTATAGAAAAAACAAATACAATAGACGTAAAAAGAAGTTTTTCAATTAATGATTCAAAATCAGGTGCTATATTAGTTCTAAAAATAAATTTATTATATAAAAAAGCAATAAATACCCAAAATACAAATGCAATAATTGCAGCTATTGTAGAAAATACAATTATATCTCCTAGCTTAGTAAAACTATTATATGTATTATTTTTTATATTAAAATTATTATCAGATAAAAGTATTATAATAAAAAAGACTATAGAAGATAATATACTTTTATTAATCATTATATTAGACATAAAAAAATTAAGCATATCAGGTATTGAATCTTTTAATGGTGCTGAAGTAAATATGCTAAGCAAAAATAAAAGTAAAAATGATAAAAACGTTATTAGTATTGTTCTTTTATTAACATTTTCAAAATTGCTGTTTACACTAAATAAAAATGAATAACAAAAAAAGTAAAAAACTTGAAAATAAAAACTATTAAAAATCATATTGTAAATTAATTTTTCAAGATCGTATGTAGTATCAAATAATAATATATATACATTTGCTGGAATAGAAGAAATTATCATTAGTACAAATACTAATATAAAATACATTATTTTTTTACTGTTCGAATTAATTAACTTATTTTCAGACATTTTTCATAACCCCTTATAGGTATTTTTATAAATACTTAAAAATGGATTATAACCTATAATTATAAATTGTAAAGTAAATACTTAAAATAGTTATATTTTATAAATTATATATACCTAAACAATTATATTTTGTCAAAAATAAATTTATGTTTTGGTTTTATATTTGGGGCTTTGCCCACTGCGAAGCACACAGAGTGCAGATCTGCGTGCTTACGCAACACCCCAGTTCTTTTACGACCGAAGGAAGTACTGTAAGTATTGCCACAAAGAAGCTTATATCCTCGATAAACTTGGATACGCTTCGTGAAAGGCTGCATTTCGACTTAAATTTAGTAATTTATCTTACATGTCAAACATAATTAGTATGATTTAATACTAATTTTATATTTGCACTTTTTGGTTCTTTGACGCTGTCCGCCTGCAACTGAAGGAAGTGCCTTTTAGGTATGGCGTGCGGCGAGAAAAAGAACAACAAAAAATTGACAAAGTTAAAAATTTTTTAGTATATACTGAAACGATTTCATTTTGCCGACTACTGCACATTATGTAATATTATCAACTTTTTTGCCGCACAAAAAAGTAGCAAAAAACGCAATTGCTAGAACTTTATATTTTAAGAATATATACCTAAACAACTATATTTTGTCAAAAATAAATTTATATTTTTGTTTTTATATCTGGGGCTTTGCCCCATACCCCAGTTCTTTTATTGGTATAAAAGAACCAAAAAAACTGCATTTTTAGTCTAAATCTAGGTTATACCATACATTTAATACATATATTTTTAATATAAAGTTCTAGCAATTGCGTTTTCGCGAAGCGTATCCGAGCTTGTCGAGGATATAGCTACTTTGACGAAGTCCGCAGAGCGTGTGCGGTAAAAAAGTTGATAATATCTATATAAAGTGCATCGGTTGACAAACTTAAAAATTTTCAGTATATACTAAGAATTTTTAAATTTATCAATTTTTTTATTGTTCTTCTTCCCGCCGCATACGCTCTGCGGACTTCATCAAAGAACCAAAAAGTGCAAGTGTAAAAATTAGTACTAAATCATACTAAAAATATCTTATATGTAAGATAATTTATTAAATTAAAGCCCAAATGTAGCCTTTCACGAAGCGTATCTGAGCTTGTCGAGGATATAGGTTCTTTGTGGCATGCCATACCTAAAGGTACTCCTTTCAGTCGCAGTACTTCCTTGGTCGTAAAAGAACTGGGTATTGCGTAAGCACGCAGAGCTGCACGCCGTGTGCTTCGCAGCGGGCAAAGCCCCATATATAAAAACAAAAATATAAATTGATTTTTAACAAAATATAGTTATTTATGTATATTACGATTGAAAATAAATAATATTCTTTATAAATAAAATATTAAAAATTTACCAATTCTACTAAAATTGATTCTGATTTATAATTTTCAATATTCTCTATATCTACTATCCTATAATCATCTCTAACAGCATAAAATCTTATATTTGCACTTGGAGCAACATCATCATCTTTTTCTGATAAAGATAATACTAAATCAAATTTTTGATATGAATAATTTTCTTCAAGAATTTTTTTTAAAGATACAAACATTTTTAAAGCAAGATTAAAAACTTCTTTAATATCCATACTATTTGAAATAAATATCTCATTATTATCCCATTCAAATTCTGTCAAATTCTTTCCAACAGAAACAGTTTTACATAAAGTACAATCTGTTTCATTACTTATCACCCAATATTTTTCATTATTAGAATTTTCTTTTTCAAATATAGAATAATAATTTTTTGGTGTAATATTTGAAATATCAATATCTTTTATAAAAGACTGCATCTTACTATTACAAATCATATTAAAACCTAAAGAAAATTAGTATTTTATGAGAATAAAGTATAATTAGCAGAAAAACTCAAAGACTTACCTCTTTCCAAAGCCTCCTCTCTTTTCTGTTCATATATATCTTTATTATCAAGCAATAAATTAACTTTTTCAGCAAATTCAACATCATTTTCATCAACTAAGAATCCGCCTTTATTACCTTTCAATACTGTCTTAGTTCCTAAAGCACTTACAGCCACAACAGGTATTCCTAAATATAATGATTCAGTAGTCACAAGCCCTTGTGTTTCTGTTACACTAGGGAAAACAAATAAATCGGATAATGCATAATATTTTCTTATTTTAGAATGTTCAACAGCATCACAGAATGTAGTATATTCACTTATGCCTAAAGATTTAGCCATATCCATATAATATTGCATATAATGTCCGCCTCCAACTAATAGAAGCTCTACATCTTTTCTATATTCTAATATTTTTTTCATGGCTTTTAAAAGAAAATCTACATTTTTTTCTTTACATATTCTTCCAACAAATAATAATACCTTTTTATCTTTTAATTTAGGGTATACTTCAAGCATTTCTGCTTTTTCTTTCTCTTTATCAAAGTTTTGGAAATCTGTTTCATCTATACCTATAAACATTCTATATATAGAATTTTTTATCTTACACTCTTTTATTAAGAAATCTTCCATTTCCTGAGTTGAAGTTATTAATATATCAGCAGCCGAAAAATACCAGTTTAAATAATGATTTACTAAAAAGTGACAAAAACTTAAAGGCAAATAAGGAGCATAATATTTAATATATGGTGCCCAATAAGTATGTGCTATCATTATTATTAATTTATTATTTTTTTTAGCCCATTTTAAAGCATAAATACCTAGAAGGAATTCTGTCTGTACATATACAATATCAGGATTCTCTTCATCTAAAAATTTATATATGTTTTTCTTTTCAGAGAAATATATAGTTCTTTCATCTTTATTTGTAGTGAAAAACAAACGATATGCTCTGAACCTTTTTATTTTTACATTAGGTCTTTCCGGCCTTTTATCTTCTATTGGATATTGAGCAGCAAGTATAATAACATCAAATCCTTTATTAATCATATAATTAGTACAAGAATCTACATAAACTGCAACACCGTTAGTTCTAGGATAATATGTATCTGAAATATGAGCTACTTTTATTCTTTTATTTCCGTTCTTCAATTCATTTAGTTTCGCGTTATTTATAGTGTCCATAAAAAACAATCTCCAATAAAAAATAAAAATACATTATAAACTAAAAATCCTAACAAATAAATGTTAGGATTTTTAATTGAATAATTATATTAAATATTAATTATTTATATTGTCAAAAGGGTTATAAGTTAAAGAAGTAGGTTCTGCTTTTGAAATATAATTTTGAGTTTCTTTTTTGTTTTGAGCTTCCATATACTCTCTTCTTGATAAAGAAATTCTTCTTTTGCTTTGATTAACTTCTCTTACAACGAATGGATAAGTTTCTCCTACTTTTATAACTTCTTCTAAAGTGCTTCCTTTAGGAATTTCAACTTGAGAAACATGCATATAACCTTCTAAATCATCTTCTAAAGAAATTATAGCACCAGAATCAACTATAGCTTTTACAGTACCATCAACTATAGAACCTTGAGGATGTGCTTTTTCAAATAATCTCCAAGGACTTTCTTTAGTATGTTTGTAGCTTAATTTAATTCTTTGTTTGTCTCTATCTATTGACATGATAACCATATTAACTTCTTCGCCTTCTTTAATATAGTCTTTCATGTTAACAATATTGTTTCTCCAATCGAAATCGCTTATATCACATATACCTTCCAAACCATTAGGAAGTTCAAATACAGCAAAGTTTTTAATTATTCTTTTTACTTTACATTTTACAGCAGATTTTACTGGGAAGTCTTTTTCTACAGTATCCCAAGGATTTTCTTTTACTTGTTTTAATCCTAATGTAAGTTTTCTCTCAGCAACATTCATATCAAGTATTTTACATTCTAAGAAAGCACCTTTCTTAACGAAATCTGCAGGATTATTAACATGTGAATTCCAACTTAAATCAGAAACATGAACAAGTCCTTCTATACCATCAGCAACTTTTACAAAAGCACCGAATTTTTTAACATTAGTAACTTCACCTTGTATAACATCATCAATTTTATATTGTTCAACAAATTTGCTCCAAGGATCTTCATCTAATTGTTTAAGACCTAAATCAACTCTTTTCTTTTCTTTATCCACAGAAAGAACTTTAAACATTCTTTCATCGCCTTTTGAAATAATAGATTTAGGATTAACAACTTTATCCCAAGACATATTAGGTATAGCTAAAAAACCATCTAAACCAGGTGTAATTTCTACAAAAGCACCGAATTTTTCTATATTTTTAACTTTACCATTAATAATATCATTTTCTTTAAGATTATTTAAGAAACTTTCTATACTAGCATTTTGAGTTTCTTCCAATAAAGATCTTCTTGATACTACAACATCTCTGCCGTTTTTCTTAATTACTCTGAACTCATATTCTTTACCAATATAATCTGCTTCTTTAATTCCTCTTGCTATATCTATTTGAGAAAATGGACAGAAAGCCTGATGCCCCATTATAGATACTTTAAATCCGCCTTTAATAACTTCTTTTACTACACCAGTAATTGTACTGCTATTTTTTACTGCATTATCTATTAATTCTTGAGATTTTCTTTTATCTATTTCACTTTTAGATAAAATAACATAACCTTTATCATCTTCGCCTGAAACTATAGCTTCTATTTCTTCACCAATAACAGGTTCTTTATCAAATTCGCTTCTTTTAATTTTACCTTCAGATTTAGATTCAAAATCTATAAAAACATCTGTATCATCAAATTGTACTACTTTTCCTTTTATAATTTTTCCTCGGCTCAAAGAGGTATTATCGCTACCCTCCAAAGCTTTACGAAATTCAATTTCATCATTTGATAGATTTTTATTCTCTTCCATTCTTCTTTCTCCCTCCTGTACTTTGACAGGTTAAAAATATCTAATTATTTTAGATTAGACTTTATATTAAAAATCACATTGGTGATTTTTTCTACAACATCATCAATAGTCATACTTGTAGTATCTATTATATTAGCATTCTTTGGAACTACTAGAGGACTATCTTCTCTATTAGAGTCAAACTCATCTCTTTTTCTTATACTTTCTCTAACTTCTTCATAAGTAATATTTTTTCCTTTAGATATTTCTTCAGAATATCTTCTTTTAGCTCTTTCATCTAAAGAAGCATCCATATAAAACTTATATTTAGAATCAGGAAAGACTACACTTCCTATGTCTCTACCATCTACTACATAATTACCACCTTCAGCTATCTTTCTTTGTAGAGATACCATATTCTGTCTTACAACACTTATAGAAGATACTTTAGAAACTAAATTAACTACTTCAATACTTCTTATTGCCTCTGTAACATCTTCATTATCTAAATATATTCTTCCATCGTTATCAAAATTAATATTTAAATTATTAAGAGCGGATATGACTTCATCATTATTATCTATATTAATATTGTGTTTAATTATATACAGAGTTACTGCTCTGTACATAGCTCCAGTGTCTAAATATTTAAAAGACAATCTTTTTGCTACTAATTTAGCTATTGTACTTTTTCCTGCCCCTGAAGGACCATCAAGAGTGATTATTTCGTATATACTTGACACTTAAAACCTTTAAATTAAAATCATTTTCTATACAATATATCATAAATAATTATAATTTGCAAACATTTATTTCAATAAAAAATAAACTTTATTACAATTTTTAAACATTTTCTAATAAATAATATATACTATTAGCAATCATATATAAAAATTGAAACCAAATAATATATTTGTATCTATATAAAATTTACTATAAGAACCCGACAAGTCCCTTATCATAGAATTATAACACACATTCATTGTGCTAGAATATGAAAAAGAAAATGATATATTATCATTACCATCAATAAAAAAGTATTCTATAGTTTTCAAAGTCCTAAAAAAATTTAAATAATCAATATGAGTATTTACTTCTTCACTATACCCTATAAAACTATAAAATTCTAATAATATATCTAAAACAGGAAACTTATTTTGAACTACAACTAAAGAACTAAGCATTGGAAAACCTAAAGTGGTTAAATTAACAGAGTAATCTTCATATTTTATATCTTTAATATCTGTAATTCCATCATTATTAAAATTTAATCCATAAAAAGTGTCATTTAGTTGAAAATTATACATACAAAATAAATTACTTGTAAATACAATTAAAAAACAAAATACATATTTTAAACCCATTATTTTTCATAACCTAATCTTTTAATCCATATAAGGGTATACATTTTTTTTATTTTTACAATATGTAATTATCAATATATAATAAAAATTTACAAATTTACCCAAAAGATTTGTATTTTTTTATAGAAAATTTAGCAATCCTGCGGAATTTAGTAATAATTCTCAGAATACCATAAAAAAATCCAAAACCATAGAAAAAATGGGTTATAAAAAACATAAAAGGATATATAAAAATACCTCGCAGCTTATTTATAATACCTTTATCTTCAATAGCTGAAAAAAATCCAGCAAAAAAAGTTAATATTGCATAAACATATAATGGAAGAAAATAAAATTTTATTATGTTTACTTTTAAAAAATGATATAATAAAAGCATTATAGGTGCTAAAATTATATAAGTTGAAAATAAAGCAGGTAAAGTAAATATTAAATTTTTAG
Organism: uncultured Brachyspira sp.; assembly: GCF_944390845.1. GTDB lineage: Bacteria > Spirochaetota > Brachyspiria > Brachyspirales > Brachyspiraceae > Brachyspira > Brachyspira pulli. The sequence continues at coordinate 7,383 of NZ_CALXRM010000100.1, forward strand.
TATTGAAATCTCTGAAAAGTTGTTCAAATCTTCCTCTTCCGTAATTAAGAAGCATTTTTATATATAATTTCAGATTAGATCTTGGAGGTCTTTCAACCAATATTTTAGGATCATATATTAATTTGTACCCTAATGAAAGTATTTTATCTATTAAAGCATTTTCTTCATTAGGATACAAATTTTCATTAAAAAGACCAGCTTTTAAAATTACATCACGTCTTACAAATAAATTGCAAAGGATAACATCTCTGTCTGTACCTTCTTTTATACCAACATTATTCGCCCTATATCTATTAGCTATAGGGCCAACCGCATAATAAGATTTCATACATTTATCTATATACATTTCTATTAAAGAACTAACCCTATGTACTGCAGGTCCTCCAACTATTGCAACTTTATCATCTTTTTCAAATATTTCACTAGCCTCTTTTAAATTATCAGCACTAACTATAGAATCATTATCTATAAAATATATAATATCTCCTAAAGATTGTTTAATACATTCATTTCTTTGAACTGTAGGATGCGTACCTTCAGCCTGAAAAATTTCAATATATTCCTTAGGGTAATTAGATAGATATACCCCTTCAAGTGTTTTTTCTATATTTTCACCAATTCTATGTGGTATTATTACTGTTATCTTTAACGGCACCTAGATTCCCATATATCTAATATATGCTGTTCTCAACTGAGCTGCCATTTCTTCCGGACTTGTAGGGTTACAAGGAGCCCAAGCACCTGTTTCTGATGAAGCATTGAATTTTTGCTTTTCTTTACTTCTCATAGGCGGGAAAAACTCTATATGATAATTCCATATATCATTATAATTAAATCCGTCATTTACTGGTGCACTGTACATACACATCATATATGGGAATTTCATATCAAATAATAAGTCTAATGTTGAAGTAGCTTTTTTGAGAGCATCAGCAAGAGACACAGATTCTGCCTGGTCAAAATCTGTTATAGAAATAGTTTGTTTTTTAGGCATTATCATTATACCATAAGGATATTCTGTAGCAAAAGGCAAGAAACATATAAAATGATCATTTTCAAATATGATTCTTCTGTTATCTTCTAATTCCTGCTCTATCATATCCATAAATAAGCATCTTCCATTAACATTGTAATAGCTAGAAGCCATTTCTATTTTTCTTTTTATTCTTAAAGGTATCCAGCTATAACCATATATTTGACCATGAGGGTGAGGCATTGTTACACCAACTACTTCACCTTTATTTTCAAAAGGCATAATATATTTAATTTTTTTGTTTTCTGCTATAGCTTTCATTCTTTCCTGCCATAAAGCAACTAATTTAGCTATATGGTCAACTGGAAGTTCTGGTAATGTAGTTGTATGGTCTGGAGAATATAATATAACTTCACACTTACCAATTGATGGAGCTGTTCTAAATAATTTACCATTATCTACCTCATCTGGATAAGGCGGCTCAAAAGATAATGCTGGAAAGTCATTATCATATTTAAGAACATCATAACTATCTGGAACTTTTCCGCTTCCAGGACAAAACGGACAATAATCTTTAGGCATTTGAGGACGTGCCTGCCTATGACTAGCTATCATAACATAATCTCCAAGTAATGGATTATAACGCAATTCTGCCATATTTATTTCTCCTATTTTAATTTATATTTCATTAATATATTTTAATATCATTATTTCTTTTTTAATATAAATGTATTATATACCTTTTTTGATAATAAACAATACATAAAATATCTATAATTTAAAAATATAAAATTATTAAAAATATTTAAAACTTAAAATAATAATTAATATCAAATAAAAAATTAAAGTAATTTTATGTTGATTTTTTCATCTAAAGAATTATAATAAATACAAATTTTACAATTTAGAGAGCAAAATGACAACACAACACAACACAACACAACACAACACAACACAACACAACACAACACAACACAACACAACACAACACAACACAACACAACACAACAC
>NZ_CALXRM010000101.1 GCF_944390845.1 uncultured Brachyspira sp.
AAGGAAAGCGACTGACAGCCGCAAAGTAAGTTTACTTGCTTTGCATTTATAGGCTGGAAGGAGCATAGCAACAAGGAAAGCGACTGACAGCCGCAAAGTAAGTTTACTTGCTTTGCATTTATAGGCTGGAAGGAGCATAGCAACAATGAGTAAACTAAACGTATATATTAATGCGGATGCATCTCAGGCTATTGAAGCATTCGGAAAACTTAAAGATAAAACAACTGACTTAGAAAAAGGCTTTGATAAAATAGGAAAATCTTTTGATAAGTTCGGTTCTTTAGCTGCTAAAAGTTTAACTGTGCCAATAGCGGCAGGAACAACAGCTTTATCATTAGCAACTAAAAAAGCTATAGACTTCGACAACGGTATGCGTAAAATACTTTCTCTTTTGCCTAATTTAAGTAAAGATTCTTTAAATGTTTTAAGAGATGATTTACTTGATTTTGCTAAAGAAGCGGGTAAAGCTCCTGAAGAAGTTGTTACAGCAGCTTATGATGCCTTAAGTGCAGGAGTACCTGAAGATAATCTGTTTGAGTTTTTAGAACAGGCTTCAAAAGGTGCTGTTGCAGGTGTTACAGATATGTCGGTTTCAGTTGACGGACTTACAAGCGTTGTTAATGCTTACGGGCAGGAAACTTTAAGTTTTCAGAATGCATCAGATGTTATATTTTCTACAATAAAAATCGGAAAGGCAAGTTATGAAGAGCTTGCAGGCACTTTATATAACGTTATACCGACCGCCTCTGCTATAGGAGTGAAGTTTGAAGATATAGGAGCTGCTATTGCATTAATGACTTCTATGGGTACTCCGACTGCACAGGCTACTACTCAGATTAGGCAGGCTTTAGTAGAACTTAATAAAGAAGGAAGCACAGCAGATAATACTTTCAAAGAAATATCAGGAAAAAGCTTTAAGGAGTTTATACAAGAAGGCGGTAATCTGCAGGAAGCCTTGCAGATGATGGAGGAATCAGCAAGGGCAAATGGTAAGGAAGTAACTTCTATGTTTTCAAGCGTGGAGGCTGGAAATGCAGTTTTATCTTTAAGCGGAAAGAATGCTAAAGCTTTTAAAGAAACTTTAGAAGAGATGAATAAATCTGCAGGTGCTACTAATGAGGCTTTTAAAGCTATAGATGACGGACCTGCCAGACAGTTTGAAAGAATAAAAGCAGAAACAGAGGCTTTGGTTATAGAGCTTGGAAACAATCTTTTACCTGTAGCTGAAGAGAGCCTGCTTCCTTTTTTTAAGGATAGCTTGATACCGACAGCAGAGAAATTAATAAATACTATAGGTGCATTAATAGGAGCTTTTAATAATCTGCCTGCACCTATGCAGGCGGTGAGTGCGGGTACTGTAGGGTTGATAGCAGGTTTCGGTCCTGCATTAAAAGGTATAGCAGGGCTTGCAGGAGGATTAAAAGAAGCTAAGAAAACTATAAAAGATTTTAAAAATGCTGTAAATGTATTAAAGACATCAGCAAGCTCTATTCAAGGATTAAGTACAGCTTGGAAAGCATTAAATACAGTAATGGTTGCTACTCCTATTGGAATTGTTACAGCAGTTAGTGCAGGTCTTGCAGCATTGGCAGTAAATGCTTATAAGACAGGGCAAGAAATAAGAAAATTAAAAAAAGAACTCTATGATAATTCTACTACAGATACATCTGATTTGATGGGATTAAATAGAGAAGCTGATAATATAGCTTTACTATTTAGAGAATATAACAATTTAGCAAAAGCAAAAAATCTTGATGCAGAGGAAACAAAAAGATTAAATGAATTAACAGAAGAACTTACTTCATTATTTCCAAACTTAAAAACAAAAATGCTTGATGCTTACAGCGTCATAGATGCTAGAAAAGCTAAAGATGAAGATTTTATGACTTCAGATGAAGCTGAAAAACTAGCTAGAGCAACAGAAAATTATAAAAAAGTAACTGAAGAGTATAATAAGGCAAAAGAATATTTTGAGAAAGGAATATATCAGGATTTAAATGTATTAGATGGTGCTGGAGCAGTTCCTGCTGATAAATTAGAAGAAGCTAGAAAGGAAGTAGAGAAATGGAAGTCTAAGCAGGAGGCATTAAATACTGAGATTACTAAATTAAATACAAATATTAGAGAAAGAAAAGCTCTTTCAATAGACGGCATTAGTATAACAGATAAAGAGATAGAAGCGAATAATAATTTATCTGCGTCTACTAAAGATAAAACAAAAACTTATGAAGATTATTTAGCTTTACTAAAAAAAGCAGAGGCAGAGGAAAACCGCAGAGTCAGCAACCTTCGTAATATGGGAGCTGAAATCAGTGATGCTGAGGCTTTAGAAGCTAAAAAAGACAAAGTAGGTGCTATACTCACAGAAATGAGTACAGTACTAAACTTAAATACTAATCAAATAAAATATTTAAGTGATAATTACGGTTATGCATTAGAAAGAATAACAACTGACAGATTTTCTGAATTAGTAAAAGAAATAGAAGACAGTATATCCGCTTATGAAAGAGGCGTTGCAGTTGCTGAAGAGTTCGGAGATAAAATAAGCGAAGCCGAACAGCAAGGAGAGAAAAGCGAGATAGTAAGAAGCGGAATAGAGAATATAGCAAGCGAGATAAAGCTGACGGGCGGGCAAGTGGATATACTTAAGGAGAAGTTCGGCGGCTTGTGGAAGGAAGCCGGCGGCGAGAACGCTTCTGTTTACTTCTACAATAATTGGTCTCAAATGATTAATGATTTAATAGGCAGTATGTCTGACTTTTACAGCACAGTTCAGGAAATGAAGATACAGTCTATAGAATATGAAATAGAGAAAAATGAGGAGCGTAAAGAGGCAGCATTAGAAGCGATAGAAGAAGAAAAGAAAGCAAAACTTGAAGCTATAGGAATAATGGAGAACTCTCAAAAACAGAGTTTATTAAAAGAAATAAAGCAGTTACAAAATAGGCAGAAAGTTGCTCTAGGACTTTATGAACAGGAGAGAATAAAAGCTGAACTTGAAGAGAAACAAAAAGAGCTGGCCAAAATACAAATAGAAGAAGAAGCTAAAGCTAAGCAGGCAGAAATAGAAAAAAATTATAACAATGAGAAGATGAGGCTTGAATATCAAGCCCAGACAGAAAGCTGGAAAATGTCTTTAGTACAGGCAACAGCTTCTATAGCACAGGCGGCAGTAAGTGCTATAGCCTCAGCTATGGCAGTTCCTTTTCCGGCATCTTTGGCAGCTTATGCGGTGCTTGCAGGTATAGTAGCAGGAGGGGCTGTTAATCTAGCATCATTAAGTCAGGCTAAACCTCAGGAGCCTAAATACTTAGCGAGGGGCGGACTTGTTGAAAGAAGAAACGGAGGAATTAATGCTGTAATCGGAGAGGGAGCAAGCGATGAAGCGGTTATACCTCTTGAAGATAGAATACTTTCAAAAATAGGAAGTCAGATTTTTGAAGCGAGCAAAAGAGAAGACGGCAGTTATTATGCAGACACAAAAACTTCGGATATAGTATTCGCTGAAGGCGTACAGTCGTATAACCAGCCTGTTTATTTAATGCTCGACGGCAAGATAGTTGCAAGCACTATGCTTAATTTAAGCAAAAGAGGAGTTAAAGTTGTTAGTCAAAGAGGTATTTTATGAGATTACTGCATAATAATATTTTTAATAATTTTGAATATACTTTTTCTAGTGAAGATGATTTTTTCCCTATTTCTAATATGTTTAACTATCAAACTCTTGAAGTTGGTAAGTTTGCAAGCGAAACTGAAGGAACTTTAGCTTTGTTAGGAAACGGCATCATAAATGAAATAGCAATATTTAATACTAATGCTGACAAAATAAAACTAGAAATAACAGATATTAATAATGATACATTTACATATACTATTAGTATAATAAACAAACAGGCTATTCATAATATATCACCTATAAACTTTAGAAATGTAAAAATAACTTTTACTAAAAAATCAGACAGCCGTATGCTTGAATGCGGATATTTAATAATAGGCGAAGGCATAGATTTTCCTCCGCATGATAAACAAAAAACACATACTGTTAATTATACTCATAATCAATATTTTTCTTTGACAGGACATTATTTTTATAGGAAACTGCCTTTTAAAAGTTATGATACTTGGAAAGTATCTTTTCCATATCTGACAAATGCTGACAGAGATAAAATAATTAACTTTTTTGATATAAGTAATTTTGAACCTTTTGTTCTTCAAGTATGGATTGAAGAAAATATACCTTCTGACGGAGAAACAGTAATAAAATATGCTAAGTATAATAAAAGCAAATATAACAGATCTAAATATGCAAGCAAAGAAAAAAATATTAAAGCTAATTTTAATAATATTAAATACTATATGAAATCAGGGCTTTATGTATGTACTAATGAAGAGATAACTTTTAAGAAAGGAAAGAATGATTTATATCAGTATTCTACAGAGCTAACTTTCAGAGAGATTAAATAATTATGGAATATAATATTAAAAAGCGAGCCGAAGCATCTGACAAGTTTACTTGTCAGATAATTATAAGCGTAGGCGAGTATAGCAATAATAAAAAGAATGACTTATATCAGTATTCTACAGAATTAACATTTAGGGAAATAAAATAATATGTTTGAGTTAATATACGAGCCTTCATGCATACCGCTTACAATTAAGGAAGGATATAAACAGCAAAATATTTTATTAAATAAAACTAGATTTTTATATACAGCTTTTGAAGGAATTAAACTTAATCATTTTTTAGATATAGAACCTCCAATTTTAATGAAAGGCTCTATTTGTTTATTTTGTAATACCATATATGAAAGTAAAGAGGATATAGAACTTATTGATAACAGCACAGATGAAGGAAATAGATATATAAGATTGAAACTGTCTAATAACGGCAAAAACTTAATGGCTGAACTAGTTACAAGCCTTGATTGTTTTTATAATGAAGAGCTTGGCGGATTTTATAAAGAAGTTAATGGAGAGCTATATAAATATATAGCTTACTATATGTATTATGACGGCAATAGATATAAAGGCTATTATTTAGACAATTATAATAATGAAGTGTATTAAAAAATTAATTACACATATCAGGAATTAAGCGAGCCGAACAAGCGAATAAGCCTGCTTATTCGCTCCTATAGTGTGAGGCGAGCTTAGCAATAATGGAGTATATTAATGTTTAGAGTAATTAAAGAACCAACAGAAAATCCAAGCAATTTATTAGATAGCTATAGACAGCAGAATATCATTATTCAAAAAATGCGTATGCTTCATACTGCCTTTGATGGTATAAAATTAAATCATTGGAGTGATACAGACAGAGAACTTCCAGATATTTTGGCAGGAAGTATCTGTGAGTTTGAAGGAAGATTATTTGAAACAAATGAGAATATAAAACTAACTGATAATATTAGCAGCGGAGGCGTAATTAAGCAGGATTTAAGATTTATTAAACTTGTTATAGTAAGAGATTCTAATAATAAAGACAATGATTATTTAAGAGCAGAAATAGCAGGCGGATATAGTGAAACAGTCGGCAATGGATTTCCAACCTACGATTATGAGAATAGAGGCTTTTATAAGTTAGATTCTCAAAGAAAATGTTCAGAAAAATATCTAAGAATATCAATGAAATATGATGCTAATTTAGGCGGATATGTAGAAAAGAAATATTGGAATATTAATGACATAGGAAGAAAAGGTCAAACATTAAAAAGAAAAACTGTTAGCTTTAAAGCAGGTACACATGAGTTTACTTTTCCAAATGATGTTAATAGTATTACAGTTCATATAACTTCAGGTGGTGCTGGCGGATATTACGGTCTAGGACAGCAAATAGGTACAGAACCAACAGTAGGTGGTGACTCCCAAATATTAATAAATAATAAAGCTATAACAACATGTCAAGGCGGACAAATAGCAGTTAAAACAGGTACTATAACTTTTAATGGTGGAAAAGGAGGAACTGCAAGCGGACAAGGTAAATTAATAAATGGGAATAATGGAACTACCACAAGATATGATCAAAAAAATCCAAATACAGGAGCTGTATTTAACAACAATACGACTTTGGCAAGTGGCGGAAACGGTGGAAATGGTTCTATTGTAGGTGTTGCTTCTGCTGGAGGAGGAAGTGGAAGTGCTGCTATAGTAGATGTAACAAGAGGAATGCTTGGATCTTCCTCTAAAATAAAAATAATAGTTGGAGTTGGAGGTACTGGCGGTACTAATCCTTCCAATGCTGCCAATGGAGAAAAAGGACAAGACGGCTCAGCAGTTATAGAATATATGCAGAAATAGGTTATATAGAAGAAAACGAGTGCGAGCCAGATAGTAAATTTATTTACTATCTATTTATAGGTGAGCACGAGTATAACAATAATAAATATATGCAGAAATAGGTTATATAGGAGGAAGTGAGCCGAACAAGCGAATAAGCCTGCTTATTCGCTCCTATAGTGTGAGGCGAACATAGCAATAGTAATGAAGAGTTTTGCCAATATTATAGAACTTGATATTTCTAGTCCTGATACTAGATTGATATTTACACCTTGTGGAGGTGTATGGATTGCAAGTATTAATGAAATATATTCATTATACAGAGATTCTTATTTTAATGAATTATTTAATATAGAAGAAAATGAATTGTATAATTTATTTAATATTGGTTCTATAAGCGTTGACAATGATAGAGGATATATAGAAGTATTTTCTTTAGAAGCTCTTTATAAACAAAATAAATCTTATTATCAATATAAAAAAGATAATATTAATTATATAGCTATACATTTTAATAACTTTGAAACTCCTTACAGCAAAAAGAATATTATTATAAATATTAAAAGATTATTCTCTACACGTGAATGGCTTGATAGTAATAATAATTCGCCACAGGCGGGCAGTCGCCTAATTACTGAATTAAATAATATGTACATAGAGCCTCGTGTTGAAGAAATAGACACTGCAGATATAGAAGGTGATTCACTTTCTTTTGACACTATTCAAACGAATGAGATGTCTGTTACATTAAGAAATGATGATGGACTTTTTGATGATTTTTCTAATTTATACGGCAATAGGTTTTTAGTCAGGCAGATATTTGACTATCAAGCGGACAGCCGAATGCCTGCCGATTTTAACAAATCGGCAGGAGCTTATAATGAGGCTGGGAGCGTAGCAGCAATAAGCGATTTTTCAGATTCAAAAATTATATTCTCTGGTTTTATTCAAAAGCCTGAATATTCTTTTTTAGAAACTGTAACAATAACAGCATCGGATATAAGAGCTTCTTTTTCTACAGAACTTCCTAAAAATGTTTTTAGTGAAAAAGAATACCCAGATTTAAAGAACTTTCCTGAGAATGTGCAAAGCGGAGAAGATACTATTGATACATGCAGAACTTTAGCAGCGGGACATGGCATTACAGTAAAATTAAAGCCTATAAAATATTATACTCCAAGCATACTAAATCCTGATTTGATTCCTGAGGTAGTTTTTGAAATATGCGACACATCAAGACATGCTATAGAAAGTATTGTTAATAGGAATGACAAGCTTGATGAAAATAAATTAAAGCCGCATATATATTTTATAGAAACTCCAGAAAGTGAAAATGACATAATAGAACATGATGGAACTGTAATAAGCGGAGAATTAGAAATATTTATTCCTGAGTTCAAGGATTACAATGATGGAAAAGGAAGCCAAAGAGTATGGACATTAGATAAAGAAAAAGGTCAGTTAATTTTTAGGGGAAAAAACCAAGTACATTCTATAACTGATACTAATGATAATTTATATGAAATATATGCAGAAATAGATATTCCTCCTTACAAATCTTTAACTTTAATAAGAGAGATTTTAGAAGATTATGAAAACATAGCATACATTAAAGAAAATTATAACATAGAGAATTGGCAGCTTGAAGAAGAACGTTCAAGGGAAATAGCTGTTTTGCTTGATAATGATAATAAAAAGACTACACTTGATTTGATAGGAGAACTCTCTTTCTTAGAACAAGGAAGATTAGAAATATATGATAATAAAATAGATTTTATTAGTACCAGATTTCGCAGCAATGAAGCAAAATATAAAATCAAACAATATTGTATGGGAAGAGTTGATAAAACAGTAGAAAGTGATGAATATTTATCAAGCTGCAGTATTAAATATGATTTATTAAAGTCTACATACAAAAATACTGATTTTGAAGAAGAAGCTAAAAAAAGACATAGAATAAATGCACATGAAGAGTTTGAAACTTTATTAAAAAGAAAAGAAGATGCTATCAGTTTATCTAATGAAATAATGAGAAGCAGGTATTTATTAAAAGAGTATTATACATTTGAGTATTATGAAACTTTAGATTTTCTACAATTGTTTGATATAGTAGAGTTTGAATATAAAAGAGAAAACGGCACTTATTATATAAAGCCTTGTAAGTGTGAAATAATTAAACTTAATATATTTGATAATGTTATTAAATTAAGGCAATTATAAGGAGATTAATTATGATTACAAGTTTAGGAGTTATTGCAATAGATAATATGTCAGTAGAAGATATAGCATACAGCAATAATTACACTGAGTATATTGAGCTGAAAAATGATATAGATTCTGCGAAAAAAAAATTAAATATTAAAAATATTTGCAATACTTATGATGCTTTAAAAATAGCAGAGTATATAAATAATTTAGGAGATAAAAAATGAAAAAAAATACTAATACCTGCAATTTATGTCATAAGAGAGATAAATGCAGAGAGTTATGTGATGATATGAAAAAAGCAATAAGAAATAAAAAAAATAATAATGATATTTATTCTGATTCTACATTTAATGTATTTGAAACAGATATTTCTAAAGTTATATATACTTTCGGACTTTCAAAAGTAGAAGATAGAGACAGTAAAAGAATAATAATAGCATTACTTAAAAAAGATCAAAGAGAAATGCTAGATATGCTGTCAAAAGGATATACTCAAAAAGAAATAGCAAAAAAATTAAGAATGTCTCAAAGTAATGTTTCTCAAAAATTAAATAATATAAAAAAAGAAATTAAAGAATCAGTAATTCAAATAATGCCGTATATTTTATAATTTTGTTATGTGCCGTATGAATTATCCTTATATTTTTTTATATAAGTGTATGAATATAGATATAAGGATAAAACATGGCAAAAGAAAGTATAACAGAATTAAGTAAAAAAGAAACATCAATATTAGAAAAATATTGCACAGGAGCCAGACATATTGCATTAAGTATTCCTTAGTTTTTTAAAGTATAACATAGGTGTATCATAATTT
>NZ_CALXRM010000102.1 GCF_944390845.1 uncultured Brachyspira sp.
TAATCATTCAATACATTAATATCTCTGCTCATAACACTATTATAATTAAATAATTCATAAATGTCAAAATATATTTTGGCTTTATTCTAATTCCCGCCCTTTAAGCTTGTTAATTTACTTTTAAATTTATATCTTTAATTTCTTTATTGCTTAAAAAGAAATGTTAACACCCACCCAAGATTTGTTTAAATTTATAGCCTTATTACCGCCGATAGAATTGAATGATAAATATAAGCGTATTTATAATTATAATGTTTGTTATATTAGAAATTTAGCTTACCGGCGTTAATATACTTTATAGCTTTCTATATATATTCTAGCGTCTTCAGTGTTTGCAAAACGATTAACTTTTAATTTATAAATTATATCTATATAATTGGCATTCAAAAGTTTTCTTATTTCATCTTCACTGCTGTTCCATATAATAGCACTTGCTTTTTTGTCCGATTGTGATAGTTCCAATCTTAAATGAATCTTATTGTTTTTTGGCATTTTCTTTATATCATCTACTTTTACATTCTTTGATATAAATAAAGGTTCTTCATTGCCGTTTCCATAAGGCTCAAATAATTCTAAATCTTTAGCTAATTTAAGCCCTATATCTTTAAAGCTTAATTCTATATCAAATACATCAACTTCTTTTTCTGTTTGGAAATTTTGAGATGCAGCATATTTTATTATTTTACTGCTGAACTTATCAAAATCATCAGTATTCAAAGTAAATCCGGCAGCATTCTTGTGACCACCGAATCTGCTTAAATAAGTGCTGGCAGCTTCTAGCATATCCCTAGCATTATCATCTCCTCGGCTTCTTATACTTCCAATACAAACACCGTCATCAGTTTCATGCATTATTACTGCAGTTTTTCCATATTCACTTAAAACCTTTCCTGCTATGAGTCCGGTTAAACCTTGCTCTATCTTTTTGCTTTTTACTATTATTATAGGGAGCTTTAAACAGCTGTTTGTCTTTATATATTCATTAACTATACTAAAATTAGATTCTGTCAAAGACTTTCTAGTTTCATTCATATTGTAAATTTCTTCGGATAAAGAAATAGCATCTTCTTTGATTTCACAAGTAAGAAGTTTTAATGCAGTTTCTGGGCTTCCCATTCTTCCAGCAGCATTAATAAAAGGTGCTATCTTCCAGCTTATAGCCTGTGTGTCTACTTTAGTATTTAATAAATTTATTTTTTCAAGCATAGTATTGTATCTAATATGACTAGGCTTTTCTAATTCCTTTAAAGCACATTTAACATAAGCTCTGTTTTCTTCTATAAGAGGCACTACATCTGCAACACTTCCAAATAATACAAGTATGGATTTTTTCTTTATATAGTTTTGAAGCTGTTTTTGACTTATATAAAACATTCTTCTAAATATTTCTAATTTTATAATTAAATCTTTATATTCTATACTTTCATATCTGTAAATATTAACATTAAGAGCCAAAGCGAAATCATTTAAAGTTTTTGTTGTTTTTATATTAACATTTCCATAATTAGCCCCTAATTGAAGAAGGTCATATACGCTTTCATATTCAGGTAAATATATTTCATATTTTTCATATAAAGCAATCAGCCTTTTTAATCTTTCTTCCCCGCCAGTAAGTACCAATACAGTACCATCTCCCTCAAACATATAACTTGCAAGTTCTTCTAATACTTCATCTTCAGTCATAAGTTCATCATAGTAATCTATATACATAGACTTATAACTATTATTTCCTGCAAGTTCAAATCCGAATACTTCATCGCTTGGTACAAAATTTGTAGCTTTTAATGCTCTTATTTTTTTTAAAGTAGTTTTTGCTTTATCTAGTTCATAGTCTAATACAATAACATCTTTATTGTATAGTTTAGTATATGAAAATACAAAGGCCTGCATAAGTTTAAAAGCCACAGCACAGCCTGAGAAATTTTTTGAAACGAATCCTGTATTTGAAATTTTAGGATTGAAAATAGCATAAGCATTAGGAAGTATTTCCGGTATATCATGGTGATCTGTTACTATAATATCAATATTTAAATCTCTTGCAAATTCTACTTCTTCAACATTTGATATACCGCAGTCAACTGTAATGATAAGGCTGACTCCTGAATTGGCATATTCCTCTATAACAGTTTTAGAAAGTCCGTATCCAGTTGTATGATTAGGTACGAATGCTTCAATATTTTTAGTAACAATTTTTAATGTATTGTATATTATAGAAGCTGCAGTAATTCCGTCAGCATCTTTATCTCCATATACAAGTATTTTTTCATCATTATCTATAGCTTCTTTTAATCTATCAACAAAAACATTAACATCTTTTATGTTAAATGGGTTGGATAATGAATATATATCTTGGAAGAAAAAATCAAATATGTCTTCGTTTGAAGTTATACCTCTTAAATTTAGTAACTCTTTTACTATTGGATGTAAATTATCTATATTATTCATGCATTTATTCACTTAAATTAAATATTGTTTGATAGTATATTTTATTTATAATAATCTTTCAAGTACTATTTATTATCTTTAATAGTAAAAATATAGTAAATATCAAATAAATAATTAATACAAAAATACGATATTAATATAGCATATTTTATAATTTTTAGGAGTCCTTTATATGGGGGATAAAAACGCTGAAATGTTCTTAAAAAACGGCTATGTTGCCTTTAATAATAAGAACTATAAAGAGGCTATAAATTATTTTTCTGAAGCTATAAAACTTGACCCTAATTCACCAGAAACTTATTATAACAGAGCTAATGCCAAAGTTAATTTAGATGATAAAAATCTATATAAAAGTGCAGTAGAAGATTATTCTTGGGCAATAAAACTTAATGATGAATTTGCAGCTGCATACTATAACAGAGGTCTTATCAATAGAAGTTTAGGAAATCCTGAAGATTCTATAAAAGATTTTGACAAAGCTATAGAACTTAATTATAATCTTGAGGAATCTTATTATGTAAGAGGCAATACAAAGGCTAGTTTAAAAGATTACAAAGGTTCCATTGCAGATTATGATAAGGCAGTAGAAGTTTACCCTCATTTTTCAGATGCTTATTATAATAGGGCATTGTCAAAAAGTGCTTTAGGAGAATATAAAGCTGCAATAAAAGATTATGATAAAGCTATAGAATATAATTCACGTTTTGCTGATGCCTATAATAATAGAGGAAATGTTAAAGAAAAATTAGGTTATTATAATGAAGCTATAGATGATTATACTAATGCTATACATGTAAATAGAGATTTTATAGAGGCTTATTTTAACAGAGCAAATGCTAAATTTAATGTAAAAAATTATAAAGGTTCTCTTGATGATTTTTCTGAGATAATAAAGATAAATCCTAAATATGCAAAAGCCTATTATAATAGAGGTATTGTTAATAATGCCATTGAAGAATATAAAGATGCTATAAAAGATTTTGACAAGGTTATAGAATTAGAACCAAATTTTCCAGATGCCTATTACAATAAAGCTGTTTCAATAAACCATTTAGGAATATATGATGAGGCTATAGAATATTATGATAAAGCTATAGAGCTTAATCCAAATTATTCTGAAAGTTATTGTAATAGAGCTATATCAAAATCTAAAATGGCATATATTCAAAAAGATAAAATCAGCAGTGAAGAATATAATAAATTAATAAAAGAATCAGAAGATGATTTTGAGAAGGCTTATACTTTGTCAAGCAATAATAATATAAAAGCTATAATAAAAGAAGGCATTAAAAAACTTGCCAGTCTTAATATGGAAGCAGCGGTTAATTTCTGTAAAAAATATAATATTTAAGTTGGACAAATTAAAAAAGAAGGGCTTCATTTTTATAATGAAAGCCCTTTTTTATTATAATGATTTTTATTAATTAATCATTTGAATTCCATTGAGTTATAGCTTTATCATTAGATAATTCAGGTATAGAATTTTTATTGAATTTTGGTTCTTTATGATTTTTTAATTCTGATACATAATGTTTTGTAAGTAAGTATACAGGTTTATTAAGCAATACTAAAATAACAATGTTAAGCAATGCCATAACACCCATAAACATATCACCAGCACCCCATATAGTTTTGAACTCTGCCAATGATCCAGCAAATACCATTACTATAGTCATAAGTCCAACTATTATATATGAAACCATATTGTCTTTTAAAGCAAAAGCACCAGTTTTTATATAGAAGAAGTTACCAAGTATAGAACTGTAAGATAATAACAATATACATACAGTAATAAAGTAAGAACCGAAGCTTCCTAAATGAGATTCCATAGCATACTGGAATAATTTTATTCCTTCCATATCTTTTACAGATTTCATAGCTTCTGGGGATAATAAAAGTATGAATCCGGAAATAGAACATATAAGCAAAGTATCAGTAAATACTGAGAACATTTGTATAAGTCCTTGCTTACAAGGGTGAGATGAATGAGCAGCAGCTGCAGCATGAGGAGCACCTCCCATACCAGCCTCATTTGAGAATAATCCTCTTTGTAAACCTTTAGAAATAGTAACACCTATCGCACCGCCGAAGAATGCAGTTGGCTTGAAAGCTTGTACAAATATGCTTTGAAATACTGAAGGCACTGAAGATAAATTAGTTAAGAATATATAAAGTCCTATTAATATATAAGGTATTGCCATAACAGGTACTATAAATACACAAGCATGTGTAATTGTATCTCTTTTTTTACTAAATAAAATTATTCCTGTAATTGCTGTTAATATTATAGCTGTAATGTTAACTGGTACATCATATTTTGATAAAGCATTTGATATTGTGTTTGCTTGTACTCCATTAAAAGTAGTATAAGTAAATATCATACATATAGCAAATAGGGCAGCTAGTATTGGTTTTTGAAGTTTGCTTTTAATATAGAAAGAAGCTCCTCCTATAAATTTTCCAGCTGAATCTTTTTCTTTATAAAGCTGTGCCAATGTACTTTCAGTAAAAGCTAAACTTCCGCCTAAAAGTGCCATAAGCCACATCCAAAATAAAGCACCGGGACCGCCTGATGATACTGCAGCCATAACACCTGTAATGTTTCCTGTACCAACTCTTGATGCTGTACTAATACAGAAACTTACAAATCCTGAAACTCCATCTCCTTTTTCATGTTTTGAAAATAAAAGTTTTAGGGCATGTATAGAATGTGAAATTTGTATTCCCTTTAATCTGATAGTAAAGAATATAGCAACTACAAAAAACACAGATAACAGTAAGTAGCCATACATTACATCATTTGTTTGGGTTATGATGTTGTTAATAATCTTCATTTTTTATCCTCGTTTTTTAATAATTTTTTGATACAGCATTATACAATAAATATATATTTTTTTCATATATATAATATATAAAAAATATAAATTATTTCTTATAGTAATCGAAAAAATTATTTAAATGCAGTAAGTTTTTTTGTAACTTCATTTCTTTTCTTTATGTATTTATCATATAAAACTGGATTAGGTTTTTCATTATTAATTATATAAAGATTATAATTAACCACTTCAAGAAGTTTAGTATAATATATTTGGGCATTATAACTGTCGCCCAAGCTTTCATATATCTTTGCTAATTGTTCTAAAACTTCATCATCATTTTTATTTATTTCTATGACTCTTTTCAAATATTCTATTACAATATTACCGTTATTATTCATATCATTTTTAAGTAAATATACAGCGTCTTTTATTAAATCAGTATCTTCATCGCATATTTCTATAGCCATTTTATAATATTTAGATGCATTGTTATAATCATTCTTTAATATGTAGGCATTTGCTAATTTTTCATAATATATATAATTATTCTTTTTTGCTTCTATTGCTTTTAAATAATTTTCAACACTTAATTCTATATCGCTTAGTATAACATTTACTTTATACTTACTATAATACCAATCTCCTAAAGATGATAAATAATAATGATTATTTTTATCTAAAACTTTACTCATATTGGTAACCATTATACCTATATCATTAATCATAGTTTTATCATCATTCATCATTAGGTATTCTAAATAATCCATATTGAAATAGATATTATCTTTATAAAAATTAAAGAACATACTATATAAATCTTTATCATACTTTGAATTAACTATTCTTTGTGAATAATAGCCTATTAAAGAAATATATTCATCTTCTTCTATATCTACTTTTTTATTATTAACAGATGAATAATTATATATATCTTCAATCATTTGATTTATTGAATTAAATAATTTTTCTTCTTTTGAATATATATTTTTTTCAAACCATTTATTTTGCTTGCTTGTATCAAATATTATATAATTTAGAACTACGCCGTTTTTATATTTTAATAAATTATAAGTTACAGAAATATCTGATTTATTATTAATAGTGAGTTCTTTAATTTTTGATTTTATAGTGTCATAATTATTTTCTTTAATAAACCTAGAAGGCACTATATCAAAATCAGAATATAAAAATAGATTTTTAGTAACCAAATCATTAACTGCATAAAAGGCGTAATTATTTGTGTTTACAGTTTCAAAAATAATAATCTTTTTTTGGGCAAAAGATATGCTGTAAAATAGTATAAATATAAAAAATAATTTTTTTAGCATTTATTAAATATACAATATAAACATTAAAAAATCTATACTTGTATTTTATTTGCTAACACTATATTATTAGATAAAATTTTAATTAAGGAGCTTATATGGTATTAGACGGCAGAGAATTATCTAAAGGTATAAAAGAAAAGATAAAATCAGAAGTAGAAATGTTGTACAAAAAACCAAGAATAGACTTTTTATATTTTGATGATGATAAATCTACAGAAGTTTATTTTACAAGGGCAAAAAAACAGGCTGAAAGTGTTGGAATGATTGGGGAGCTTCATAATCTTTCTGCAAATACGACAGAAGATGATTTTATTACTTTAATAGAATATTTGAACAAAGAAAAAGAAATAAGCGGTATAATGATACAAATGCCTTTGCCAAAACATATAAGCAAAAAGAGAGTATATGAAACTATATCTGTAGAGAAAGATGTTGATGCTATATCTCATATTAATTTGGGAAGAATATTTATGGGTGAAAGCGATTTAGCTCCATGTACTGCTAAAAGTGCTATTGCTTTAATAGAGAAATCAGGAGTTCAAATAGAAGGAGCAAATGCAGTTGTAATAGGAAGAAGTGAAATAGTAGGCAAGCCTTTAGCACATCTTCTTTTACAAAGATCTGCAACAGTTACAATAGCACATTCAAAAACAAAGAATTTAAAAGAGATTTGTAAGAATGCTGATATATTATGCGTATCTATAGGTAAGGCTGAATTTATCACAGGCGATTATATAAAAGAGAATGCAGTTGTTATTGATATAGGTATAAATGTACTTGAAGATGGTTCATTAAAAGGCGATGTTAATTTTGAAGAAGCTTCAAAGCTGGCATCGGCAATTACTCCAGTACCTAATGGGGTAGGAAGTGTTACAGTTGCTATGCTTTTGAGTAATTTGCTTTATCTTCATAGAAAATATAATAATAAATAAATTAGATTTGTTTGAATTTTATAATTAATATTATGATGAAAAAATAAATAAAAAGCCTGTATTTGATTAATACAAATACAGGCTATAATTTATGCATTATAGGCGTTCAATTTTTTAAAAATACCTTATGTCAGATAGTACATATACTGTTAAAACTGTAGGGTTGTAGCCTTCCTTAGATACTTCTATTGTTAATTTTGAACCTAGCATATTAACTCCATAAGAGAATACAGGCTCAAAATAGTAAAAAATACCATCTACTAAAAGACCTTCATGGAATACTATGTTTTTATTTTCATCAACTTCAATTTTTGTATGATCTTCTATTTTACTTATAGCTTCAGGTGAGGGCTTATGTCCTGCAACGGTAGTATCATCTTCAATTTTTGTAACTTTAAATATTAGTCCGTCTAAATCTTTATGTTTTCCAGCAAGCCCAATAGAATTTATACTGGTATGACTGTGCATTAGTTTATAATCGCCGTAAACTCTAATCTGAATATCTATAGGATCATTTTTTTCGCCTGCTCCGGATACATATAAATCAAGTTTTTTAGGGTCTGTAGGTTCTTCTGGAGTAGTTGGTTCTGTAGGTGTTGATTGATCTGTTGTTGGCTCTGTAGGAGTTTTGCTGCAGCTTACAACTAGTAATGATAAAGTTATTATAATTACTAAAATAGAAAAAAATTTTTTGTTCATGTTGAACTTCCTTATTTAATTTTTTAAACTTCGGCTATAATATTTGATGCCGAGTATTTTTACTTAATTTCATTGTTAATAATATAAAGAGATAATATATAAAGTATAATTTTTTATGATTTTTTTTATAAAAATTTAGAATATGTATTTTAATTAGTATATACCTAAACAAATATACTTTGTCAAAAATAAATTTATGTTTTGGTTTTATATTTGGGGCTTTGCCCAAACCCCACTTCTTTTGCGACCGAAGGAAGTACTGTAAGTATTGCCACAAAGAACCTATATCCTCGACAGGCTCGGATACGCTTTGCGAAAGGCTGCATTTCGACTTAAATTTAGTAATTTATCTTACATGTAAAACATAATTAGTATGATTTAATATTAATTTTATACTTGCACTTTTTGGTTCTTTGACGCTGTCCGCCTGTGGCGTGCGGCGGGAAAAAGAACAACAAAAAATTGACAAAGTTAAAAATTTTTAGTATATACCTAAACAAATATACTTTGTCAAAAATAAATTTATGTTTTGGTTTTATATTTGGGGCTTTGCCCCAAACCCCCACTTCTTTTGCGACCGCAGGGAGTGCCTGTGGTATTGCCACAAAGAAGCTATATCCTCGACAGGCTCGGATACGCTTTGCGAAAGGCTGCATTTCGACTTAAATTTAGTAATTTATCTTACATGTAAAACATAATTAGTATGATTTAATACTAATTTTATATTTGCACTTTTTGGTTCTTTGACGCTGTCCGCCTGTGGCGTGCGGCGGGAAAAAGAACAACAAAAAATTGACAAAGTTAAAAATTTTTAGTATATACCTAAACAAATATACTTTGTCAAAAATAAATTTATGTTTTGGTTTTATATTTGGGGCTTTGCCCACTGCGAAGCACACAGAGTGCAGATCTGCGTGCTTACGCAATACCCCACTTCTTTTGCGACCGCAGGGAGTGCCTGTGGTATTGCCACAAAGAACCTATATCCTCGACAGGCTCGGATACGCTTTGCGAAAGGCTGCATTTCGACTTAAATTTAG
>NZ_CALXRM010000103.1 GCF_944390845.1 uncultured Brachyspira sp.
AAATTATGATACACCTATGTTATACTTTAAAAAACTAAGGAATACTTAATGCAATATGTCTGGCTCCTGTGCATAAATGTAAACGTTATAAATTTAAATAATTATATCTGTATTATCTTGTAGATTATATTTTGTAATATTTAATGTTTTTAAATCAAAAAATGATATATTAAGATAATGAAAAGAATTATGTATTTTACACTGATAAAATAAATCTCTATCATATATTATATTTTTCTTTTGATTTGTGCTATCAATGTTTTTTGTTTTTAATAGTTTATCATATATTAAATATAAATAAATATTTTCTATTTTTAATTGATTTAATAAAACAGATATTATTCTTAAATAAGCACCAAAATATTGATATGACAATTTTTTTAATTTATCATCATGTATATCTTTTTTTAATTCTATTATATGCAAATCTAAATTATTATTTTGATTTGCTCTTAGAATAATTGCATCAGCACATTTTTTTATTTTTAAATGGTTAAATTTTCTTTCCCCTTCTATATCTTTTGAACATATAGATTTAGATGTTAGTTTTATATTTATTTCCATTTCAGAATTTTTGTCTCTAATATTAAAAATATCATCTTTATTTAATGAAACAAATTTGCACATATTATTATCTATAATATCATAAAGTTTTTCAAAATTTTCCATAACAACTAAATACCTTTTTTAAATATTCTCAGTAATTTCATCATATTCATTTGAAGCTTCGTTGATATAATCATGAAAAGTTTCTATATAAAAACCAGTTTTCTTATTTCCTTCTAATGGTATTATATTTGTTGTATTATATTTATCTATATTAAATTGATATATTCTTATCTTTTCAATATCTATAATATCATTTTCAGTATAAGAATATTTTTTTAATAAATTATTTTTTTTATCTTTATCATTTATAGAGTTAAGTTTTATCATATTGTTTATATGTTCTAAGATTGTATCACTATGAGTTGATATTATAAGATTTATATTTTTATTTACTAAATTAATAATTATTCTAGCCATTTGTTTTTGAAGTTTAAGATGCAATGACATTTCAGGTTCTTCAATAAAAAGAGCTCCAATATCTTTACCATATTTTAAAAATAAATATAATGGTGCTGTTTCTGTAATTACTGCCGAGTTTAAATACATTGGAATTTTTAAATCTGTATTATCAGGGTTATAATAATAACCTCCTGTTTCAGGATTAACTTCAATACTTCCCTGAATCATATTATGAAATATTTCTATTATATCTGTATATTCTTCGTTTATACTATATTCTTTTGACAAATCAATTAAATTATTTATAAAATTACTAATAGGCTTTTGGAATAAAGTTTTAATTTTTTGATTTTCAATGTTAAATGCAGAAGTTACAGATTGCTTAGCTAATTCTTTATAAGATAAGAAAAATCCCGTTCTTGATGTTGGTAAAAATATTTTTTTGTTATAATAAATATTAAATATATATTTTGTTATACTAGAAAAAATAATCATTATAATATCTAATGTACTAAAATTGGGAATATTACCAGATATTGAATAATCATTCATATGATTTTTATATAAAATACTTATTTTTCTATTATGTTCTAATAATACTTTAAAATCGGGATTATATATATTTAAATTTATATAATCCAAATTAATGAAATTATTAATATCGTTAAATATAAACTGTAATATTTTTTCTCTATATTTATTAAGAAGTAAATTAAATAAATCATTAAATAATTTTAATTCTTCCAATGATAAAAAAAATGTTTCATCTAATGTCTGTTCAGAACAAAATATATTTCGATTTTTAGCAGCATTAATAAAATAATTATTATGCGATTTCATTATTTGAGAATAATTTTCTTTATTATATTCTAAATGCTTATTTATAATATTTTCTATATCTTTATATTCTTGCAAACTAAATAAAAAATCTTTATCTTGAAATAAAATATTTACAATTTCTTCTGAATAATTTGCAAATCCATATATTAATGTCATTAAATAGCTTTTACCACTATTATTATCGCCTATAAATAAAACTAAATCGGAAAGTTCTATTTCTGCTTCTTTAATCTTTCCAAAATTTTTTACTACGAGTTTTGAGTATGACATTATTTTTCCTTTGATAACAATTATTTCAAATCATTATATCATATTTTTTAATAAAACTGTTAATAAAATTATAAATTCAAATACCACTTGGGCGGGTGCTGAAATTTCTGAATAGGTTATAAAGATAGTTAATATTAAAATTCAAAAGTTAGTTATTAAAGAATAAAGGGCGGGGAATGTAATAAAAGTTTTAAAGCTTAAATTACATTTGCCCACCCTTTATCTTTTGAGTATTATTATGAGATTTTTAGCTATTATTCTTTTTAAATTTATACTCTTATTATAACAACCCACCCAAGATTTTTTTAAATTTAAAACGTATTTACCGCACGATAAGCTGATTAAAAAGTAAAACTTAATATGAATTCAAATTTACATTATAAATAAAGTATTGTAAACCGTGCGTTAAAATATTACTCTAAATCTACATTCCAATTGGTGGATTGTATCATAACATCTATATCATTATAAGCTTTGGTTAGTTTATCTACTTCTGTTTGTATGTCTTTCACATTTACAAGTACTTTCATCTTAACTTCATTTTTAGCATTTCTATAATCTTTACTGTTAAGCTCTTTTAAAACTGTTTTATAAATTTCCATTTCTCTATATAGTTTATCTCTAATATTTATTGCATCAGCTATTGTTATTCCTATAGTAAGTTTTGTATTATGTTCTTTATTGCTTATTTTTATTATTAAGTCTGAAAGTTCATTATTAACTTCTATATACTCTTTTATTAAATCATTAGGGTTCTCATTATTCTCATTATCATCTTTTAATACCACATTGCTCTTTAATCTTTTTTTTAGATTATCTTCCCTTTTGATATATTCATCTCTTTTTAATAAGGCTTCTCCTAATTTCATAATTTCTCCTTATTCTATAATTTGTTAATAAATATAATAAAAAAGACATTCTAGTCAATAATTTTTGTATATAATCATTTTACAAAAATATGAAAGATATTATTATATAAGTATGATATGTAATATATTGGAGGTAAGTTTATGAGAAAAGTATTTTATCTATGTTTATTTTTTATAATGATATTAATCAGCTGCAATATGTATGTAAGTGATAAGGTAAGCATATTGGTGTTTGATGAAGATTCTAAAGGAAATCGTTTGACAAATGAAACATTAGAATTTATTTTAGTAAAGCGTGAGGATACAAACAGCTTTAATAAACTCACTTATATATCAGGTACCATTAATAATAAATACGGCAATCAAATAGTAACTAATCTAAAGGAAGGAGTATATATACCTGATATTAACGATACTAATAGTGCTAAAAATTTAGATTTAAAAGATTATAAAATGAGTATTAATTATAATAATAAAAAAATAGTATTTACAGATAATGACGGAGAAAAATATACACTTCCTTTAAATAATTCTGAAAATACTTGGTTTTATAAATTACTTCAAAATAATACTAATTTATAATTAAGTAATAAATAAATGGTTTACAAACATGATATTTTTTGTATAATATCATATATTTTTACTAAAAATTATCAATGAGTTTATTTATGAAATACATTAAAACTTTTATACCATTCTTTTTTATATTCTTCGTTATACTATCATGTTCAAATGTACCAACTTCATCAAGCAATGGTAATCTGAAATTAAAAAACAGAGCAGGCAGATATTCGCTTGATGTTAATTTTACAGAAGATATTACTCTTGATTTTGTAGTATTTGATTCAGGTTATATAAATTTTATAGGAAAGAAAAATAATATAGCAAACAATATAGGCAGTTATTATTTAGGAGATCCTGAAAGCACAAATAAAACTTTTTCTTTCGATATAAAAGAAACTATTAATGGTGTAGCACCTGATACTTATTTTATAGATTTTTTTGGCGGCAAATTAAGATATTCACAAAACAAAGAAGTTAATTTTAAAAAACTTACTGACAGTACAAATATAAAGATGAATGAACGTATAGGAATATATTATAGTAAAGATAAATCAGCAAATATCACTATAACTGATAAGCAAATATTATGGAGTTATTTTCCAGATGCTTATATTGATATAGCTAATCCGTATTCTGAAGAAACTTCATTTTCAAGAACACAAACATTCACAAATTCAAATGGGGTAGAACATAGTTTTACTGTAAGTATAGTATTTAATTATAACTCTATTAAATTAAAATTTACTATAACAGATCCTGATTATTCTCAATATAATAAAGAAGAAGAGTATAGAATAGTTTGGGAAAATAATATTTGATTAGGAATAATATATGATAAAAGTTTCTGTAGTGTTGCCAATTTATAATGTAGAAAAATATTTACCAAAATGTTTAGATAGTGTTATCAATCAAACATTAAAGGATATAGAAATAATTTGTGTTAATGATTGTTCTGCTGATAATTGTGAGAATATCATTAAAGAGTATATTAAAAAAGACAGCAGAATAAAATTAATAAATCATAAAGAAAATCAAGGTTTAGGATTTGCAAGAAACAGCGGTTTGAATGAAAGTAATGCAGATTATGTGGTGTTCATAGATTCTGATGATTTTATTTCTTATGACTATATAGAGCATTTATATAATACAGCAATAAAAAATAATGCAGATATAGTTTTTACTAATAACATATATACAGTTAATGAAAATAAAGGATATATAAAACCTTATTATCATAATAGATTAGAAAAATGGAAAAAAGATTTTAGGGATAATTGCTTTGAAGGTGAAAGTAATTTTAATGTTGATACTTTTGAAAAAGAAAATACTCCAGAGTATCCTTTAGTTGTTGCTTGGAATAAATTATATAAAAAAGAATTTTTAAAAGAAAAAAAATTATTATACAGTCAAGTAAGGTTAGCTGAAGATGTTGATATGTTTTATAGAATTTTAGCTAATAATCCAAAAATGTTTTATAACAATAATGCTAAATATTATTATTTACAAAGAGCTGCATCTTTGGCAGGTAATGTTTCTCATACTGTAAAAATTCCTGTTGCTATACTGGAAGTTTTTAAAAATGTTTATAACTATTACAAAGAAAATAAAAAAGATTTATTAGTATCATGTAATTATTATAATTTTATTTCTTTAATGCATACATTTAATAATTACAAAGCAGACAATAAAAATGAATTCTATAAAAAGTGTCATGATTTAATGAAGGAACTTGATGTTGAAATAGACAGAAATAAACATGCTTTTATAGCTTATTCTGTTTATGTGATGAAAACTTATGATGATTATAATATTTATTTAGAAAAAATAGAATCCATAAAGAAAAAAGTATTTGATATTGCTTGGTGGATACCTTCTATTACTTTAAGAGAAAAGTATAAAAAAGTTAATTTAGATAAATTAGCAAATAAAAACTGGAAATAATATTTTAAATATTTTTTGCAGTTATTTTATTCTTATAAAAATATACTAACAAGGCAGCAAATATAATAATAACCATACCAATTATGGAATATATATCTACTTTTTCATTGAATAAAAATAAACTGAATAAATAAGAAAATATTACACCTGTATAATTATAAATACTTACAGCAGATACAGGAGCTTTCTTGTATGCTACAGTTAAAAAGAATTGTCCGAATCCAGCAAATATACCTATAATTAAAAGCATAATAATTTCAAATATATTAGGTATAACAAAACTTTTTATAAAGAAAAGTGAGAATAAACATGAAAACAATGAAAAATAAAATATTATCAAAGCATTACTTTCTTTTCCTTTTAGAGAACCTATTATAGCATAGGAAATACCAGCAAACATTGCAGCTGATAATGCTACCAATGAAGGAAATATATTTGAGTTCATAGAAGGTTTTATTATAAATATAGATCCAATAGCTGCTATTATCATACCTAACCATTGAACCTTTATTATTTTTTCTTTAATGAGAATAAATGCAAATAAACTAGACCAGAAAGGTGAAGTCTTTTGAAGAACAGAAGCATCAGCCAATACCATATTATTAGTAGCATAAAAATAAGCTATTATTCCCAAATATCCGGAAACTGATCTGCAAACTATAGATACAATATTTTTCTTATTTGGAAATAATTTTTCTTTATCTCTAAACATTACAAAAGCACTAATAAATAAAGTTACAAAATTTCTTGCAAATACTTGTTCAATAACTGGTATATTAGCTCCTGATATTTTTACTGCTATTTCCATAATGCTGAATGATAAAGCAGAAAATGTAATGAATAAAGAGCCTAATTTAATATTATTATTTGAATCATTAATCATAGTTTATAATTTTTTAATTAAATTTTTAATGCCTAGTAGAATAACATTTAATGATACAAAAATCAATTATTAAAATTAATTATATAGTTATTTTAACGCACGGTAAACTAAACCTTATATATAATTTAAATAATAATTAATAATTGTTTTTTATAGTTCATTTTATTAAGCGTGCGGTGTTAAGAACAACAAAGTTAAAAATAACTTGGGTGGGTGTTAAAATAAGAGTTGAAAATTAAAAAGAAAATAAAGTAACAATGACATGAAAAAATTTTAAAGATATAGGGTGGGCAGATGTAATTAAGCTTTAAAACTTTATTTACATACCCCGCCCTTTAATGTTTTTTATTTTAATTAGAAATTTTAATTTTTTTATTCTTTAAAGCTAAAACTGTAAAAGTATTCCCGCCCAAGTTTTATTTTTCTTTAAAAATAAATTACTGATGATTTTTTAGATAGTCAACAAATCTTTGAGGCAAGTAAACATTATCATATTTATCTTTAAGAGCTTCTCTAAAGAGTTCAGCCATTTCTTCTATTTTGAATCCAGCAATACCGCATCCTATTTCAGTAACTAGAAATTTTTTATCTTTATGATTTAAAGCAAAATCTAAAAACTTATCAACATATTTTTTTATTTCAGATACAGCCATTTTTCCGCTTTTAGTATAATCAACAGTAGGTATAGCAAAAGTTTTACCTTGAAGCCCATAAGCCTGACCATAAATAGCACCCCAATTCATAGCAGTTCTGGCAGCACCTCCTCCATGAACCCCTTGAGTATTGCTTCCAAAAACGAATACTTCATCATCTTCCAATTGAGTTATTTTACTTGATGATATTCTATCCATAAAGACTCCTTAAAATAATGTAGCAAGTATATATATTATAATCATCATAACAAATCCGGTAATAGTTATTGATAATATAATATTTCTAATTATGACATTTATGATAGGGTTATATGAAAAATTTGCTTTTTTGATTCCATAATAAAATGTCAAAGCAAGAAGCATAATATCATCTAATCTTCCTATAGGTATTCTGTCAGGAACTAAGTCTATAGGAGAAATTGTATATATTAAAGCCAAAATAAATGGAATCCAATAATGAAATTTTCTTTCATTTCTTTTTTGATAATTTTTATATACTTCGTACTTTCTGTATACTCCGTCTTCACCAAGTATTTCTATATCTTCTTCAGGTATTTCAACATAATCTTCTTTGTTTTTATCATCTTTCATTTATTACACCCCCAATTTCTGAATTATATAATATATATATCAATAGTCAATAAAATACTTCAATAATAATATTTGTTAAATTTTAAATATTATATATACAAAAAACAACAATAAAATTATTTTTTTTGTTGCTTTATAATGTCAATCTGTTAATATTGTTACATTATGTTAAATAAAATCTATATAAAGGATTTTTTATGAGTAATTTAAACGAAGTAAAAAATGAGTATCTTCACATGTTAAAAGATAATGTCATACCATTTTGGTTAAAAAATGGACTTGATAAGAAACATGGCGGATATTATACTGCATTAGACAGAAAGGGAAACCTTATAGAAACAGATAAGTCTGTATGGTTTCAAGGAAGATTTGCTTGGGTATTATCAACACTTTATGCTGATTTTGAGAAAAAGCCAGAGTATTTAGAAGCAGCTAAATTGGGAATAGACTTTTTAGAAAATTACTGTTTTGATAAAGCAGGCGATGGAAGAATGTATTTCAGAGTTACTGAAGACGGAAAGCCTATCATCAAAAGATTAAGATATTACTTCTCAGAAACATTTTGTTTAGTTGCTATGGCAGCATATTCAAGAGCTAGCGGAGATAAAAGCTATGTTAAAAAAGCTAGAGAAATACTTGATAATATAGACAGATATCAGAAAGAAGGTCTTCTCATACCTAAATTTGATGCAGGCAACAGACCTACTATAGCTTTCGGACCTCCTATGATAATGCTTGCTACAGTTCAGGAATTAAGAAAAGCTGATCCGGAAAATAAAGATTATTACAACAAATATATTGATAATCTTCTTTCTAATATACAGTTATTTTTATATGAAGATAAAAAAGCAGTATTAGAACAATGCAATCCAGATGGTACTTTACAGGATCACTTTGAAGGAAGATTATTAAACCCAGGTCATGCTATAGAATCATCTTGGTTTATTTTAAGAGAATCTATAGAAAGAGGACATGATGAGAAATTAAAAGCCCTAGGTCTTAAAATATTTGACTGGATGTGGGAATGGGGCTGGGACAAAGAGTACGGCGGAATCATTCAATATATGGACGTACTTGGAAAAGCTAAAAGCGAATATCACCATGATATGAAATTCTGGTGGCCTCAAACTGAAGCTGCTATTGCTGCTTTATACTGCTACTATTTCACTAAAGATGATAAATATTTAGAAAAACATGATATGGTAAAAGAGTATACTAAAAAATTCATAGATACAGAATATGGCGAATGGTTCGGATATCTTCATAGAGATGGTACAATATCTACTGATTTGAAAGGTAATATGTATAAAGGACCTTTCCATATTCCTAGAATGTACATGAAATGTGCTGAAATAATAGATGCTATTAATGCAAAATAATAATTAGTAATTTTTATTAATATAGACTAGGCTTTATAATTAAAGTCTAGTCTATATTATTTGCATTGAAATATAAAGTTTTTATGTAGTAAAAAAGGTTTAACAAATATAAAATTTTTTATGATAAAATATATTTGTTTAGGTATATACTGAAAATTTTTAAGTTTGTCATTTTTTTATTCAACTTTTTCCCGCCGCAAAAAGTTGCAAA
>NZ_CALXRM010000104.1 GCF_944390845.1 uncultured Brachyspira sp.
ATTTTATACCTTGCACTTTTTGCAACTTTTTGCGGCGGGAAAAAGTTGAATAAAAAAATGACAAACTTAAAAATTTTAGAGTTTGTCAAAAAATACAATTTTAAATTTAGGTTATTTGTGGGGACTAGCCCCCACACCCCCAGTTCTTTTGCGACTGAAAGGAGTGCCTGTGGTATTGACACAAAGAACCTATATCCTCGACAAGCTCGGATACGCTTCGCGAAAGACTGCATTTTTGACACAAATCTTGTTTTTACTTCACATTTCAAACAAAACTTAATAATATTTTATACTATTAATAAACAAAAATTACATTTACAAAAAAGTAAAAATTGACAAAATATAGTTGTTTAGGTATATACTAGAAATTTTTAACTAGGTATAATAAAAAAGCTAACACAAAATGATTGTGCTAGCTTTTATTATTTATTATGAAATAATTGTTTATTTTACTAAATGTATATATTCTTTTTCTTTTTTATGTACTTTTCCTACGATTGAGGCACAGTCAATACCTTCTCTCCATAAGTCAGCTAATATATTTTCAGCATTATCTTTGTTGGCACATATAAATAAACCGCCTGCAGTTTGAGGATCGAAAGATAACATTTTTAAATTATAATCAACATTATCATCTACTAATATATTTTCACCAACATAACGCATATTTGTAAATGCTGCACCAGGTATACAGCCCATATCAAGTACTTCATAACTTTTATTAAACATTGGTAAAGCTGAAGATTCAATTTCTATAGTTACATTGCTTGCTAAAGCCATTTTGTATGCATGACCTATTAATCCGAATCCTGTTATATCTGTGGCACATTTTACATCATATTTATTCATAATAGCACATGCTTTTTTATTTAAAGTTTTCATAGAATTAAATACATCTTCTATATCTTGATCTTTTACAAGTCCCTGCCTCATAGCAGCTAAACAGCTTCCAGTACCAAGAGGTTTAGTTAGTATTATAATATCACCGTCTTTTGCTGCTGAATTTGTTGTGATTTTGTTAGGATTAGCAAAACCAATAACAGCCATTCCGTATTTAACAGTAGTATCTGTTATAGTATGACCTCCAACAACCAATACTCCTGCTTCAGTTGCTTTATCTTGTCCGCCTTTTAATATGTTTGCTAAAATATTTAATGAATCATCTTTAGGAAACATAGTTATATTTAAAGCTAATTTAGGTTCTCCTCCCATAGCATAAACGTCACTTATGGAGTTACAAGCGGCAATTTGACCGAATCCATAAGGGTCAGCTATAACAGGCGGAAAATAGTCTACAGTGAATATTAAAGTATTATCATCTGAAATTTTGTATACTCCTGCATCATCTCCTATATCAACATCAGAGAGTAGGTTAGAGTCTACTTTAGTTTGCATTAATGGTGCTAAAGTTTTTTCGAGTAAATCCGGCGGAATTTTAGCAGAGCATCCGCCTTCTAAAGCACATGATAATAATTGTATTTGTTCTTCCTTATTATTTGTAATATTGTCCATAAAAAACACCTATAAATTATTTTGATTTTATATTAGATAATATACTATTAAACAAAAAATTCAAATATTTTTAGTTGAAAATTAAGTTTAAAAAAATATCCCAACTAAAAAATAGCTGAGATATTTTTTTTATATAAAAATTGCTTTTTATTATTCAGCAACAACTGAAATAGTTTTCTTTCCGAATTTGTTAGTATGGAACTTAACATAACCAGAAGCAGTAGCAAATATAGTATGATCACGACCTATATCAACATTTCTTCCAGCATGGAACTGAGTACCACGTTGTCTAACTATGATGTTGCCGGATATAACTTTTTGACCTCCGTAAACCTTAACACCTAAGCGTTTAGATTGACTGTCACGTCCATTTTTTGAACTTCCACCACCTTTTTTATGTGCCATTTTTATACTCCTCTTTATATTTTATAAAATCAGGATACTCTTTAATTAAAGATTTTATACCTATCAAATATCCATTACTAACTATTTTATATTCTTCTTTTTTATCACTTTCAAGTTTATCAAAATTAATTAATTCTAAACTTAAAAGGCCATCATCTATTTTATATTTTAAAAATCTCTTTCCAAGAATAACCAATGAAGCTCTATATAAAGCCTGTGATAAAGTACTTAATGCTATACAAACTTCATAGCCTTCACCAGATTTTTTTATTCCGGCATGTCCTTGTATTGTTAAATTTTCTATAATAGATTCGCTATTATAAATTACATTAACAATAGATGACATTAAAGAGATATATCTTCAATAGTAATCTTATGGTATTTATGTCTGTGACCAGTTTTTCTTCTGTAATCTTTTCTTCTTTTGTGTTTTCCGATTACAACTTTGTCACCTTTCATCATTTCTACTATTTTAGAACTTACTTTTACGCCTTCAACATAAGGTGTCCCAACTAAAACGCTTTCATCATCTTTTTTAAGAAGAAGTGTTTTAATTTCAGGAGCTTCTGTAGCTTCTTCGCCTAGATATTCTACTAAGATATCTTGGCCTTTTTCAACCTTGTATTGTTTACCTTTTACTTCTACGATTGCATACATTGTAGCTTATCTCCAATTTATATATATTTTTTAATTTGTACAATACTATGAGTATCTTATAGTACTATATTAATGTAATTTTGTCAAGTTAAAAAACGAATAACAATTAAAAAAATAATTACAATATTAATTAAATAGATTTTTTTATAAAAGTATTGTAATATATAAGTGTAGCAAGGTAATAATAAATGAACAAAAAATTACTAGATGATATTAAAAAACTTCATAATAAAAATAGGCATCAGGATATAATAGAGCTTATTAATTCTATAGATGATTTTGAAAAGGATTATAATATAATATCTTTATTGGCCAGAGCTTTAAATAATGTAAAAGATTATAATGGGGCTTTAGATAACTTGATGTATATTAGAGAAGATGGTGTTGATGATCCTTTATGGTATTTTAGGGTAGGGTATGCTTATTTTTATAAAGATGAAAAAGAAACAGCTAAACAGTATCTTTCTAAGGCTATAGAGTTAATTGATGCTTATGAAAAAAAAGATATATTAGAAGCTGCTAAAAGATTATATACTTTATGCTTTGAAGATGAAGATAATAATTTGAATTTTATAAAAAGAATTGATTTGTTTTGGAAATGGTTTGAAGAAAATGAATTCTTAATTTCCAGTATGGTTGAGAATCAATCTGAGGATATAATAAATTTTATATCAAATGGAATTAACATAATATCAAATAATATATCTTTTAATGTCGGCAGAAATTATGAAATTACTTTTTCTATTGACGGAAAAAATTATCTTTTTTATCTTATTCCAAGAATATTATCATCTATGCCAGATAGATTAAAGGAAAAATGGACTTTTTTGCCTTATTTGCCTAGTTCTGACGGAATAAATTTTTCTGTTCAATTAAATAATAAAAAAATAGAAATGCAGGATGTTCTTATAAAAATAGAATTTGACGAAGAAAATGATAAATTTGATTTAATATTCTATAATAAAGATTTAAATGATGTGGATACAGAAGAAGCTTATAATATATTCTTTGTTATGATGGAAAATTCAATAGGTGAGGGATTATCTAGAATATATATAAGGTATGTTGATATCAGCAATAAAAAATTGATAAATATGATTCCTCTAATAGAATTAGAAGAATATATAAAAAAGACATTAACTTTTTTCAGAAAAGATATAATAACAGATCCTATAAATCAATATTTCTCATACACTTTTGAACCTAAAAATATTAATATACTTAGATACGATATAATAGCAGGCATTTCATCATATTATGAAACAATTAATGATTATTATAATGAAAATGTTAATGATATAGTTGAAATTTCAAAATGCGGTGCCAGAGCAATATTTTTGTATTATACTTATGATGCTGAAGGTGATAATGATGAAATTAAGAAAGAAATATTAAATGAAAGATATGAAATACAAGAAAGATTAGAAAGAGAGGTTTTAGGAAGTAAATATAGCGGAAATGAAATAGGCATTGTACTTGGCGGAGCTATGGGAATATATAATATTTATATAGATTTAATTGTTTATGATGAAAATGAGTTCATAAAGAGGGCTAAAATACTTTTGGCTGAATATGACAGAATTTTCTATATTTCTAAGTTTAGAAAATATTCAGATGTAAAAAATATATTTGATTTATAATAACTTTAATTAGCAGAAGCACTCATTCTTTCATCGAATTTTCTTCTTATTCTATCAAATTTTTCTCTAGTTTTTGTTACTGAAGTATTCATTTTGCTTATAGCTTTTTGATTTGCTGTATATATCGTTAATGATTTTCTAGCATAGGCTATCATTTCATTTTTTTTACTAGGCTGTAAATTTATTAATTTTATTATTGTATTATAATATCCTTCATTAGCAGCTATCATTCTATATTGTTTTAATTCCATATCTTTTAATTGTTTTTCGCTTTCTTCAATATTAACTAATGAAACAAAATTTTCATTATTATATGGTATATTTTCCATAGCTTTCATTAAATTTTCTATTGTGTAAATATAATCTTCTCTTGAATCTTCTTCGCCTTTATTTAAAAATACTATAGGATCACTGTCAGCATTTTGATTTATTACTCTTGAATTATTATCTATTGTATTGATATATGCTTCTTTAGGATTTAAAATTCTTTGATCATTATCTGTAACTACATCAATACTTCCATCTCTTAAAACTACTATACTAGAACCATTTTCAGCAAATGCAACATCAAATTGTGTGCCTTTCACTATTGAAGACATATTTGGTGTATGTACTTCTATTAATGAACCTATATCTTTCATAATGTTTACTTTCATATATCCGGCTAATAGAGACAAGGATATTGTATTATCATCTTTTTCTGATGTAGAATTTATAAGTATTATAGTATTTTGAGGTACTATAATAGTTCCTACTTTATCGCCTCTTCTTGTTAAAGTAAGTTCTGCTTGTGTATTGCTGCTTGTTCTTAATCTATAATCGCTATGAACTTCGCTTCCGCGGAAAGCTCTTAATGTTCTGCTTATATCTGTTTTTTCTATGAATGCTAATCCTGATATTTCTGTGACTTTAAATGAAATATCCTGAGGTAATAAAGTATTGCTAAATAATAAAGCAAATAATATCGCTGTTAAAAATATTTTATTAAACATAAACACTCCTTAGTAAAAGATATAGTTGATAATAAATCCCACTAAGTAATATAAGTGTATAGTGTCGTATTAAAAAAGTCAATAGCTTCAAAATTCAAATTTTTATATCTATATTTGGTAAAGTAGGGTAGGCGAATAGCATATTTAAATTAAAATCAGGAAGAACTAAATTTATATCTTCTTTTCCTTTACTATTGCAGCATACGCTTACTATATATGAATCATCAAGTATAAAAGAGGCAAAGAATAGACCGTCAGCTTTTCTTATTTCCCTTTCAATTAAATCAACTTCTATAGAATTTTTTATATCAAATATAGTTTTTCCAAGCATTTTTATATATGCTTCTTTTATAGTCCATATAGTGAAGAAATCTATTTCCAATTTTTGAGAAGTTTCAAGGCATTTGTATTCGCTTTCATAAAAATATTCTTTTGCAATAGATAAAAAATCTCTTTCTCTTATCTTTTCAGCATCTATTCCAACATTATATTCATCACTCATAACTGCAGCAAATAATTCTGAAGTATGCGTACCATTGAAGTATAAATTATTTTCATTTTTGAAATAAGGTTTTTTATTTTCTTCTCTTTCTATAATAAGGTTATTTTTATTATAATGATTTTGAGCCATAGAAAGTACTAAATTTTCTAAACTTTTTCTAGCTTCTTCTCTATCATTATTCTCATTAAAATTGTATTCTAAATAAGTCATATAATAATCCCTTATAATATTTTTATAATTATATAAAATTACCTATTAATGTATGGCTCTTAATTTCTGTAACTTCAGCATTAAATATATCACCCATATTAAGTTCTCTTTCTTTTTTTACTAAAATTATTCTATTCTCTTTGCTTCTGCATAAATAATGCATATTATCTTTTGCTATATCATCTACCATTACAGAAGTTTTTTTACCAACTTGTTTTGATAATAATTTTTGAGCTAATTCTCTTTGATAATTTACAAGATTAGTTAATCTTCTTGCTCCGGCAGCTTTATCGTATTGTATGTTTTTCTTATGAGCAATAGAGCCTTCTCTTTCTGAATATTTATATAGGTATGCTTCTTCAAAACCTATACTTTCAAGTAAGTTTAATGTTTCCTGATATTCTTCTTCTGTTTCATCAGCATATCCAACTATAATATCTGTTGAAATAGGGAAGTCATCAGCATAATCTCTTAAATATGATACTTTTTTGATATATTCTTCTTTTGTATATTTTCTATTCATTAAGTTTAATATTCTATCTGAACCGCTTTGGAAAGGTAAATGTATATGTTTGCATAAGCTATTTAAATTCCATATAGCATCAGCTAAATTTTTATCAAAGTCTTTAGGGTGAGATGTTAAAAACCTTATCCAAATCTTATCTTTAGCTTTTTCATAAATAACTTTGTCTAATTTGTATAATAATTCTGTAAAATTGATTTCATTATCAATATCAAGTCCATAAGAATTAACATTCTGTCCAAGTAATGTTATCTCTTTAGCTCCGTCATCTATTAATCTTTTTAATTCTTCTATGATTTCGCCTGATTTTCTGCTTACCATTTTTCCTCTTGTATGAGGTACTATACAGTAAGTGCACCAATTATTACAGCCATGCGATATAGGTATGAATGCTTTATGAGGCTTGTCTTCATCTACATAAGATTTATTAAATATATAATTATCATTGAATTTTCTTACAAAAACTTCTTCATCTTTTAAATAATCTATTATGTTTACTTCATTATATACATCGAATATCTTATCAACACCGAGTTTTTCAAGATGTTCTTTAGAAGTTTGAGCCATACAGCCCATTATTATTATTTTAGTATTTTTTTTGTTTTTCTTTCTATTTGCATTAAATAATTTCACCCTTGAAAATACTCTTTCCTCAGCATGTGCTCTTACACTGCAAGTATTTATTATAATATTATCAGCATTTTCATGATTTTCTGTTTGTATAAAACCTTCCTGCATTAAAGAATTAATTAAACTATTTGAATCTGCCTTATTCATTTGACAGCCGTAATTTTCTAGGTAAAAATTTTTCATATTCTAATCTTTATTTATTAATTTTTCATGAATTTGGATTTTATTTCATCTACTAATATTTCTGGTACCAAACCATTTATAGGGCCATTAAATTTAAGTATTTCTTTTATTAAAGAAGAACTTACATAGGCATAATTTTCAGATGTATGTAAAAATATAGTATCCATTTCAGGATATAATAATTTATTCATTCTAGCCATTTTTAGTTCATAGTATAGATCTTCACTATCTCTTATTCCTCTGGCAAGTACTTTTATATCATTCTGCCTCATATATTCTGTAACAAGTCCTGATATAGATACTATTTCTATAGTGTCATTTTCTCCCACTACTTTTTTTATCATATTTTTTCTTTCTTCTATAGTAAATGTAGGGGATTTTTCTAAATTAACAGCTACAGATATATAAACTTTTTCAAATATATCAGCCAATCTGTAAAGAACATCGAGATGTCCCAATGTGAAAGGGTCAAAAGTACCCGGAAATATTACTTTTCCATTTTTCATAATGATAGATTATATACAAAATTAATATAATATCAATATAGAAGAATCATTTTTAATATTTTTGTTGACATTTTGTTTTTTTTGTATAATAATATAAATATTCATACTTGCGGAGATTATATGCAGTTCAGTTCAGTTCAGTTCAGTTCAGTTCAGTTCAGTTCAGTTCAGTTCAGTTCAGTTCAGGAATTAGTATATAAAAAATTTTTTTCTAATATAAATATCATATCCAATAATTATCACTATATAAATAATTACTATATTTTATAAATTGAGGTGCTTTATATTATGAAAAAAATTTTATTATGTTTATTTATTTTAAAATTGTCATTATTTCCTCAAATTTACATAGAAGAATTATACGATGCAATAGAAAATAATAATACAAGAGAGATTCAGAATATAGTAATCAGTTATAATGTAAATTTAAATAATATTTATCTGAATAGGGAATCTTCTTTTGCATCTATATATGGGGATTCTTATTATACTTATACCCCATTAAATTGGGCAATACTTTGTAAAAATATAAATTCTATAGATACTCTTTTAAAATTAGGGGCAAATTTAGAGATTGAAACAGAATATGATTATTACACATATCATTTTAGTATGCGTCCATTAATGCTGGCAGTAAATTTATCGAATTCTCAAAATATTATATCTTTTTTGATAAAGAAAGGTGCAAATATAAATGCCAAAAACGATGAAGGAAAAACAGCATTAATGTATTCTTGCTGTACTGAAATAGAACATAAAAGTTTTACAGATTATACTAAGATACTTATTAATGCTGGGGCAAATATAGATATGAGAGATAATGAAGAAAGAACAGCTTTAATGTATGCCGCTTATTCTCATAGCAGTACTTCTGTTGATTTACTTATAAAAAATAAGGCTGATATAAATGCTAGGGATATATATGGTTCTACACCATTAATGTACGCTTGTTTTAATTCTAATAAAGATAGTTTTGGTACTTTAAATCCAGATGTTGTAAAATTACTCATTAAATATGGCTGTGATACAAATGCTTATGATAACTATGGGAATACCGCTTTATTATATGCTGTTATGGTGGCAAGGGATACTTTATATCAGGTAAAAGATGAAAATAATAAAGATTATAAAAATATTTATGATACTATAAAGTTTTTAATAGATAATGGTGCCGATGTTAATGTGAAAAATAATAGGGGAGAGACCCCATTGTCTATATCTTCAGGAAATATTACTGATTTGCTGATGGAATCAGGTGTTTATCTCAATAATTATATGTAGCTTATTTTATTCTAAAAAATAATAAAAAACTTTGCACAGGAGCCAGACAT
This sequence comes from uncultured Brachyspira sp., assembly GCF_944390845.1. GTDB lineage: Bacteria > Spirochaetota > Brachyspiria > Brachyspirales > Brachyspiraceae > Brachyspira > Brachyspira pulli. Next base: position 9,092 of record NZ_CALXRM010000104.1, read on the forward strand.
ATTGCATTAAGTATTCCTTAGTTTTTTAAAGTATAACATAGGTGTATCATAATTTA
>NZ_CALXRM010000105.1 GCF_944390845.1 uncultured Brachyspira sp.
AGACTGTAGACTGTAGACTGTAGACTGTAGACTGTAGACTGTAGACTGTAGACTGTAGACTGTAGACTGTAGACTGTCCCATTATAATTGACAAGATACCCATATACTTATAATAGCACACATATATATAATGTCAAATACAATTTTTTATTTTTATATAATGCTACTAAAATAATAATAAAATGTAGATTGATTTTTTTTTATTATTGTATTATTATATGTACTATAATATAATTATAAAAACAATTTGTAAGGCAAAATTTTGAAAGTACGATTTCTTGGAAGCAGAGGCTCTATACCAACTCCTGGTAATAGTTTTAGTGAATACGGCGGTAATACATCTTGTATTCAAGTAATAGATGATGAAGGCAACTATATAATATTAGATGCTGGAAGCGGACTTAAAAATGCCAGCTATTATGCTTTAAAATCCGATAAAACAGAAAGTATAATACTATTAACACATTTCCATTGGGATCATATTATAGGTATACCTTTCTTTGCCCCATTCTTCTCAAATAAATATAGTTTTACTATTTATGGGCCTAAAGATTCTTCTACAGAAATGTATGATACTATCAATAATATACTTGCAAAAGATTACTTCCCTGTTAATCTTGAACAATTTGCTGCCAACTTGAAATTTGAAGCATTTTATGAAGGCAAGAAAATAACTTTTGGAAATATGACTATAGAAGGTATGTGGGTTAATCACCCTTGCCACACTCTTTCATATAAAATAACTTCTGGAAATAAAACAGTTGTTTATTTGACAGATCATGAACCTTATAAAAAACGTCTTCATGCTCAGCACCCTTCACTTTCTCATTATAATCATAATGCTGATTTGCTGCATGCTAGGCTTATAGATTTTGTAAGAGGTGCTAATGTTCTTATTATAGAAGGCGAATACACAAAAAGCGAATATTATAACGGACATGTAGGCTGGGGACATTCTACTTTAAATGATGCTATACAGGTTGGTTTAGATGCTGATGTTCCTTATGTTATACTTCACCATCATAATCAAGAAAGAACTGATGCTCAAATAGATCTCATACATAATAAATTAATGGCTTTCCTTAAAAAAGAAGAAATTGATTTACAATTGGCTTTCGCTAAAGAAGGTTCTTACATCAATATATAATTATAAAATATTTGCTATATCTTCAAAACTTTTTATATTATCAGTTGTAATATAAATATTTCTGCCTGATTTTATTCTGCTTTTAAATATATCAATTAAATATTTATTACTTTCTTCTAAAGAAAAGTTTTCTATAAACATATTAGAATTATAATATTTAAAAAATATTTCTATCAAATCATTTCTATTTTTTATATTATTAAAATCTTCTTTTATACTCAACTCATTAACTTTGAAAATAAAGTCCCTAGTATATAAATTTTTACTATTAGCATTTTCTAAATCTATATTATAAAAATCATAATCAGATATATACACATTACTGTATAAATTATTAGTAAGAAGAATTTTTATAATACTTTGAAGTACAGAAATAAAAACATCTATTTTCCTGCTGAAAAATACCTTGCTTGAAAAACTTTTTTCATTATATATGAAAATAATTTCTATAATATTACTATCATCATTAAAAGAAGAATTAATATTTATACTATTAATAGAATCATATTTAATATTTAACTTTTCTATATTTAAATGACTATGCTCTGCAAATAATGTTTTTAAAATATTATTTTTATTATTATCTAAAATTTCATTAACAAAATCAACACATTCTATTAACATCTCATTATCTATATATGCACTATATTGATAATGCTCTATTATACCGCTTATAATTTTACTTATTAATAGAGTTTCATAATCATTTATTCTGTAAAAATTAAAAAAATGAAAATCCGTTATATACCAAACAATATCATATATATAATTATATTCGGTAGAAATAATATTTAATGGATAAATAGTTATTTCTTTTTCTTCAAAACATTTATTATCTATTTCTAAATTTTTTATATATATTTTTGCCATTGTTATTATTAAAAATATTATTTTATAGAGTTTAAATCAACTTTATCTCTCATATGTTTTAGCATTTTTATAGGTTTTATATTTAAACTTTTCAATATAATTTCTATATTATGGAAATCAAGACTAGGAACAAATATATTAATTTTACTTATTATATTAGGAGATACTATATTATCTTTCTTAATCTCATTAATATCAGAAGTATTCTTCCAGCCCAATATCTGCATTTTTAGAAGTCTTATACCAAATTTTTCAACTTCAGTTTCAATATCAACTTTTGAAGAATATTCAACAACATAAACTATAGACTTTTCTCTATTAGCTATAAAATAAGGTATAAAGAATCTATAAATAGAAGTACTTAAAAATATACAAATACAGCCTATAGTAGATATAACCCATTGTCCAGAACCAATAACTATACCAAGACATGCAGTAACCCATACTATAGCGGCAGTTGTTATGCCATGAAGTTTTCCTCTATTTTGTATAATCATACCTGCACCAAGAAAACCTATACCTGAAACAATTTGTGCTGATATTCTGTTATAATCTGGTGTAGTGTATAATAACTCGCTTCCCATTTGTATAAGTTCTTGATTCTGAAGCATTATGGCACGGGCAAATACATCTTCATAGCATGATAAAATAGCAGCTCCCATACAGACTATACTTGTAGTTCTGCTTCCTATAGGCTTACCATGCTGAGCTCTCTCCCAGCCTATAAATATCCCCATAATATATGCTACTAATATTCTCATTACAATATCTACTATACTGTAATCAGCTAGTACATATTTAAGATAATCTATAAACATTAAATAAATATCCTACAATAATATCATTTAAGAATATTATCGAAATAATGATTATAAAATTATAAGTCTATATCTTGGTACACATCATTATCATTCTTTTTATATAATGTTATAGAATCCTTAGAAACACTTATAAGTTCATCAATAAGTTTGTTATCATCTGAATCAGAAGAAAAATACTCTATCACCATATCCAAATTCATACCGCTAATCAGACAAATATTATCACTCTTTCTATAGAATTTGCTTGCTATATTAAAAGGTGTTCCGCCATATATATCTGTCATTATTATAACATATTTGTCTTTATATTGTTCCAAAAGATTTTTTAATTTTTCTTCTACTTCTACAAAAGTATCCTCAGTTTTCATATCAATAGCATCATAATTAGATAAATCACCAAGAACCATCTTTGTAGCTTCTATAAGTGCAGATGCTAAATTACCATGACTCATTAATATTAAATTGGGTTTCATAATAATCCTCCTGTACTTAAATCAATTTATCTCTCTTATTATAAATATAATAATTGTTTCGCATTATTCAAATTTTTTAATTGAATGGGAAATTTACCAAAAAATATAATAATGGTTTATATAAATTCATACTATTTAATGGAGTTTATAAAAATGCAGAAAGTATATGAAAATCTTTATGTGGGAAATGATAGAGATTGTATGGAATTTCAGGGGGCAATAGTACATGCCTGCCAAAGCTGTTTTGCGAGAGGAGTTCATGGCAATATAGGAGATAAAAAAGTATTTGAAAGTAATAACGATCTTTATTTAAACTTATTAGATATATCAAGCCTTTCATTTGAATACGGCTTTCCTATGATAAAGAGATCTATGGAATTTATAGATGAACATATAAAAGATATGGACGTATTAGTACATTGCAATTTTGGAATGTCAAGATCTCCTTCTATAGCATTATTATATATGGCAAGAAAAGGCTATATAAATAATAGTTCATTCAAAAAAGCATTTGAAGATTTTCATAAAATATACAGTTATTATTCCCCTGGTTTTGGTATGCATAGATATTTTGATAATTATTGGCAGGAAATAATGAGTTTTTAATTTGTAAAAAGTTTATAATCATAAAAATAGGCAATGAACAAAAAATAAATGTCCATTGCCTTTTTGTGTGTATATATTATTAATAACTAAACAGATAATTTGAAGAATGAAATACTTTCCTCCAATTTTTTAGCCCTGTCTAATAGGTTTCTTGACAAATCACTAGATTTAACTGCCAAAGAAGCATTTTGTGTAGTTACACCTTCCATACTTGTAATGGCAACACTTATTTGATTTACTCCTGACTGCTGTTCTAAAGCTGTACTAGAAATATTTTCCATTAATTGAGAAGTATCTCTCACCTTACTTTGAAGTATTTCAAATAATTCCTGAGATTTTCTTGCTGTTTGTGTAGCATTATGTATTTGATCTGATGTATTATCCACTAAATTAGTAATATCTTTAACTGAGGCTTGAGTAGTTTGTGCCAAATTCCTAACCTCTGAAGCAACAACTGCAAATCCTTTACCCTGATCTCCAGCACGTGCTGCCTCTACTGAAGCATTTAATGCAAGTATATTAGTTTGAAATGCTATATCTTCTATTATCTTTGTTATGTCTTTAATTTTTTCGCTTGATGCATAAACCTTTTCTATATCTGAAGAAGTTTGAGAAATTATATCTGCTGCATCTCCAATATAATTTATAGATTCATTCATCATATCTTTACCAGTAATAGCATTTTCTGTTGAAGCCTGTATAGTAGATACTATTTCCTCTACACTTGCTGCTGTTTCCTCCAAACTTGATGCCTGAGATTCTGTTCTGCTGGATAATTCTGTACTGCTTTCCATCATACTTTGTGAAGAAATAACTATATCTTTAGCTGATTCATTGACTTCATTAATAACATCGGCCAATTTCTGACTCATTACAAAGAAGGCGTTTTCTAATCTTCCGAATTCATCTTTCCTTTCTTTCTTAATCTCTTTGACTTCTATATTTCCTTCTGATATTCTTTGTGCCTGCTTCATTAAACTATCTAAAGGCGACATAGTCTTCTTTATATAAGCTACTGTAAATGAGTTAATAAATAGTATTGATATTATACATATAATAGCAGCTATCCTTATCATTCTTATATTTTCTCTATATATAACTCTATTATCCATAGCCATTGTCAATGTCCAAGGAAGTTCTTTCATCGTTGTATAAACTGCTGTTCTTGATGCTGTTTTAGATTTATAATTAATAACGCCTTGCGGTTTATTATTCTTCTTTATTAATTGATAATATCCGCCTCCATTTTCATTTATATAATCAAAAGTATCTATAACTATAGAACCTTCACTATCTAAAGCAAATAATCTTCCTGTTTCATCTAATTTCAATTCTTTTAATTTTAATATAAGTTCTTCCCAGTTTAAAGTCATATAAATATAACCTATTAAATTGTTATTATAATCTCTAACTCCAGAAATTATACCTAATGACCATTTATTATCAGCAGTTGATTTTACTATTTTACTATCAAAAGCAACATCATCATTATTGTTTTTTATATTAGTTAAAAGTCCAGGTCTTGTATTTTGAATATTTTCACCTATAGAAACATTTTTAGCATTATCAAGTATAATTCCGTTAGTATCTGTTACCCCTATGTTTAGAGAAAATCTATTAATAGATTCAAATTTTTCTAATGTATTTCTTAGTTGTAGATTGGCGTTTGTGTTTGAAGTATTAAGTAAATAATTAATAATAGCAGGTGTTATAGCATAAGTCTTTATAAGAGTTTTATTATCAGAAAGCCAAGAATCAAGCATAGATTTATAACCTTCTATTGTGCTGTTAAAACCTGAAAATGTTGTCTTGCTTACTCCCCTATACGACCTATATGAAAGTGATACTATAGTAATAATCAAAATTATTGTTGTTATTATACTTATAGTAAGAGGCATTTTAAATCTTATAGAATGTCGCTTTTTCATAAAAATAATCGCTCCGTAACTTTTTGTACTCTATTTAAAATAGAATATACTCCTTTTAACTAAAAACCGTTTTAAATTATATTTGGTGATATTATTCAAAAATAATTATTATATAATTTTTTATATATGTAATAAAATATCATCATTAGTTTACATAAACCATATATATATAGAGATAATTGTAAATATAAAAGCAATATTGATTTAATAATTGTAAATAAACATAAAAAAGAAATATATTATTATAAGTAATAATCAGAAATTTTTTAACTTTACAAAAACTATTAATTTTAGTATAATGGTTTTGCTTTTAAAATTGAGCAAAATAATTTTTTATTCATAACTTAATATGGAGGCATACAAATGACAGATAAAAAGTTTTATATTACCACTCCAATATATTATCCTTCAGATTATTTACATATTGGTCATTGCTACTGTACTATAGCTACAGACACTATGGCAAGATACAAAAAGATAATGGGATATGATGTTTATTTCCTAACTGGTACAGATGAGCATGGTGAAAAAATAGCAAGAAAAGCAGAAGCAGCAGGTACTACTCCAAAAGCTTATGTTGATAATATTGTTAATGCCACTAAAGAGTTATGGAAAAGACTTCATATTGATTACAGTCATTATATAAGAACTACTGATGATTATCATGAAAGAAGAGTACAAAAGATATTTAAAATTCTTTATGATAAAGGATATATTTATAAAGGTTCTTATAAAGGTTTATATTGTGTAAGCGATGAAGCATTTTTCACAGAAAGCCAAGTAGTAAAAAAAGATGACGGTAAATTCTATTGTCCTGACTGTGAAAAAGAATTAGAATATAAAGAAGAAGAATGTTATTATCTTAAACTTTCAGAATATGGCCAATGGTTAATAGATTATTATAAAGAACACCCAGAGTTTTTAGAGCCTAAAGAAAGACAAAATGAAATGCTTAAAAACTTCCTTTTACCAGGTCTTGAAGATTTGGCAGTTACAAGAAAAGGCTTACAATGGGGGATACCTTGTCCTGTAGACAGTGAACATAGCATATATGTTTGGGTTGATGCTTTATCAAATTATATTACAGCTTTAGGCTATCCTGAAGAAAGACAAGATGAATTATATAAAAAATACTGGCCTGCAAATGTTCATTTCGTAGGTAAAGAAATAGTACGTTTCCATGCTATTATATGGCCTATAATGCTTAAAATGCTTGATATACCTTTGCCTAAAAAAGTATTCGGTCATGGCTGGGTGCTTTTTGATGATGGTAAAAAGATGAGTAAAAGCAGAGGAAATGTTGTTGATCCTAATAAATTAATTGATAAATATGGGGTTGATGCTTTAAGATATTTCTTAATGAGAGAAATTAATTTTGGTTCCGACGGTTATTATTCTCAAGAGGCTTTCTTAAAAAGAATTAACAGTGATTTAGCTAATGATTATGGTAATTTATGGCATAGAATCACTACTATGCTTGGAAAATATTTTGACGGTGTTCTTCCTAATGAATCAGAAAGCGTTTACGGCGACAGAGAAAAAGAATTAAAGAAAATGGTTCTTACTCTTGATGCTAATGTGGAATCTTCTTTGGATAGTTTCAAATTCCATGAAGCATTAGCACATATTTGGGAAGTAATCAGAACTACTAATAAATATGTTGAAGAAAGTGCCCCTTGGAATTTAGCTAAAGATGAAAGCAAAAGGGAACATCTTGCTAATGTAATGTATATTTCCTTCCAAGTATACTATATAGTAACAGCATACTTACAAATATTCTTTATTGAAACTCCTAAAAAAGTATTCAATAGATTAGGACTTGGCGACAGTGTTCCTTTAGATACTGCAAAACAATGGGGTTCTTTAAAAGCTGGAATAAAAATTGAAAAAGGAGATCCTTTGTTTAATAGATACGATATAGAAAAAGAAATAGGTGCAAGCACTGAAGAAAATAAAAAACAAGTTAATCCTCCTAAAGAAGATAAACATAAACCTAATATAGAAAAAGAAGATTTTGACAAATTAGAATTATTAACAGCTAAAATATTAGTTGCTGAAAAAGTAGAAAATGCTGATAAGCTTCTTAAATTTGTACTAGATATAGGCGAAGGCGAGCAAAGAGTGGTTGTATCTTCTATAGCAGAATATTATAAACCTGAAGAAATGGTTGGAAAAACTGTTCTTTATTTAGCTAATTTAAAACCTAAAAAGTTTAGAGGCGTTACTTCTCATGGTATGCTTCTACTAGCTGATAATGGAAAAACTCTTTCTCTTATGACTACAGAAAAAGGTTTTGATGCTGGATGCAGCGTTAATTAAACTGTTTATAAAAAACTAATATTATAATGAAGAAATTTCAAGAGAATAAATTAAGAAAGAAATTAAAAAAGAATAAGCTTACCGATAAGCAAAAAAGCCTCATAAAAAGAATAGTTCTAATTGCGGTTTTAATCGTTATAATATTAGTTTCAGCTCTTATAGTTAATAAGGCTAGAATTTTAAGGGTAGAAATAAGAGGCTTAGAAAGATTAAATGCTATTGATATAATGGAAGAAGCTAATTTATCAAAATACAATAATGTAAGCCTCTTTAATATACCAAAGAAAGATATACAATCAGATATAGAACAAAATATCAGAATAAAAGTAGAAAATATAAAAGCTTCATTCCCTGACTTGCTTATAGTAAATGTTAAAGAAAGAGAAACTTTATTTTTATTAGAATCAAACAGAGGAATATATCAAATAACTGATGATGGTTATGTTATAAGAAATGAAGCTATTTATAATTATGATGTTCCTTATATAACTGGTCTTACTATTGATGCCAATACCAATGAAAAAATAGAAAATGAATATGCTAAATATTTATCATCTGTTATTGCTGAATTAAAAAAAGATCATAATGAAATATATAATTTAATATCTGAAATCAATGCTTATGGTAATGATTTGATTCTCTATCCTAGAGGCTATCAAGCACAAGTGATATTAGAAAAATATGTCAAAATAGATAAATTCGTAGACTTGGCTGCTATATTAAAAACTGTACAGTATCAAGATAATAAAACCCACAGAATAGATTTAAGATTCAAAGAAGCTATAGTTAATTAATATATTTTTATATTACAAAATTAATATTCAATAACTTTATAAAAATTGCGGAGCATATTTATACTTTAGTATAAATATATTTTCAGCGTAGCAATTTTTATTTATGATAAATAGATTTAAGATTCAAAGAAGCTATAGTTAATTAATATATTTTTATATTACAAAATTAATATTCAATAACTTTAT
>NZ_CALXRM010000106.1 GCF_944390845.1 uncultured Brachyspira sp.
AAAACTGTTCGCTTGTAGGCTGTGTATACTAAAGTATACACAGGCTCACAGTTTTTTATTTGAATATATAAAAAACTATTCGTTTGCGATCTGTGCATACTAAAGATACATAGGCTTACAGTTTGTTATTTGAATATATAAAAAACTGTTCGCTTGTAGGCTGTGTATACTAAAGTATACACAGGCTCACAGTTTTTTATTTGAATATATAAAAAACTATTCGTTTGCGATCTGTGCATACTAAAGATACATAGGCTTACAGTTTGTTATTTGAATATATAAAAAACTGTTCACTTGTAGTCTGTATATACTAAAGTATACACAGGATCACAATTTTTTATTTGAATATATAAAAAACTATTCGTTTGCAGGCTGTGTATACTAAAGATACATAGTTTTACTGACAATTTATTTTCAAAAATTAAAGCTATATTGCAATGATAATTTGTTAGATTATTATTTAACAATGCTTAGTAATATAATAGAAAATGTATTTAATAATACTATAAATAAATCTAATAAAGGTTTAAGAGTAACCATAAAATCTAATATAGATGTTATGGAATATAGTATTAATCAAATAATAGATTTTAAATTTGTATCAACTATAGATTCTTTTGATAAAGTAGATTTAACTATTCCATATTTTGAAAACTATTTATCAAAAAATAATATAAAACATGATCCGTTTTTAGATTTATTTACTCCTTTAAGTTTTAAAGAGTGTAAAGTTTATTATGATGATAAATTAATATTAAATGGTATTTTACTTTCTTCCATACCTTCAATTTCAGAAAGTTCTAAAATAATACAAATAACTGTTGCGGCTTCTGCTTCCATAATTAATGATGTAAATATAGCTGCTATAGAAGCAAACTCTAAATTTGAATTTGAAAATATGTCATTAGTAGAAATAGCAAATGAAATATGTTCGCCTTATGGAATAAAAACTGTAATAGAAAATATATATGATTTTAAACCATTCAGCAAAGTAGCCATAGAACCAGAACAAACAATATTTGATTTTTTAGTAGATTTAATAAAAAATGAAGGAACCTTAATAACTAATAATAGCAATGGAGATTTATTATTTCATAAAATAATAAGCAAATTACCAAGCTGTATAATAGAACAAGATAAATACCCTTTTATAGATGCATCTCCTTCTTTTAATCCTCAAAGTTTTTTCACAAATATAGTAGCTTTATCAGAAATAGACAGTGATAAAAATATAAAGGACACTATGGGAAATTATCCTATGGGAAATGATATTCTTCCAGCACCTTTAAGAAATAATAAATCTATTTTTAATATATTGCTAAAAAGAACTCATATATTTGTATGCAAAGTAAAAAAAGGAATTACTTATGATCCTTATACTTCTGCTAAAGTAAAATATGGCAGAATGCTTGCTAATAGTATTAGTTATACTTTAGTTGTAGAAGGACATAAAAATAATACAACTAAAGAATTATATAAAAAAGGAGATTTTATTACTGTATATGCTCCAAATGCGGCTATTATGCAGCATACTACTTTTTTGATAAAAGAACTTGAATTAAATAGAACAGTAAGAGGCGGAGATATAACAACAATGACTTTAGTTTTACCAGAATCTTATACAACAGATATAAACACAAATGAATTATTTAATAAACTGCCTTGGTTAAAATATGATGTTAATAAGTAAAATAAATATTAAAAATATTAAGGGAAATTAAATACATATTTTAAATGTATAAATGAAGATAGCAACAATATGAGCATATTATCAAAAATACAGTCCCATAAAGTTAATAATGGAATTATGAAAAAAATTATAGCTACTGTTAAACGTAGTTTTGGAATAAGTATTAATGCTGATATAGCATCATCAGCTGGAGAAGACAGCGTACCAATAAAAGATGATATAGGTGTTTTAATAGAAGCCGGCGGTATTGGAAATTATGTACTTGTAGGTGTTATAAGCGAATCTCAGGGAGCTAAAGAAGGAGAAAAAATATTATATTCAAGAGATTCTAATTCTAATGTAATGACAAAAATATATTTGACTAACACAGGAGCATTATTAATAGAATCAAAAGATATTATAACAATAACAGGAGAAAAAACATTAGATATAAAAACTAAAGAAGATATTAATATAAAAAGCGATAATAAAGTAGTTATTAATGAAGGAAATGATTATGCTGTAAAGTTTAATGAACTTGACAGAGAAATGAACACATTAAAAAAGCAATTAAACGGATTTATAAAAGAATATAATCTCCATACACATGGTACTCCCAGCGGAGCATCAACACCGCCTGCAGTTCCTTCTGTAACTAATATATCTTTAAATATATCATCTTCAAAATCAGATACACTGCAAATACCATAGGAGTCTAAAATGAATTATAAAGACGGAGACGTTTTGCTATCAATGACAAATGATGGATTAGATATAAATATAAAAAATAATTTAATTGAATGTACTTCAGGATTTGAAACAGCAATATATTTATCTTTATTTGGAGGAAATGAAAAAGATGACAGCAGCAATTCAGATGAAAAATACACATGGTGGGGAAATAATATACAAAGCATAGATTATTATAAAAGTAATACTTTATCTATTATCACAGGTAAAAATGCAAATGCAAGAAATTTACAGCTATTAGAAAAAGCCATTTTATTAGATTTGAATTGGATTATAGAACAAAATATAGCTGATACCATAGAAGTTAATTGTACAATACCAAACTTCAATGAATTAGAAATACAATTAAAAGTTTTAAGAGATGATAAATTAATATCAAAGAGTAATTATAAAACAAATTGGGAAACTGTAAAATAGGAGTATTATATGGCATTAGAACAAAAAACAGTAGATGAAATATATAATTTAATTATGGAACAAATGAAAGCAGAAATAGGAGAAAATATTCCAATACTTCCAAAATCATTTATAAGTATATTGTCAAAAGTTCTTGCTGGTGTATTTATGATTTTATATAAAAGCTGTTCTTGGATATTTTTGCAAATATTTGTATCAACAGCTTCATTTGATGAAATAACAGTATTAGGAAATAAAATTACTCCGCTTATAGAATGGGGACGTTTAATAGGAATAGGAGATCCTGCTCCAGCAACTCAAGCCAAAATAACTGCTATTGTTAATGTAAAAAGCATAGGTTCTACAATGTTTTCAGGAACTCAATTTATATCATCATTAAATGGACTTACATATATAACTACTAAAAGCTATACTTTTAATTCTGAAGAAGAAACTATAGAATTGACTTGTTCTGAAAGCGGCTCAAAAGGAAATATGCATAAAGGAGATACTCTCAATATCTCATCTCCCCTATCTTCAATAGAAGGAACTATAACAGTAAATGATTTAATATCTGTTGGAACTGACAGAGAAAATGAAACCAGCTATAGAGAAAAAATAAAAAATAGATTTCAATTACAGCCTCAGGGAGGTGCTTTAAGTGATTACAGACAATGGAGCAAAGAAGTTGAAGGAGTAGCAAATGCATATATTTATACAGGAGATCCCGGAAATGTCATGATATATATTCTTGCTGATTCTTCTGTTTATGAGGATAGAATACCAGATGATGCTTTATTAAAAAAAGTAGGAGAATATATAGATAAAGATCCTTCTACAGGACTTGCAAGCAGAAGGCCAATAGGAGCCATTATTGACCCAGACGGAGACAAAAGTTATAAAAATATAAAACCTATTGTAATAAAAGAGTTTGATGTAGAAATTACAGAAATGGAAGTTGAAAATATAGAAGAAATATCATTAAAAATAAAAGAATCTTTAACTTCTTACTATCTTGAAAGAGAACCTTATTTAGATGGTTTGAGTTTGCCTCCTTCTAAAAATGTGATAAATGAAACTAATATAACAGCTTTAATAGATGATATATTATCTGCAAGTAATGGAAGTTTTACAACAGCCATTAATTTATTGAATGACTCTGTTACTCCAAGGTATACATTAAAAGAAGGAGAAGTTGCCAAATTAAAAAGTTTAAAAATTAATGAGGAGATAGTTTAATGTCTTATAATGAAAAGTATTTTAATATTTTTAAACTTTTATTTCCAAAATCAAGATTATGGAGTTTTATAGAAACTAAAAACTTAACTAAGTTTATAAAAGCTTTAACTTCTTTACCAGATGATATTAGAAAATATATAGATAAAATATATTTAGATTTATTCCCTAATAGTACAAGAAGTTTAGAATTGTGGGAAGAACAATATGGAATAATAGCACCGAATAAAAATGAAAGTATCAGAAGAAATACTATAGCTATGAGATGGAAAGATAAAGGCGGACAGTCTGCTTATTATCTTCAAAATATACTACAGGGTAATGGTTTTAATGTTCATGTTTATGAAAACATACCTATAACAGATCCTAATTTATTTATGAAAGATTTAAGTTCTACAGACTGGGTATTAACAAATGGATGCACACCATTTCAAACAGATATACCAGATATAAAAGTTGTAGCTGGAGGCGGCTGGTATGCAGGACAGAATAAACTTGTTTGCGGATATTTTGAAAAATATAAAACATTAGATACTGAAGCATTTATACCTACAGAATCAAAATATTTTCCTTTTTGTTTTTTTATAGGAGGAGATGTAGAAAGAGATGATAAAGGCAGAATCATAAATATGCAGCCTGTTATAATACCAGCTGACAGATTAGAGTATTTTAAACAATTAGTTTTATCTATTAAACCAGCTCATACTTGGGCTTTAATAAAATCAAGGAGTTAATAATCATGAATAAAGAACAAATACAAAAAGTAAAAGAATATCTAAAATCAAAATCTGATAATATTGTAGCTAAAAATATGCTAAAGACTATAACAGAGTTAGAAATAAATGATTTTGAAAAAAATAAAAATTTAATAACCAGTATCATAGAAATGAATATATCTAAACATATATTGGATAAGATTTTATAAAAAGCATTTTATATATTGTTTATATAAGAAATTATATTTCTATAATTATATAAAAATTAAATTATAGGAATATTTTATGAAACTCAAAATTATAAAACTTTTTTTATTATTATTAATAATATCTATAACAGCTTCATCTCAGGAAAAAATTGTATATATTACAAGAACAGGTGAAAAATATCATTTGGAGCATTGCAGTTCATTAAGAAGATCTAAAATAAAAATAACATTATCTGAAGCTATAAAAAAAGGATATGAACCTTGTAAAAGATGTAAACCTTAAAAAAAATATATTTTTTAGGCTTAAAATGCTGGTTTATTTGAAATATTTAGTTTTATTTCTATATTGCTATTATCTATAACAATTAAAAATATTATTATTACTGCAGTTAAAAATACTAATGATATAATAATACTCTTTACTATTTTTAAAAATAGTATTATAATATTTTTATTAATCATAATATAAGCTCCTACTATATTGTGATTTTTAGAGTAAGGTTCCGCGAAAACCTTACTCTTTTATTTTTTAATAATTTTTACTTTTTGTTTTGTTCCTCCATATACATTCTATGAAGTGCTATTAAATATTCGCCTACATTCATTGCATTATTTTTTCTATTTCTTTATTTATTATTTTTTATTTTCTTTTAAATATGCTAAATAAAACTTATGTACATTTATTATATATTCCTTAAGCGTCATATTGTACTTTAAAGCATTTTCTCTTATTTCTTTTGGTATACGTACGGCTATCATATCACAGCCCTTTATACTTTTAGCTTCACTTTGTATTTCAAACTCTTTTAATTTAGACATTAAAAACTCCTTGAATATTATTTAGTATTAATGTAAAATTATTTACAGTTAGAATATATTCTTGCTGAATGCTTTAATTAAATTACTTTTTTAATTCTTTTATAAGCAAAATTAATAAAAGCATAAATATTATACTTTCTTGCATATTGAACTCCTTAAAAATATGTGAGATTGTAAGGCTTAGGACTCGGCAAAGTTCTAAGCCTATTTTTTACTTAAACAGAATCAGTTTTTTTGTTTTCTTTTAAGCATTTCATATAAAAATTATGAGTATTTACAAGATAAGCACTGGGCTTCATGTTATATTTTTTAGCATAGGCTCTTATTTCATTTGCCATATTTTTGCTTGTATGAACTACAAGTATGTCGCCTTTTATTTCCTGCTTTTCAAGCTCTCTCAATTTAGACATAAAAAACTCCTTAAAATATTATTTTTTATTTTCTTTTAAATATTCTAAATAAAACTTATGCGTTTGTACTAGATAATCACTAATTTTCATATTATATTTTTTAGCATTATCTCTTATTTCTTTTCCTATTCTTTTGCTTGTGTAAACTGCGAGTCTGTCCTCTGTTATTTCCTGTTTTTCAAATTCTTTAAATTCTTTCATAAAAAACTCCTTGAAGATTATTTAGTATTAATATATTATTTAAATTATATTCTTGTTAGGGCTATTAAATGCTGGGAACAAATAATAACCCTTTTCAATACTATTCTTAATTATTTAATAGTTTTATGATAGCGATCAATACTTTTATAAATGCATTGATTGCTATTAATATTTTGATGTAATAAGTTATTTTTTATTAAAAAATATTTCATATATAAATGCTGGCTTATTTGAAATATTTAGTTTTATTTCTATATTGCTATTATCTATAACAATTAAAAATATTATTATTACTGCAGTTAAAAATACTAATGATATAATAATACTCTTTACTATTTTTAAAAATAGTATTATAATATTTTTATTAATCATAATATAAGCTCCTACTATATTGTGATTTTTAGAGTAAGGTTCCGCGAAAACCTTACTCTTTTATTTTTTAATAATTTTACTTTTTGTTTTGTTCCTCCATATACATTCTATGAAGTGCTATTAAATATTCGCTTACATTCATTGCATTATTTTTCCTATTTCTTTATTTTTTATTTTCTTTTAAGTATTGCATATAAAACTTATGTACATTTATCATATATTCTTTTATTTTCATATTATACTTTAAAGCATTTTCTCTTATTTCTTTTCCTATTTCTGCAGGAACACTTATTGATATTACATCCTCTGCCTCTTTTTTTATCTTTGCCTCTTTATTTTTTACTTCAAACTCTTTTAATTTAGACATTAAAAACTCCTTGAATATTATTTAATGTTAGTATAAAATAATGCTAGTTAGTATTAACATTAATTTTTTAATTCTTTTATAAGTAATGTTAATGCTATTATGATGATAAATATTTCAGTACCATTCATAAGGAATCACCTCCTTTTGAAGTATTCTATGGCTTAGGACTTTGCAGAGTTCTAAGCCCATTTTTTATTATAGCAAAATTATAAAATGCTCAAAAAACATTGCAATATAGCTTATATTTTTAGTTTTATTTTTTTAAATTAGTTTTATTAATTAAAAAAGTATTAAAATTAGCAGCATAATTACAAATGTTATATATACTATTCAGCAATTTTTTTTATGAAAAAACTTTTTTGTCATAATTATTTTTTAATGATAATTTCATTAATAATTAAATAGAGTAATTAAACAATACTTAAATGTAATATGTGCGATCCAATACAAAAAATTTAATATAATAAAAATATTTAATTGTAATTAGGTTAAGACGATAATATTACTGCTCAGAAAAAATTAAAAACAGTTTAAAAAACTTTTTATTTGAAAAGCCTGTCTATCAATGATGGGCTTATTAAAATAAAAGGAGCTGTTTTTATGAAAACAATAGATTATCTAAAATTATATGATAACAATAATTCTAATTTAATCATTCAATATCTTGAATATATAAAACTTTATAAATCAAAATCAACTTTACAGACTTATTCAAACTCTATAAAAAATTTCTATGATTTTTTATATTTTTATTATGATAATAGACTGTCTAAAAATATACAATTATACAATACTACGGTTATGTATAATAAAGTAGATAGAAAATGTATTGAAGACTATATTGCTTATCAAGTTAATAAAAATCTTAGTGCAGATGTCATTCACTGCAGAGTTATGGCTGTAAAAAATTACTTTAAGTATTTAGTGAAATTGAAAAAAATAAGTACCGAAACTTTTTTTGATATTTTTGATGAGCTTAAAACTCCAAAAATAATCGTAAAAAATCAGTTATTAATAAAAGCAGATGAAACGATCAGTATTACAAAAAAGATAAAAGAAAAATCAGAAAGTTTTGCAGATGAGAGAAATATATTTATACTTTTGCTGATGTCTAACACAGGCATACGCCGTAAAGAGCTTGCCTGCATAGACATCGAAAATATAAACCTATCTAATAATACCATAACTATTTATAAAACGAAAGGGGATAAACCAAGAATTATTTCTTTTTCTAATTCTATAAAATCGAAACTATTTGAATATTTAAAATTAAGAAAATCTATATTAAAGCAAAGAAAGAAAATACATAATATGCTATTTATAAAAACAAATGGAGATCCTCTTAACATAAATACTATAAGCACAATAATGCATTTCATCTCTAAAAAAACAAATATAAAAGTTACTTGTCATTCATTAAGAAGAGGTTTTGCAACTGACATGGCAGAAAACGGAACTGACATTTATGTCATATCAAAAATGCTTGGCCATCAAAATATAAATACAACCGTGTCAAGATATATTTATGTTTTGGCTGGAATGATAAAAGAAGCTATGGAAAATCACCCATTTTCTAAGTTTCAAAATAGTACGAAAAAAGACTGTATTAAAAAAGACATTAAAACAAATATGCTTGAAGAATGGAAAGACTTAACTGGCAGAATGAATGAAATATTAAACAGTTTTGAAAAAATCGAAAAGGATTTTAATAGGGCTTAAAAGACGGGCTGTAATCTCTGGCAAGATTACAGCCTGCGGGCTAATTTCATGATTAGTAAAAACTATAATACTGTTTAGTTAATATAAAAAATATTAGAAAATATCAGTCTGCAAAACATAAAAAAATTGCATATATATAGGTTCAACCCTCAAAATGAAGTATGATAACACCCTTACTTGAAGTATGATAACACCCTTACTTGAAGTATGATAACACCCTTACTTGAAGTAT
>NZ_CALXRM010000107.1 GCF_944390845.1 uncultured Brachyspira sp.
TCTAGTAATTTAAATTATAAGGAATACCTTCTTTTTTTAAACTAAAAGTGTGCAATATCTATGGCTCTTAAACACTTTGATTGTCAATTGATTATTTTGTTTATTTCATATATAATATAGCTTGGAATATTTTATGTTTAGAGAGATGAGAAGAAAAAAACAATTGTTATCAAATTCCTATAGTATATCGATATTAAAGAAATGTACTTCAGGAGTTCTTGCAGTTTTAGGAGATGATAATTATCCTTATGCTGTTCCTTTAAGTTATGTTTATGATGATAATAAAATATTCTTTCATGCAGCCAAAAGCGGATATAAATTAGATGCTATAAAAAACAATAATAAAGTATCATTTTGTGTTATAGAAAAAGATGATATAAAACCAGAAGAATATACCACTTACTATAGAAGTGTTATAGTTTTTGGACGAGCCTTTATTATAGAAGATGATAATATAAAAAGAGAAGCTATAGAGAAATTAGCTTTAAAATATTATCCTAATGACATAAAAGAAAATAGAGATAAAGCTATTAACAATGAATATAATGCCTTATGTATAATAGAATTAGACATAGAGTATATGACAGGAAAAGAAGCAATAGAGTTAATAAATAAAAAGGAGAATAAATGAAATATTTTAATTTTGATAAAAATTTTTTGCATACAGTTTTGGAAGAGGCTTTAAAAAATGGGGGAGAGTATGCAGATCTTTTTTTTGAAGATACTAAAATTAATTCTATAGGATATTTAGATTCTAAAGTAGATGATATGAGTCTTGGAAATAATTATGGAGTTGGTTTAAGAGTTATAGTCAATAAAAAGACAATATATTTATATTCTAATGATACAAGCAATGATAGTTTGATAAATTTAGCAAGAAGTGTAGCTTCAGTTGTAAATGATAAAAAATATATACCTAGTAATTTTATAGAATCCCATGAAAAAGACAATCACCCATTGCATATAAATCCATTTGATATTAATTTTGATGAAAAAATAGAAGTTCTTTCATATTTGGATAAAACAGCAAGAGGAGTATCAGATAAAATAAAACAGGTTAATGCCAGATATATGGAAAAACAAAGAAATATTTTAGTATGTGCAAGTAATGGAATATTAAAAGAAGACTCACAAACATATATAAGATTAGTTATGCTATCTATGGCATCTGACGGAGTTAATACTCAAACAGCAAGCAGAACCAAAGGAGCTTTAGACGGATATCAGGTGATAAAAGATATTAATTTAGAGAATATGGCAAAAGAAACAGCAAATTCAGCAATAAAAATGCTTGATTCAAAGTATCCTAAATCCGGTAAATATCCAGTTGTAATAGATAATGCCTTTGGAGGAGTAATATTCCATGAGGCTTGCGGACATGCTCTTGAAGCTACAGCGGTTGCAGATAATGCTAGTGTTTTCTGTAATAAATTAGGTGAAAAAATAGCTTCCGATGTTGTTACTGCTATAGATGACGGCACTATAAAAAATGCTTGGGGAAGCTATAATATTGATGATGAAGGTAATGATGCACAAAGAACTGTATTAATAGAAAATGGTATTTTAAAAAGTTATTTAGTTGATGAATTAGGCTCTATGAAAATGAATCAGAAAGTTACAGGAAGTGCAAGGAGAGAAAGCTATAAATATCCTCCTACATCAAGAATGAGAAATACATTTATTGATAAAGGAAATTCTAGTTTTGAAGATTTGATTTCTGGAATAGAATACGGACTTTATGCCAAAAAAATGGGCGGAGGTTCAGTAGATCCTGCTACAACTGATTATAATTTTGCCGTTTCTGAAGGCTATTTAATAGAGAATGGAAAGATTACAGAACCAGTTAGAGGTGCTACACTTATAGGTCGCGGTGATGAAACTCTTATGAATATTGAGGCAGTATCTTCAAATTTAGAATTGGCTGACGGTATATGCGGAAGCGTTTCAGGAAGTGTGCCTACTACTGTTGGACAGCCTGCTATAAAAGTAAGAGAATTAACTGTTGGAGGTAGATAATATGTCAGAATTGAATAGCTTAATGAATAGAATAAAAGAAATATACGATATAGTAAAAGATAAAGCTAATGATATTGATGAAATTGAAGTTTATATGTCTGAAAGCGGTGAAGAAGAGTTTACTGTAAGAGAAAGAGATTTAGATAAATACACTTTTGCTGAGTCCGGCGGTGTTGGTTTAAGATTAATAAAGAATGGAAAAGTTGGAGTGAGCTTTACAGAAAAAATTAATTCAAATGATTCTATATATAATCTTATAGAAAATGCTAAAATTTCTTTAAATTATGCTGAGGCAGAACCAGAATATAATGTTTTAATAGAAAAAGAAGATGATGAAAAAACTTATGATATGATTAATAATGATATAGTCAATCTATCAAATGAAGAATTAAAAAATATATCATTATCTATAGAAGATAAATTGTATTCTTATGATAAAAGAATAATTAATGTACCTTCAGCTGGGCTTGCAAGATATGATTTTATAAAATGCATTATTAATAGTAATGGTGTATGTAAGGGAGAAAAGAAAAACAGCATTACATATTATGGCGAAGTAATAGCTAAAGACTCAAATGCTACGAAAACTTTTTTTGATATTTATTCAGCTCATGATGCAGTATTTGATGTTAATGCTTTTACAAAAAATATTGCTGATAGTGTAATAAGTAAATTAAGTGCAAAAAATATAGAAAGCGGAAAATATAAAACTGTATTTACAAGTAAGGCAATGAGAACTATTATAGGTGCTTATCTAGGTTTATTTTCTTCAGAGTCTGTTCAAAAGAAATTATCACTTTTACAAGGAAAATTAAATAAAAAAATAGCAAGCGATATTGTAAATATAAAAGATATACCAATATTTGATAAGGGATTAGCAAATACATATTTTGATGGTGAAGGTTCATCTACAAAAGATTTAAACATTATTACTAATGGTGTATTAAATAGTTATTTATACAATAATTATACAGCAAGAAAAGATGGTAGGAAAACAACTTCTCATGCTTCAAGAGGATTTAAAACTTCAATAGGTGTTTCTTGTCATAATTTTATTTTGGAAGAAGGAAATAATACTCAAGATGAACTAATTTCTCAAATTCAAAATGGAATATTAGTTAATTCTTTGACAGGTACTCATTCTGGAGTTAATGCCATAAGCGGAGATTTTTCTTTACAGGCTGAAGGTATAAAAATAGAGAATGGAAAATTATCATATACAGCAAATCCGTTTATTGTTTCAGGAAATATATTAGACTTTTTTAATAACATAGAAATGCTTGCTAATGATACAGACTACTATCATTCATCTATTTATACGCCTAGTGCTTTGATTAAAGAATTATCATTTGCTTCATAATTTTGTATATTTATAAAATTTTATATATTGTTTATTATTTATGTATTCTTCCATATATAAATAATAAACAATTATTCTTATATAATTCTATATTTTCTATTTATAATAATTGTTATAAAATATTGTTGATTAAAAATACACATTTTTTATTGTTTATTCTTTTAATGTTATGATACTATACTTATAATTAATATTTTAGTATGAAAAATGAAATAATTGTCATAAAATATTTGATTTTTTTTATTTTTTCTATTATATTAGTTATGGTAAAAAAAATAATTAGTTTTTTTTAAAATATCTAAATTTTTTTTAGTATGGTTTGTTATACGAAAATAAATAATCTTTCTTTTAGAATACCTTTTATAATTTCTGTTACTTTTATTTTATGCATGTTAGTTATAGTGTTAATTATTACAGTAGTAAGTTCAAAGACTATAGAAGACACAGCTATAAAGGGCTTGAGGGTAGCAGCAAAATCATATTCAGATATGATTGATTTATATTTTGCTGAAAAGAGACTGGTTATGGATTTATACTCTAAAGACCGTAATTTATCAAGATATTTATCCAATCCTACAGAAGAAAACAGATTGTCTGCTGAAAATTCTTTAAAAGAATTTACAAGAGAAGTAGCGATACACAAGTTTTTTATAATTATTCATTAGTTAATTTTAATGCTAATATTATACTTGATTCCATAGGCGGAAAATTACTGCATATTAATTATGGGGCAGATTCATCAGATTGGAAAAGATTCAAAGAAAACGGATATGATTTTTCTGCAAGAGATTTTATACAGCCTTCTTCAGCAAATCCTCTTAATGCTATATGTGTTATATGGAAAGGTATAAAAGATGAAAATGGAAAGGTTGTAGGAGTACTTAATAGTTCTATTAATTGGATGAAATTTATATCAGATTATATATTGCCTAGTCATATAGGAGATACTGGTTCCATAGCTATTATAGACAGTAAGAAAAACATAATAGCACATACTGATACAAATAAACTTTATATTTATGACAGTAATATTATAGGTACTTCAGCTTATGAAAGAAAACCGGAAACTATACGTGAAAGAGAAGATGAATTCTTTCAATATGTTTTAGATAATGATGAGGGTATTTTAGAATATAAAGATGATAATAATGTTTCTCAAATATCTTTATTTAGTTCAATAAACAATACTCCTTGGCATTTGATAGTAAGCTATAGTCAAAATGAGATATATGGAGATAAAAATAAACTTACAAAAATAGTTATTATTATAGCAGTGATTATGGCATTTATAATTTGCTTGATAAGTAAATGTATTGCTTCTTCAATAGTTAAGCCTTTAAATGTTGTTGTAATGGAAGCTGATCATATATCAAAAGGTTATATTGGACACAGTAAATCAGAATTAAAGAGAAAAGATGAAATAGGAATATTGATGAGCAGCTTTTATAATATGAAAGAGGCTTTGATTGAGGCAGTTAATGTTGTAAATGTTATTTCTAAAGAGGCTAAAAATAGAGCAGAAGAAATATCTTTAAAAAATGGTAAACTTCATAGCGAAACAGAAAGTAATTTTGATAATATGAGAGAAACTTCTAATGTAGCTAATAATATAGGAAGCTCTGTATTAGAAACTACAAATTACGCTAATGAACTTATAGATATAATGAAAGATGCAAATAATTCTATAGATATGGCTGATGTTAGTATTACAGAGGCTGCAAATAATGCTGATTCTGTAAGCGAGGCTAGTAATAAAATAAGAGATATTACAAAAGTTATAGAGAATATTGCTTTTCAAACTAATATTTTGGCTTTAAATGCATCAGTTGAAGCCGCACGTGCTGGAGAAAACGGCAGAGGATTTTCAGTGGTTGCCAGTGAAATAAGAAATTTAGCCCAAAGTACTTCAGGTTCAGTAAAAGACATATCTTCTCTTATAGAAGAAAGCCAGAAACGTATCGAAGAAGCGGCTAAGTCTACTAATGAATCTAAAGAATTATTTTATAGCATGAAAGAAAAAATAGAAAAAGCCTATACTTTACTTTCTAATTTTACAAATGCCTTGAAATTACAAAAAGATGGTATAGATTCTATAAATTTACATATAGGCAATATAGAGAATAGCTCAAGAAATAATACTAAATTGGCTGAAGATGTAAGTGAAATTTCTAAAGAATTGGAAGAATTATCTCTAAATTTAGAAGAAGCTATGTCATTTTTCAAGCTAAAGGCCAGTGAAGATAAGTAAAAAATAATATATTGTAAAGTTGCTTGAAAAAAATGCAATTTATGCTAAAATATTGCCATGTAATCTTAATTAAATCAAGGTTAAATTATTATGAAAAATTCTCAAGTGTTTATGGAAGGGGTCTGGAAAAATAACCCTACTTTTGTACAAGTTCTTGGTATGTGTCCTAGCTTAGCGGTTACAAGCAGCGTTATGAATGCAATAGGTATGTCTGTGGCTACTATATTTGTATTAGTTTGTTCTTCCGCTTTAATTTCATTAATCAAAAAGATTTATGCCAATGAAGTTAGAATTATGGGATACATTGTTGTTATAGCTGCTTTTGTAACTTTAACTGATATTGTTATGAAAGCTAAGTTTTATACATTATCTTTAGCTTTAGGGCCTTATATACCGCTTATAGTTGTAAACTGTATTATATTAGGTAGAGCTGAAGCTTTTGCTAATAAGAATGGTATTATACCTAGTATTTTTGACGCTTTAGGTAACGGTGTAGGTTTCTTTTTTGCATTAACATTACTTGCTTCTATTAGGGAAATATTAGGTAATGGTACTTGGTTAGGTTTCGATATTGTTGGAACTATAAGAGGCTTTGTTGAATCTGCAATGCCTTTTGCTTTGAATGCTTATAATGAAATTACTACTCCTTGGGTTGCTATGATTATGGCTCCAGGTGCTTTCTTCACTTTAGGTACTTTGATTGCAATAAAAAGAGCTATAGATGCTAGAGGAGGAAAAGCTAATGGTTAATTTAATTTTACTTTTTGTAGCTACTGTATTAGTTAATAATTTTGTATTAACTAAATTCTTAGGTATATGTCCGTTTTTAGGAGTATCTAATAAATTAGATTCAGCTGTTAGTATGGGTATTGCTGTTACTTTCGTATTGGTTTTAACTGCAGCTGTTAGCTGGATGATACAATATTATATATTAGTTCCTTTTAAAATCGAATTTTTACAAACTATATTATTCATTATAGTTATAGCAGCATTAGTACAATTCGTTGAAATGGTTGTAAGAAAAACGAGTGAAAGTTTATATCTTTCTTTAGGTATTTATCTTCCTCTTATTACTACTAACTGCTGTGTATTGGGTTTAGCTTTATTTGGTGTTTTATACAAATATAACTTTATACAAAATATAGTATTTGCTTTAGGTGCTGGTGTTGGTTTCACATTAGCTTTAGTTATAATGGCTAGTATAAGAGAACGTTTAGCTACTGCTGATATTCCGGAAGCTTTTAAAGGTCCTGCTATGCCTTTTATTACTGCAGGAATACTTGCTCTTATATTCTATGGTTTCTCTGGCATAATTAAAATATAATTATTAATGTGTTAGAAGTTATTTATAAGGATAATAAAAATGATGACATCTGTTTTAGTAGCTTCAATATCTTCAGGCTTAATTGCTTTGATATTGGCTGTTTTATTAATATTTTCTTCTAAAATTTTCAAAGTTGAAGTTGATGAGAGAGTTACTCAGTTAACAGAAATGCTTCCTGGTGCTAATTGCGGAGGATGCGGTTTTGCTGGCTGTTCTCAGTTTGCTAAAGCTTTAGTTGATGATAAAGCTCCTGTAGACGGCTGTTCTGTAGGAGGTGCTAATACTGCAGCAAAAGTAGCTGATTTTTTAGGTAAAGTTGCTCCGGAACAAAAAGAAAAAACAAGAGCATATATTTTCTGTCATGGTCATAAAGATATAGCTAAATCAAGCAGAGTTTATAACGGTGCTCAAACTTGTGTTTCTGCTGTTATGGCTGGCGGCAATAAAGATTGTTCTTACGGCTGTGTTGGACTTTATGATTGTATGAAAGCTTGTGATTTTGGTGCTATTGTTAAAAGTGATACTGGAGTTCCTATAATAGTTGAAGATAAATGTGTTTCTTGCGGTGCCTGTGTTAAAGCTTGCCCTCAAAAACTTATAGAGATACACCCTGTTTCTCAAGAGTTCCATGTTTATTGTAAATCCAAAGATAAAGGCCCTATTGCTAAAAAAGCTTGTGATAGAGCTTGTATAGGATGCAGTATTTGTGTTAAGAACACTAAAGAAGGCGGTATGAAAGTAGATAATTATCTTGCTATAGTTAATTATGATGATTATTCTATTACAAATGAAAGTATAGCTAAATGTCCTACTAAGGCTATTACTAATGAAAGAGTAAATTCTGTAAAAGACCTTTCAGATATAAAAAAAGCTTAAATATTTTTTATAATTTAAAATAAAAAAACAAGAGTTAAATTATTAGCTCTTGTTTTTTTGTTTAACAAATTTAAAATATTAATAATTTAAATTAATATTAAATCTATCATTGATTAAAGGTATTATATTAATTACAGGTTCTTCATAAGGGTGAACTTCTTTCATAACTTTAATAATATTTTCCACATTTTTTATATCAGTTGAAAATTCTACTTTATCTTCTGGAGCTTCAGATATTTCATTGACTTTTCCGTCAAATGGACTTGCTCCTTCAAGTGGACGCCAATATCCAGTGATTTTAGTTACAGACATTACATTATCATAATTACCAGCACCTAAGGCACCAATATTATTTAATGCTTCTCTTAATTTGCTAGTATATTCAGCAGGTATATATATTTCAATTTTTACTTTTTTAAAATCCATACTATTTCCTTTTTATTAAATAAAAGAATAATTATAAATCTATATAATAAAGAACAATGTCTTCATATTCATTATTTTTATTTAAATAACCTTTTTTTACTACACCTATTTTATTGAATCCAATTTTTTCATATAATTTATGGGCATAAGTATTAGATATTACAACAGCATTGAACTGAAGAATTTTATAACCTAATTTTTTACCTTGTTCCATAGAATCTCTAACTAAAGCTTCTCCAATTCCTTTTCCTCTTGCTTCTTTGCTTACAGCATAAGATGCATTTGATATATGTCCGCATCTTCCTATATTATTAGGGTGAAGTATATAAACTCCATAAACTTTATCATTATCAATTGCAATACCTGTATAATCTTGGGAATTGAAATATTTATCTGCTTCTTCTTCATTTGATAATTTTTCTATTTGAGGAAAATATATTCCATCTTCTATGATGTTATTCCATATTTCTAAGGCTTCTTTAATATATTTTTTATCGTATTTGATTATTTGCATTTTTTATTCCTTTATTTAAATATATAGTATATTATATATTGTTTAATAAAAATAGTATATACCTAAACAACTATACTTTGTCAAAAGTAAAGTTATATTTTTGTTTTTATATCTGGGGCTTTGCCCCAT
>NZ_CALXRM010000108.1 GCF_944390845.1 uncultured Brachyspira sp.
AAGCCCTGCAGATATTTAAAATTTAAAAAAATTATTTTTGACAAAATATAATTGTTTAGGTATATACTAAAAATTTTAGAGTTTGTCATTTTTTTAGTCAACTTTTTCCCGCCGCAAAAAGTTGCAAAAAGTGCAAGGATAGAATTAGTACTAAATCATACTAAAATTGTCTTACATGTAAAATAATTTATTAATTAAAGCCCAAATGTAGCCTTTCGCGAAGCGTATCCGAGCTTGTTGAGGATATAGCTACTTTGACGAAGTCCGCAGAGCGTATGCGGCGGGAAAAAGAACAACAATAAAATTGACAAAATTAAAAGTTTTAAGTATATAAAAATTAATGCAAAAACAAGGGACTTACAAATAATTTGCAAGCCCCTTTATTATTATTTCATTTATATAAATATTTTATTATTTTTTCTTGCCTGTAGATTTAGCAGCTGTTTTCTTAGCAGTAGGTGCTTTTTTAGCAGAAGATTTAGTTTCTACTTTAGCAACTGTTTTTTTAGCAGCAGATGCTTTTTTAGCTGTTGTCTTTTTAGCAGAAGATTTTTTGCTAGCTCCTTTAGCTCTTATAGCACCTTGAGCAGCAGCAAGTCTAGCTATAGGTACTCTATAAGGAGAGCAGCTTACATAATCTAATCCTATATCATTACAGAACATAATAGTAGCAGGATCTCCACCATGCTCACCGCAGATACCAACAGTAAGTTTTTTATTAGTAGATCTACCTTTAGTAACACCTATTCTTAAAAGCTCACCGATACCTTCTTGGTCTAATGATTGGAAAGGATCTCTTTCGTATATTTCTTTATTAACATAGTCTTTTAAGAACTTACCAGCATCATCTCTTGAGAAACCGCCGCCCATTTGAGTTAAGTCATTAGTACCAAATGAGAAGAATTCAGCTTCTTCAGCGATTTTGTCAGCAACTAAAGCAGCTCTAGGAACCTCAATCATAGTACCAACTCTATAAGCAACTTTAGAACCTTCTTTTTCAAATACTTCTTCAGCTATTTTAATGATTCTGTCTTTAATGATTTTTAATTCTTTTACAGTACCAACTAAAGGAATCATTATTTCAGGGTGAACATCTACACCGTTTTTTTTAACTTTAACAGCAGCTTCAATTATAGCTCTAGCCTGCATATCATATATTTCAGGATAAGTAATACCAAGTCTGCAGCCTCTGTGACCAAGCATTGGGTTGAACTCATGTAAACTATCTCTAATAGCTTTTAATTTATCAAAGCTTACATTCATTTCTTTTGAAAGTTCTTCTAATTGAGAATCTTCATGAGGAATGAATTCATGCAAAGGTGGGTCAAGAAGTCTAACTGTTACTGGATATCCGTTCATAGCAGTGAATATACCAATAAAGTCTTCTCTTTGCATAGGAAGAATGCTATTTAAAGCATCATCATAAAGTTTTCTAGGTTCTTTATATAAAGGCTCGATTTCTTCGATAGTTTTCTTATCGCCTATTTTTTCAGCAGCCTCTAATTTTTCTTTTAATTGTTTTACTTCTTCAGCAACAAGTATAAGCTGTCTTACACTCTTAATTCTGTCAGCATTGAAGAACATGTGTTCAGTTCTGCAAAGTCCGATACCTTCAGCTCCAAAGCTTCTAGCAACGCTAGCATCATGAGGAGTATCAGCATTAGTATGAACTTCTAATTTTCTCATAGAATCAGCCCATTCCATAAGTTTTTTGAAGTCTTCTGACATTTCTGCTTCTTTAGTAGCAACTTTACCAAGCATTACTTCACCAGTAGAACCGTCTATAGAAATATAATCACCTTCTTTAACAGTTTCTTCACCAACTTTCATGCTTTTAGCAGCATAATCAATTTCTAAAGCACTACAACCAGCAACACAGCATTTACCCATACCACGAGCAACAACTGCAGCATGTGAAGTAGAACCGCCTCTAGCTGTTAAGATACCTTCAGCAGCATTCATACCTTTAATATCTTCTGGACTAGTTTCTATACGAACAAGTATAGATTGTTCTCCTGCCTCTTTCATAGCTTCAGCTTTTTCAGCAGAGAATACTACTTTACCAACAGCAGCTCCTGGAGAAGCGTTTAATCCTTTAGCAAGTACTTTTGCAGTTTTCTTAGCAGAAGCATCAAACATAGGGTGTAATAATTGGTCTAAATCAGAAGGATTAACTCTCATTATAGCTTCTTCTTTAGAAATTATTTTTGCTTCAGCAAGTTCTACAGCGATTCTTACTGCAGCAGCACCTGTTCTTTTACCATTACGTGTTTGAAGCATATAAAGTTTACCTTCTTGTATAGTGAACTCCATATCCTGCATATCACTGTAATATTTTTCTAATTGGTTTTTATAGCTTACTAACTGTTTATATACAGCTGGCATAACTTCTTCAAGTGAAGGATATTTAGCTTTTCTTTCTTCTTCACTTATACCGTTATTTTTAGCCCATTCTAAGCTGCCTTCAAGTGTAATTTCCTGAGGAGTTCTTATACCTGCTACAACGTCTTCACCTTGAGCATTGATTAAGAATTCACCATAGAATTTATTTTCTCCAGTAGAAGGGTTACGAGAGAAACATACACCTGTAGCAGAAGTATCACCCATATTACCGAATACCATAGCCTGAACGTTTACAGCAGTACCTAAAAGACCTCTTATGTCATTTAATTTTCTGTAAGCTTCAGCTCTAGGGTTATTCCAGCTTCTAAATACAGCATTAATAGCATTAAATAACTGTTCTCTAGGCTCTTCTGGGAATTCCTCGCCTTTTTCTTTCTTATACATAGCTTTATATTTAGCTACAACGTCTTTTAAATCTTCTACATCCAAGTCAGTATCTTTTACTTCTTTTTCTATTTTACCAACTCTTGAAGCTATAGAATTTTTCTTTTCTTGTAAAATTTCCTCAAATTTGTCATGATCAACGCCCATAGCTACATCGCCGAACATCTGTATAAATCTTCTATAAGCGTCCCAAGCAAATCTAGGATTGCCTGTTTTAGCAACTATACCATTAACTACTTCTTCATTGATACCTAAATTAAGAATAGTATCCATCATACCTGGCATAGATATAGCAGCACCTGAACGTACTGAAACTAGTAATGGTTTATTTACATCACCGAATTTCATATTCATTGCTTTTTCTAATTTTTTGATGTTTTCATCAACAGCTTTTTCTAATCCTTTAGGGTATGACTTATTTTTAGAATAATAGTCGCAAACTTCTGTAGTAATTGTAAAACCAGCTGGAACCGGTACTTTACTTTCTGTCATCTGTGCTAAACCTAAACCTTTACCACCTAAGAGTGCTTTGGTTTCTTTAGCACCTTCAGATTTACCATTACCAAAGAAGTAAACCATCTTTTTTGATGCCATAATAAACTCCTCTTGAAAATAAAATATTTATATAAAATTTAAAGTCATTACTTATTTATATAGTATAATGTTATTTTTATTATTGTCAATTTTATTGTGAAAATTTAGTTAATTTTTTTTTGTATTTCACTTTATTTATCACTATTTTGATATAAAAAGATATATCTATTAAAACATCAAATTAAAATTTCAATGTGTATTGACCGAATATTAAAAAGATATTTAAATTTTTTTTTATGTATTGTATAATATAAAATAAGGAAATATATAAATGCTTAAAAAAATAAATGCACTAATTATTGCTCTATTAATAGCTGTAAATGCTTATGGTGCAATAGTTATATCAACATATAAAAAGCCAAAAGTAATAAAATATAAATACAAATTAACAGAAAGAGGAAAAGTATTAAAAACCCCTCAAAAAATACTTTTTGATTATGATAACAGTACTGTTGATTTAAAAAAATATTTCAAAACTTTTAAATATGTTGGAGATGTAACTACAAGTACAAATATAATCGGCATTATAATTGAAGGTCATATGAGCAGCGATGAAAACAAAAAGCCTACCAACGGATACGGCAAAAAAGATATATTATTCCTCTATAACAGAAGAGATATGGAGGATTTATCATATCAACGCTCTTATAATGTATTTTTATCAATAACTAATGGTACTTTAAATAAATTAACTAATTATGGTCTTCAGGATTTATTAAGTGAATACAAAGATATTAAAGAAAATAGGAGAGTTGAATTTATTTTAATAGAAAATAGTAATGATATGTATATATATACTAACTATATAAATAATTTGATAATGTCTAATATCTAAAATATCTTTCTTATTAATCTATAAAAAATATATTTCAGGTTTACGCTTATGCATAATGATAATAACAGAGAAAAACTTTCAAGCAGATTAGGTTTTTTATTAGTTTCGGCAGGCTGTGCCATAGGTCTTGGTAATGTTTGGAGATTTCCATATATTACAGGAAAATACGGCGGTGCTGCATTTGTTGTTTTATATTTAATATCACTTGTTATATTAGGTCTTCCTATACTTGTTATGGAATTTTCAGTTGGAAGGGCTGGAAAAAGGGATTTAGCTGGTTCTTATAGAGCTTTACAGAAAAAAGGTTATAAATGGCATATAGTAGGATACATACAATTATTCGGCTGTGTTCTTCTTATGATGTTTTATACTACTATAGCAGGCTGGTGTTTATCATACTGTTATTTTATGGGTATGGGAAAATTGGAAGGACTTAATACTGCTCAAGTTGGAGAATTTTTTAATGGTGTTCTTGCCTCCCCTTCTACATTGATATTATGGATGACTGTTTCTGTTATAATAGCCACTGTAGTATGTATGATGGGATTAGAAAATGGTGTTGAAAAAGTTACAAAAGTAATGATGACACTTCTTTTATTGGTTCTTTTTGTGCTTATAATAAGAGCTGTTACTTTACCAAATGCGAAAGAAGGATTAAAATTTTATCTCTTACCAGATTTAAATAAAATGTTTAGCGGAGGACTTAAAGGGTTCTTCTCGGTAGCTTATGCTGCTATAGGTCAATCATTCTTTACATTGAGTTTAGGTATCGGTGCTATGACAATATTCGGAAGCTATATAGAAAAAGATTATTCCTTAACTGGCGAATCTATTATGGTTGTGGGATTAGATACTTTAATAGCATTTCTTTCAGGACTTGTAATATTCCCTACAACATTTTCTTTCGGAATCAATCCTGGAGAAGGTGCTGGATTAGCATTTGTTACTTTGCCAAATATATTTAATTCAATGGTTTTAGGCAGACTTTGGGGAGCTTTATTCTTCTTATTTTTATCAATGGCAGCTTTAACAACTATAATAGCTGTATTTGAAAATATTATTGCTTTCACTATGTCCGAAACAAAAATGCCGCGTAAAAAAACTACTATGATAGTAGCTATAACTATATTTATATTGAGTTTGCCTACTGCATTAGGATTTAATATTTTATCATTCATAAAACCTCTTGGAGAAGGAAGCACTATAGCTGACGGGCTTGACTTTTTAGTAAGCAACAATTTCCTTCCTATAGGCGGTATAATAATACTTATATTCTGTACTAGAGATTTTGGCTGGGGCTGGGATAATTTTGTAAAAGAAGCTGATACTGGAAAGGGAGTAAAATTCCCTAAATGGGCTAGATTCTATGTTTCATATATTTTGCCTTTCATAGTATTAGCTATATTCGTTATTGATTATATAAATAGATTCTTTATTTAAAATTATTTATACCTAAACAACTATATTTTGTCAATTTTTGATTATTTTTGAATGTAATTATAACTTATAAATTAATATAAAATATTAACACATAGTAACAAAATATGTTTTAAATGTAATATAAAAAACACATATTTGTACAATAATAAGTAATCATCCGCACGTATAGTGGACATTTGATAAGAGTAGTCAATACCGTGTGGGAAGGTGCTGCGAAGCATCACTACGGTAACAGCTCGTGGTTGACAAACTTAAAAATTTTCAGTATAGAATTTTAATAATTAAATAAAACTTTCTAATCATTAAATATATTTGTATAAGTTTTTGGTTTAATACTAATATTAGTTATTATAATTAGACATTTATATCTCTTATAATAAGTAGATCTAAATTACAACATATTTTTAATTGTGATGCTGATTGAGCACAAATAATTTAAATTTATTATACTTTTATTTATTTTTATTAATAAATATAATAATTTTTGTATAAAAATAATAATATGTAAAAACTTACACTTATAAACAAAATTTTAATAAAATTATATTGCATTTATAATAAGATATGTTATTATAAAATAAATTTTAAGTATTATGGATTTTTCTATATGAATACAATACAATACAATACAATACAATACAATACAATACAATACAATACAATACAAAATAAAATAAAATATATTTATTCAAGTAAATAAAAACCAATGTTCAGCTTAGTAGCATCTAAGTGAATGTTGGTTTTTTTATTTTAAAAAATTAAATAATTATGGAGCATAAAATGGAAAATAATAATTTTGAAACTTTATTAAATGTAGCATTAGAAAATAATAGCTATATAAAGAAACTTGAAAATGAAAACTCTAAATTAAATGAAAAAATAAATATCTTAAATAATAAATTAGAACTTTTATATTTTTCTAATCAAATATCTGATGATGAAAGAAAAAAACGTTTTACAGAAATATATGTAAAAAAAATGTGGGGACGTACAAAAGAAATAAAAGAAGAAACAGCTTCAGGTTCTGGAAGTACATTAGAAGCTACAGAAATTTTAAGAAATAATTTAATTATTTTATTAAAAAAATACAATATAAAAACTTTTTTGGATGCACCTTGTGGTGATATGAACTGGATGAAATTATTATTGAATAATTTTGAAAAATATATAGGTGTTGATATTGTTCCAAATATTATAGAAGATAACAAAAATAAAATTAAACATGATAATGTTTCATTTTTTTGTGTAGACCTTTTAAAAGGTGATTTATATGATGTAGATATGATATTTAATAGAGCTTGCACAAGACATTTATCAAATATTGAAGTTCAAATGATAATTAATAATATAAAAAGAACAAATTCTAAATTTTTATTGACAGATACATCAATATCTGTTAAATATAATGACAGAACTAAATCTAAATATTCTGAAGCTAAATTTATAAATTTAGAACTACCACCATTTAATTTTCCAAAACCAATAGAATATATAAATACTGATAAATCAGGTGTAGATATGATGGGATTGTGGAAAATATCTGATATACCAAATCAAACATTTTAATATAATTTTTATTTCTATAATTATAGATAAACATTTTAAAGAATTTTATATAGTTTTTAAGTTTTAGTATTTATTTTTTATTATAAATTTATTCATAATAATGAAGAAAAAAGCTACGGAAAAATATTTATTGATTATAAGAATATAAAAGGGTACATAAATAAAGAACATTATTTGGCTTATTTGTTTGATTAGACTTGTTTCAAAACTAAATTATTATATAAAATAATACAGCTATACATATGTACAAAATTGCAGTAGCTATATTATAAAAATAAACCATATTTATTAATTATAACTTGTTTTTTATATTTATTAGTTTTTTGTACAATAAAAAATAATTTCAGGTTTAAGAGAGTATTTTACGGCAGCTTTATCTGATAATGTATAATAAAAATTATCTTCATAAACCTTAAATCCGGCATTTGTCAATCTTTTTACATAATCATTTTTCTCGTATACTCTAACATGATCATTTTGACCAAATGCTTTTTCCCTTTCTTTTGGATCTGTGATAGAAAAGTCTTCATAAGTAGTTGTTAGTTCTTTTCCTTTCCATTGAGAAAAATATGGAACTTGCAATATAGCAAACCCATATGGTTTTAATATTCTTTTTAATTCCTTCATAGCTTTTATATCATCTGGTATATGCTCTAGTACATGACAGCAGAATATTATATCAAAAGAATTATTTTCAAATGTTGTATTTGTTATATCCTGAACGGACATAGCTCTGCCGGGCACTATATCACAGCTTATATACTCTATATTTTTAAATAAATCAAAACTGTCTTTTATTGCTTTTTCTGGTGCAAAATGGCATATCTTTATTTGTTTAGATGCATCTATTTTTCTTAATAAATATAAATAATAAAGTCTATGTCTTTCTAATGATTTACATTTAGGACATTGGGCATTTTTCCTAGGTACAATTCCAAATGGCAGAAATTCTTTTGAACTATAACCGCAAATAGGACATAATAAATTATCTTCATTGCTGATATTAATATCTTTTTTTAAATCTTTATACATATTGTATACTCCAAAATTTATTTAAAATAAAAAAAAGCAATGGACCAATTTATAATTAGTCCATTGCTTTTTTACTTTATATAAAAATATATATTTTATATTATTCTGTCTTGTCTTGTCTTGTCTTGTCTTGTCTTGTCTTGAACATGTTATTTTACCAGATTAAATACTATTTTAATATAATTATTATATAATATTTTCTTATAAAGTCAATATTTAAATTTTCAAGTTGTTGTTTAAGAGCCATAGATATTGCACACTTTTAGTTTAAAAAAAGAAGGTATTCCTTATAATTTAAATTGCTATAAATAAACCCAAAGGAATACCTATGAAACAATATAAT
>NZ_CALXRM010000109.1 GCF_944390845.1 uncultured Brachyspira sp.
AAGTTGAAAAACAATTAGAAATTATATATAATTTAGCACAAAAGGAGCTTTTTTAGTTATCTAGGACAGCCCCAAAATTAATTATTACTATATCTAAACTTCTTTAAATATGGTATTTTACCCAAAAATTATTTTGTCCATCATAAAATGACTTTTACTATTATGGAATATTTAAAGCATTAACTAATCTCAAAAATAATAATTGAAGAAGATATCACTTAATCAATTTAAAAATTTTTGGTATATACCGAAAATTTTTAAGTTTGTCAATATTAGTTTTTATATTGTTATTGTTTTCGGGTACTAGTCCCCCGAACCCCTACTTCTTTTGGTGCCCCAAAGAAGCAAAAGGGCTATATTTTAGCTTAAATTAATAGTTTATATTACATGTAAAACAATTTTAGTATGATTTAGTACTAATTTTATACCTTGCACTTTCGCGAAGCGTATCTGAGCTTGTTGAGGATATAAGCAACTTTGACGAAGTCCGCAGAGTGTGTGCGGCGGGAAAAAGTTGACTAAAAATCAGTATATACCAACAACCCTAACTGTAAATACATACATGTAAAAAAGTTTAAAAACATATTTAAAAATTAAGATAAATATTCTATACTAATAATAGAAAGAAAGTATATTTATTTATTGTATAATATGTATAATTATGAAAAATATAAAAACAATATCTAAAATAGTAAAAATAGTGGGTTTCAAAAAAATACAAACCATAATAAAACTAATCGGAATTAAAAATATACCAAAACTGATAAAGGCAAATGGAATTATAGATTTTGTTCATATTTTAGGCATAAAAAAAGCTAGTAAAATAATCAGTTTAATAGGATTAAAAAATACCTATCTCATTATAAAAAGCATAAAATAAAAATTCGTACTTATACTCAAATTTCAATAATTAATAATAAAATATACAGCATTAAAATTTGACTTTACACTATTTTGATGTTATAATTACGCACCGTTACATTTTTAGATTAAAAACTACCAAATTTTTTAAAACGTTAAATCAAGGTGTGTATTTTATGGATAAAAAAACATTGAAAACAAAAAATAGTACTTACGTTTTATCACAAAAAGATATCAAACAAAATTGGTTAATTATTGATGCTAAAGGTAAGTCATTGGGAAGAGTTGCTAGCAGAGCAGCTTATATGCTTAAAGGTAAACACAAAGTTGACTATGCATACAATTTAGATAATGGCGATTATGTTATTATAATCAATGCTAAAGACATAGTATTAACAGGAAATAAAAAGAAAGGAAAAATTCACTATAGACATACTGGTTATCCTGGTGGTATAAAAGCTATAAGTTATGGCGAACTACTTGAGAAAAATCCTGAAAGAATGGTAAAAATAGCTGTAAAAGGTATGCTTTCTCATAGCCCATTAGGCAGACTTCATCTTAAAAAATTAAAAGTGTATGCTGGAAGTGAGCATCCGCATGAAGCTAACAAACCTACTGTAGTAAATATATAATTAGGAGATAACAATGGCAGCTAAACAATTAACTATTTTTACTGGTAAAAGAAAAACAGCTAATGCTAGAGTACGTATAACTTTAGGAAGCGGTAAAATATTAATAAATGGTAAAAATTACACTGATTATTTCTGTAATAGAGCAGCTCTTATCAAAGTTGTAGAAGATGCTTTAAAAGTAACAGGTAATTTTGGTAAATATGATGTATTAGCTAATGTACATGGCGGCGGAGTTTCTGCTCAGGCTGATGCTGTTAGACATGGTATTGCTAAAGCTTTAGTTAGCGAAAGTCAGGATTTCAGAACTACTTTAAAAAGAAATGGTTTTCTTACAAGAGATTCCCGTGTTGTTGAACGTAAGAAATATGGTAGATCTGGTGCTAGAAAACGCTTCCAATTCTCTAAACGTTAAGTTTTTATTCTAGCAATTATATTTTTAGATAAAAGGTTTATATAAATGACTGCTAAGAAATTAAAGAAGTTTAAAGATTTATTACTAGAAGAAAAGAGGAAAACTTTAGATGAGCTTTTAAGCGGTAACGAAACTTATGAAGCTCTTAAAGAAGATTCACATGGAGATATGGCAGATATAGCATTTCAGGCTTATGAAAAACAAAATTTAGTTAATTTTTCTCAAAAAGAAAAAGATAAGTTAGAAATGCTTAATAATGCTCTTAAAAGAATAGAAGACGGATCTTATGGTAAATGTATAGATTGTAAAGAAGAAATCAATGAAGAAAGATTAACTGCTTTACCTTATACTTTAAGATGCGTAAATTGTATGGCTAAATACGAAGATAAAAAACGCCGTGAAAAAATGTAATTAATAATGTATGTCAAAGTCATTTTTAATTTACCAATAGATAAAATACTTACATACAAAAAACCAGATGAGATTAATGATAGCTTGGTAGGATGTAGGGTTGTTGCTCCTATTAAAGGAAAAAACAATAAAGGCATCGTTATTGAAGAAATCGAAACTTTAGATGGTGACTATAAAGTATATCCTATCAAAGCTAGAATTGATCTTGAACCTATTTGTTCAGATAAAGAATTCCAATTAGCTAAATGGATGAGTAATTATTACCATTCATCTTTCGGAGAAGCACTTTTCGCTGCATTGCCTGTTGGAACACCAGCAAAAAAAGAAAAAAAAGCTAAACCAATACCTGCAAAACAAAAACCATATTTAAAACTTAATGATGAACAAGAAACTGTACTAAAAAGGATCAATGAAAGTATAGAATCTAATAATCCAAAAACTTTTTTACTTCATGGTGTAACTGGAAGCGGTAAAACAGAAGTTTATTTGCAGGCTATTAAAAAAGTTGTAGATATGGGAAAGCAGGCTATTGTTATACTTCCAGAAATATCTTTGACACCTCAAACAATAAAAAGATTTGCTGAAAGATTTGAAGGAAAAATAGCTGTACTTCATAGCAAATTATCTCCAAACTCTAAATACAGATACTGGCAGATGATAAAAAAAGACGAAATAAAAATTGTTATAGGTGCAAGAAGTGCTATATTCTCCCCTACTCCTAATTTAGGAATCATAGTAATAGATGAAGAACATGAAACCAGTTATAAGGCAGGAGATACACCAAGGTACCATGCAAGACAAGTTGCATTCTATAGAAAAAGCAAAGAAAATGCTACATTGCTATTAGGAAGTGCAACTCCTTCTATAGAAAGTTTTTATCATGCTACAACTGGTAAAATAGAACTTCTTACTCTAAATAAAAGAGCTGCTTCTGTAAATATGCCTGAAGTAAAAATATTAGATTTGAAAAAAGAAAAAAGAGCAGAAGCATTCCCAATGATAACTCAAAAATTGGTAGAAGAAATCAATAACAAATTAGAAAAAAAAGAACAGATTATATTATTTTTAAATAGAAAAGGATATGCCCCTGTTGTTACTTGTTCATATTGTCAAAGAGTATTAGAATGTCCTAATTGTTCGGTTTCTTTAACATATCATAAAAAGAAAAATGTAGTTATGTGCCATTACTGCGGATATACACAATTTTTAGATGAACTTTGCGATGAATGTAAGATAGGACATTTTGAAAGAATAGGAAGCGGTACAGAAAAAGTTGAAGAACATTTGAATATACTATTTCCAAAAGCTGTAATAGAAAGAATGGATCAGGATACTGTAGGCGGAACTAAAAATTATGAAAAAATATTCAAAAGATTTTCTGACGGAGAAATAGATATACTTATCGGAACGCAAATGATAGCTAAAGGTCTTGATTTTCCTAATGTTACTTTGGTTGGTGTTTTATTTGCAGATATGTCGCTTCATATTCCAGATTTTAGAAGTGCTGAAAGAACATTCAATTTAATAACTCAAGTTGCAGGAAGAAGCGGAAGGGGTGAAAAAAAAGGTGTTGTATATATACAAACTTATTCACCTAATAATTACAGTATTGAATGTGCCAAAAATCATGATTATATATCATTCTATAATAGAGAAATAGAAAACAGGAAAGCTCCTTTAAATTATCCTCCATTTTCAAGATTGGTAAGATTAGTTATAAGAGGATTAGATGAAAAAAAGGTTGAAAGCGATGCCAATATGATAGCGGATATGCTTAGAATGGAAACTTATAATGATTCTGATAAAATTATTATATTAGGAGCTGTAGCCTGCACAATAAGTAAATTAAATAAATATTATAGATGGAATATATTAATAAAAACTCCATCTCATTCTCTATTAAAAGGATTCTTCAAAAAACTTAATGACAGTTTTACAGCTCAAAAAGGCAATTATGTAGAAATAGATATAGATCCTATCAATATGTTATAATCATACATCAACATAAAATCTTATAGCATTTTTTATTCTAGCTTTAAGTTCGTTTTGACCTACAGGTTTTTTAACATAGTCACAAGCACCTTTCTCTAAACCATTAACTACATCATCTTCATTGTATCTTTTAGTAATGATTATTATTAATGCTGTTCTTAAAGATATTTCTTTTTTTATTTCATCTAATAAATAGAAATAATCTTTATCTTCTGATAAATTAATATCCATCAAAATTATATCAGGAGAAATTTTTTTTAGTTCTTTAAGCGGATTAGTAAGATTAGATATGCAAACTATATCATAATCATCACTTAACCATTCAAGATAATTTTTTCTTGTAATCTCCATAGGTTCTATGAGGGCTATTTTATACTTAGAATGTTTTCTTTTTAATTTCATTCTTTTATCTTTTTTGTTAAAGGCTAAAAAAGCTTTCAAATCAGCATAACGTATTTTATATCTTTTTCCAGGAGTGATATCCGCTTTTAGACCATAATGTCTAACCCAATAATTAACTGTAGTTCTTGAAACACCGACTATTTTTGCTGCGTCAATAGGTGATAGCATATCATCATCGTCATATATTAGTTGCTCAGTATTGTTCATATAACCTCTCAAAATAAAATTAATAAAAAACTCTCCCCATTATAGTATAAAGATTAATACATAATGAAATTTTTGTCAAATAAAAAATATTTAAATTATAATTAATATTCATAGATTTATATTTATTTATTCATATTATAACTACATTTTTTACATAAAAATGATTTTTTTTTAAACTAATGTATAAAATGTAAATAGAGTTTAGATTAAAAAATATCTTTTATGACACAATTTTATGATAATAAAAATACTATAATCCTTGTTTTTTATCTCTTTTTTAACTATAATTAATATATATAAAATAATAAAAAAGGATATAAATAATGAAAAAAGCTATACTTATTATAGCCGGAGGAATAGGAGAAAGACTATGGCCTCTAAGCAGAGAAAATAAGCCAAAGCAATTTTTAAACATTATAGAAGACAAATCATTAATAGAGCAAACAATCAATAGGGCATTAAAAATAACTACAGAAGATAATATATTTATAGTTACTGGAAAAAGATATGAAGAAGCGTTTACAAAATATATTCCATCATTCAAAAAAGAAAATATAATATATGAACCATTAGGCAGAGATACTACAGCAGCTATAGCATTAGGTGTATCTGTAATAAAAGAAAGAATAGGAGAAGCAATTGTAGCAATACTTCCTGCTGACCCTATCATAAAAGATGAAAAATTATTTATAAAATCCATAGAAGATTCTATTGAAGCAACAAAAACTACAAATCATATTGTTATTATAGGAATAAATCCGAATAGAGCTGAAACTGGTTATGGATATATAAAACTCAAAGATAAAATTAAAGATAATGAATATAATGTTGACAGATTTGTAGAAAAGCCTAATTATGAAAATGCATGCAAATTTTTAGAAGATGGAAATTATTTATGGAATAGCGGAATGTTTATATGGTCTGCTGATAATATATTAAATTCTGTAAATGAATTTATGCCTGATACATATAATAAAGTAATAGCTACTTTAAAAGCAAAAGATGATAATGAAAAAGAAGAAATATTCAAAACAATAGACAAAGTATCATTCGACTTTGGTATAATGGAAAAGTTAGAAAATATTATATGTATTAAAGCTCATTTCTTCTGGGACGATTTAGGTGCTTTTTCGGCTTTGGGAAGAATACATGATAAAGATAATAATAATAATGTAATTGTTGGAAATGTATATGCCAAAGAATCACATGATAATATTATAATCAATGATGATAAAGAAACTTTCATAGCAATAGATGGTGTGAAAGATTTAACTATAGTAAAATCTAATGGTGTACTTTTAATATATCCTAATAACAGAGATTCAAAAATAAAAGATATATTAAAAGATATAAGAGAAAATGAAGATTTAAAAGATAAAAGACATTTACTTTAATTATTATAATTAATAATAAGTATTCTAATATTATTTTTTCCTGTTAGAATACTTATTATTAAGCAAAGTTTCTTTATACATTTTATCTTTAGCTTCTTTAATTTGTTCTAATTCTTTTTTCTTCTTTTCTTTTTCTTTTTTCTCTTTTTGATTATCTTCTATAAGTTTTCCATTTATAACTACATTTTTAAATTCTATATTTTTATTTTCTGTAATTTCAATAGGTATAGTATTGCCTTTTATCTGCACATTTTCAAATTTTAATGATTTATAAAATTTAATATTCCTAAAATCAGCATCGCCTTCTATAACAATATTTTCAAAACTAGCATCGCCTATCAAACTAGAATTAAGCAAGCTAAAATTATTCTTAAAATATATATGATTAAATTTCAATTTATCCATTATATCTGAATTAGAAATACTGCAGTTACAATCAACAGTTATATTATCAATA
Organism: uncultured Brachyspira sp.; assembly: GCF_944390845.1. GTDB lineage: Bacteria > Spirochaetota > Brachyspiria > Brachyspirales > Brachyspiraceae > Brachyspira > Brachyspira pulli. The sequence goes on from NZ_CALXRM010000109.1 coordinate 6,769, forward strand.
TCAAGCGAATAAAGATTCGATAAAGACATATTAAAATCCATATTTATTTTAGAATTTTTCATAATTATTTCTTTATGAACATTAGACATAACTATAAAAATACCGCTGTCAAAATCAGAATCTGTAAAATCCAAAGAAGCTTTTAAATCATAATTTCTTATATGAAATGGGCCGTAAAATGATGAATTTCTAAATAATAAATTGGCATCTTTCTCTATTTTTAATCCCTCAAAACTAAAACCATCATAACTAATCATATAAGAGAAATTATAGTATCCTCTATAAATATCATCTCTTATAATACGTCTGAAAAGTCCCTCTGGTTTATCATCACCATTATGATGAATAATGCATAAACCATCTTTATATTCTTCTCTGTCGCAATTTTCTGTACTAGATATTTTTTGTTTACAAATAGCCATAATAAATCAATTACTTAATTAAAACATAAAACTCATACCTATATCATGTGAAATATTATCTTTGCTAAAATTATCAAAACAAATAGCATAATCAAGCCTGAATAATTTCACATAAATAGATAAACCCAAAGAAGCACCTTTATTTCCTACCCCTACTCTGGCTAAAATACCGCTAGGCAATTTAGTTGCAAATCTCTTTTGTATAGCACTAGGAGCATCTAATATAGTTTCAGGCAAATCATCATACCAAGTGCCTTTCTCTTTAAATAAACCTAATTTATTAAAATCTATAATCATAGCTTCAAGACCAACTGATACATTATGTGTAACAGAAGGTACTGATATTGTATATTGTGCTGTTATAGAAAAACTATTATCGCTTTTACTATAAGCCAATGAAGCTACTATATCTGTATCAACTTTTGCAAAAACATTATCATAAAATCCAAAATTTCTCACCCCGATACCAAGCTTCAAACTAGGAGTAAATAATGACTGCATATATGCTACATCTAAAAACATACCAAAGTTATTATCTTTTTCGCTATTATTAATTACAGTTTTTATATTTCCGCCTATAAAAGCATTATCATTAATGGCATAAGCGGCACCAACATTTATCAAATATAATCCGCTGTATATATCATTCTTTTTTATTCCAGAATTATCATAAGAATATACTTTATTAATCTCGGAAGCAAAACCAACACCTACTGCATAAGAAGCACCTATATGAGCATAAGAAGCATTGAATATATATTCATTTTTCGGATCTGATGTAACTGTATAATTTAAATTAACGCTGTCTCTTAATACTCCCATCAAGGAAGCAGCATTCATAAATACAGATGAAGAATCATTACCAATTAAAAATCCTGACTTCATCATACCTTTTGATCTTGTACTTGTTGTGTCCAAAATAGACAATGAATGCTTTGAAGATGTAGATGCTGCATAAGTTAAAGAAGCATATATCAATAATATAACAAATATTCTTTTTATCATTTTATAAATCTTATTTCTTTAATTTTTTTAATAGTAAAGCCAAATTATAACATAAAAAAAAGTAAATACAATTAAATCAAACTCAATTTATTGTTTAAGAGCCATAGATATTGCACACTTTTATTTTAAAAAAAGAAGGTATTCCTTATAATTTAAATTACTAG
>NZ_CALXRM010000110.1 GCF_944390845.1 uncultured Brachyspira sp.
AATTGTTTATCTTTACTTAATTTACTTCGTTTCATACTTAAATTTTAACAAATTTAAGTTATCTAGGACAGCCCCTATTTTTTTATTTAAATTTTTTATTTCCTTACTGTTTAAAAAGAATTTGTTAACACCCACCCTAGTTTTATTTAAATTTAGAATCTATACAACGCACGTAAAACAAAATTAAGAATATAAATTAATCAATAATACAATTCCAATTATAAATAAAAATCCATTAACCGTGCGTTAAAGAAATTATAAATATAATAAAAATTTGGGCGGGCATGCTTTTTTACTTTAGATATAAAGAAAATTAGAACAAAAATTTTTAAATGTATTATAAAGAATAAAGGGCGGGCAAATGTAAATAAAACAATTAAACTAAATATTCTATTATAAGTTAATACACACTTATAATAGAATATATAACAATTATTATTTTGACTTTTTAGTTTTGCAAACAGGACATATTTGAGGATTTTCATTTGCCAAATCAATGTAACCGCATATATCACATTGCCAATTTTTTACTTCAAAAGACTTATCTTGCAAAAGACTTTGAAATTTCTTTTTATGGCCATCTTCTATTCTTGCCACATTCATAAAAGCCATAGCCAAATCATCAAATCCTTCTTCTTGAGCAGTTTTAGCATAAGACAAATACATATCTATAGATTCATAATTTTCATTTATAATTGACTCTTTTAAATTTTCTATAGTGTTAGGAATACCATGAAAATTTTCAAACCATATTTTGGCATGTTCCTGCTCATTTCTAGCAAATTTTTCATATACAGATGCTATATCTTCCCTGCCTTCTTCACGGGCCTTTTCAGCATAATACATGTACCTGCATCTAGCCATAGCTTCACCTATAAAAGCATTTCTCAAATTAATTTCTGTCTTTGATCCCTTCAAGTCCATATCACACGCTCCTTAATTGATAATACTTACTAATAAATAATATATTAAATTCATAAAAAGTATATAGTTACTCTTATATTTTATTATTTTATATTAAAATATAACAAATAAATTCAAAAAAAAACAAGGCCTTTCGACCTTGTTTTTCATAAATATGGCTTTTATTTGAATTATTTTTCTATTTCTCTTATTAGATTAACCATTTCGATAGCACCCATAGCAGCATCAAAGCCCTTATTACCTGCTTTAGTTCCAGCTCTCTCAATAGCCTGCTCAATATTTTCAGTAGTAAGTACACCAAACATCACAGGTATATCAGAATTAAGTGAAACATTAGCAATACCTTTTGATACTTCAGCACAAACATAATCATAATGTGTTGTAGAACCTCTTATAACAGCACCCAAACAAATAACTGCATCATACTTTTTTGATTTAGCCATTTTAGAAGCTATTAGAGGAATTTCAAAAGCACCAGGCACCCAAGCAACACTAATATCATCATCTTTAATATCATGACGAGATAAAGCATCTAAAGCACCGCCTAAAAGTTTAGAAACAATGAATTCATTGAATCTAGCACACACTATACCGATTTTAATTGGTTTTTCACTAACGAGTTTTCCTTCAAAAGTTTTCATCTTTACTTCCTTTTTTAAATTTGCTAGAAAATTGCTCGCTTAAAGGCTCTGGGAACTTCCTTCGTCAGTTTCCAGAGGCTCGCAATTTATCTAGCTTTATATATTTTTAATTTGCTAGAAAATTTTATTATTATTGCTATGCCACCCGTAAGGGTGCCTACCTGGTCACCTCAGCCTATAAGCAGCAAATAAATAAATTTATTTGCTGGCTTCGGCTCACTTTTTATTATTATCGCATAAAAATTTTAATCTAATATATGGCCCATTCTTTTATTATATATAAAAACTTGTTCGTTGATAAGCCCTGACATTTTTACAAATGTCAGGAACTCACAAGTTTTTTATTTTTTAAATTCAATCTAAAATATGGCCCATTCTTTTATTATATATAAAAAACTTGTTCGTTGATAGTTCCTGACATTTTTACAAATGTCAGGAACTCACAAGTTTTTTATTTTTTAAATTCAATCTAAAATATGGCCCATTCTTTTATTATATATAAAAAACTTGTTCGTTGATAGTTCCTGACATTTTTACAAATGTCAGGAACTCACAAGTTTTTTATTTTTTAAATTCAATCTAAAATATGGCCCATTCTTTCCTTCTTAGTTTTTAGATAGAATGCATCATACTCTGAAGCTTCTATTTGTATAGGTATTCTATCTTTTATTTCTAATCCGTAGTTATTCAAATACTTTATTTTATCTGGGTTATTAGTCATTATTTTTATGCTCTTAACTCCCAAATTTTTAAGCATTTGATAAGCCTCATAATATTCACGCATATCATCTCTGAATCCCAAAGCTATATTAGCATCAACTGTATCAAGTCCGCTGTCCTGAAGTTCATAAGCTCTTAATTTATTAACAAGTCCTATTCCTCTTCCTTCCTGACGCATATAAACCATTATGCCCCTGCCTTCCTCAGCAATTTTTCTCATAGCATAATCATACTGTTCACCACAATCGCATCTTTTAGAGCCTAATGCATCGCCTGTCAAGCATTCAGAATGAACTCTGCAAAGTACATCTTCTCCGCTTGAAATATCTCCCATAGTTAAAACTACATGATGTTCTTTTGTTATTTTATTAACGTAAGTAAGTATTTCAAACTCCCCATATTTAGTAGGCATTTTCGCTTTGGCATAAAGCTCCATTAAATCTTCATTCTTTTTTCTATAATCAATTAAATCAGAAACAGTTATCATTTTAAGATTATGTTTTTTAGCGAAATCAATTAAATCATCTCTTCTCATCATATCGCCGTCATCTCTCATAATCTCACAGCATAAACCGCATTCTTTTAAACCTGCTAATCTCATCAAATCAACAGTAGCTTCAGTATGTCCCATTCTAACCAATACTCCGCCTTCTTTTGCAAGCAATGGGAACATATGACCAGGACGTCTGAAATCTTCTGGTTTAGAATTCTCATCAATAACTTTTAAAGCTGTGATAGATCTTTCAACTGCTGATATACCTGTTGTAGTTTCAACATGGTCAATAGACACTGTGAAAGCTGTTTCATGATTATCAGTATTTTTTGTAACCATTTGATTTAAATTTAATTTATTAGTAATTTCTTTACTCATAGGCATACATATCAAACCCTTAGCATAAGTAGCCATAAAGTTGATATTTTCTGTAGTAGCAAATTCTGCCGCACAGATTAAATCGCCTTCATTTTCTCTATCTTCATCATCAGAAACAATTATAATTTTTCCGTTTCTTAAATCCTCTAAAGCTTCATCGATTGTACTGTAAACATTTTCCATTTTTATACTCCATTTATATTTTTTATTCAGTTTTTTCATAATCAAAAAGCTGTAAAAGTTTATTATTAAAAAATATTAAAATCCATTCTTGAGTAAAAACTCCATAGTGATATTGGATTTTTTATCTTCATTATCTTCTTTAAATGTTAAAAGTCTTTCAACATATTTGCCTATAACATCATTTTCAATATTAACCTTATCACCTTCTTTTTTATAATAAAGCACAGTTTCCTTTAATGTATGAGGAATAACTGCTATAGAAAAAGTATTATCAGTTAAACTAGCTACTGTCAAACTTATGCCATCAACAGCAACAGAACCTTTTTCTACTATATATTTCATTAAGTGTTTAGGCACTTCAATAGTGAGTATTATAGCATTGTCATCTTTTTTCATAGACTTAATGCTTCCCACTCCGTCAATATGTCCGCTTACTATGTGTCCGCCAAATCTTCCGCTTAATGTCATAGCTCTTTCAAGATTAACTTTACTTCCATTTTTTAAACTTCCTAAATTAGTACGGTTCAAAGTTTCTTGAGTAACATCAGCATTAAATATTTTATTATCAAAACTAGATACAGTTAAACAAGTACCATTAACAGCGACGCTATCACCTAAGTGCAAATCATCAAATATTTTGCTTGCTTCTATTGTAATAACTTTGCTTTGTACAGATTTAACAGTTCCTATTTCTTCAACTATACCAGTAAACATTATTGTATAATCCTATAATTATAATCTTTTTTGATGCCATTGAATGCAAAATGATATAAATGCAGTCCTTTTGCTTCTTTGGGCCACCAAAAGAAGTAGGGGTTTGGGGACTAGTCCCCAATAATTAAATATTATATAAATTAATATTTTAAATAATACTCCAAAAACAAATCATCTTCTATTTTTGTTATGCTGCCTTCCGCAAGTTTAACAGCATTATCAGGATCGTCTATTCCTTCGCCTCCTATTGGAGTTTTTGCTTTTGATCCTCCGAATATTTTTGGTGCTATATAAATCAATGCCTTATTAGCTAATTTCTCTTTCAATAAACTTGCATGTAAAGTAGCACCGCCTTCAACATACACACTATCAATATTTTTTTCCTCTCCAAGTATTCTCATCAAATCTTTTAAACTTACTTTGCCGTTATCATTTTCTGTTTTTATTATCTCTATGCCAACGCTTTCAAGTTCTTTTATTTTTTTATCATCATTACTAACAGTAGCTATAAAAGTCTTTATCTCTTTAGCAGTTTTACAAATATTAGAATTCAAATCTATTTTCAAAGAACTATCCAAAATTATTCTTATAGGATTTCTAGTATTTGGAAGTCTGCAATTGAGTGTAGGATTATCTTCTATTACAGTATTTATTCCAACCATTATAGCAGAGTATTTATTTCTGAATCTATGAGAATGCTCTCTTGTTTTTTCTGAAGTTATCCATTTTGATTTTCCGCTTACAGTGGCTATTTTACCGTCCATAGTCATAGCATATTTCATAACAACAAATGGTCTTTTATTAGCTATATAATAGAAGAAAACCTCATTTAATTTTCTGCATTCTTCTTCAAGTACATTTATTACAACTTCAATTCCAGCATCTTTTAATTTTTTTATTCCATTTCCTGCTACTTTAGGATTAGAATCAACACAGCCTATAATTACTCTTTTTAACTTATTTTTTATAATAGCATCAGCACAAGGAGGAGTTTTTCCATAATGAGAGCAAGGTTCCAAAGTTACATATATATCAGCATCTTCAACATTTTCGCCTTTCTCTTTTGCATCCAAAAATGCATTGATTTCAGCATGATTTTCACCGTATTTTTTATGATATCCAATACCTATAACTTTTCCGTCTTTCACTATAACAGCACCAACTAAAGGATTAGGACTTGTAAAACCTTCTCCCTTCTTTGCTTCTTCTATAGCCATTTTCATGTATTTTTCATGCATATTTTCCTGCATACTGCTAATACTCTTTTATAAAATTTTTTTAATCTTTAGGAATTGTTTTTAGGAAGGTAAAAAAGAAATCTACAAACAAAAAAACTCTAAATGATTAAACACTTAGAGCCAAATTTATGTAGTAAGTTACATTAATATCTTCTACCATCCAGACTTTAACTGTCGGTTTTGGAATCGCACCAAATCTGCCGTTTTTGAAAGAGATACATCAAAAAGGCTCGCGGACTTTACCGCCGGTATGGAATTTCACCTAGCCCCGAAGATTTATATGTTAATATTATAATACAAAAAAATTTCATTGTCAAGAACAAAATTATTAATTTAAAATACATACATTATTAAAAATTAATGTATTTTATTCTCTTTAATAGTACAATATAAAAAATAAAAATTGGAGATAATTATGTACAAAGTTGGTATAATAGGGCTTGGACAAATTGCTTACTTCATAGATAAAGACCCTAATAGAAAAATAATTTGGTCACATATAAAGGCTTATCAAAATACTAAAAACACTAAAATTACTGCTATATGCGGTAATACTGATTTGAATTTAGTTAAGCAAATTCAAAAAGATGAAAATATTGAAAAAGGCTATATTGATTATAATAAAATGCTTGAAGAAAATGAGTTTGATATTGTAAGTATATGCACACCTATAGAACTTCATTATGAAATAGCTAAAAAATATATAGAAACTGGAGTGAAAGCAATTTTTTGTGAAAAAACTTTATCATACTCAATAGATGAATCTAAAGAAATATTAGAACTATCAAAAAAGAATAATACTGTATTTGCTGTTAACTATATATTAAGATGGGATAACATCAATAAAGAAATTAAAAAGCTTATAGAAGAAAATGCTATTGGAAAAATATATACAATAGTTGGTTATGGTGCTACTGCCCTACATACGAGTGCAAGTCATATTATAGATTTAATGCTTTACTTCACTAATTCAAAACCTGAATATGTTATAGGTGAAAAACAGACTGATTTTATAAGAGAAGTTCATGGCTTTAATGATTACGGCGGATGCGGAATGATAAAATTCACATCAGGTACTATTGGATTTATTAAAGCTGTTAGTACTTCTCCATTTAAGTATATGCTTGAAATTGATATAATGGGAGAAAATGGAAGAATAAGATTATACAACAATGGAAATAGTTTTGAATTATATCAATACAAAAAAGTTAATAACAATGAAGCTGGTTCTAATTATGAAGCATTAACATTAATTAAACAATATAATAAAGATTATGGTAATGAAAGAATGCTTGATGCTATTAATAACATAATAGAATGTTTGGAAAAAGGAGGTGAACCTATTTCAAATGCTTCTACTGCTTTGGAATCCATAAAGATAATAGAAGGAATAAAATTATCATCAGACACAAAAGCTAAAATAGATTTTTAATTATTATTTGTTCACCTTCCCCACGCACGGTAAATAGAATTCTATACTTAATTGAATTGTATTACTAATAAAATTCATATCTAAAATTTCATTCATCGTGCGTTATTGCATTCTAAATTTTTTAAAAAATTTGGGCGGGTGCTATAATTTCTAATTAAAGCAATAAAGAAAATAAAAATAAAATTACAAATTAAAGTTATAAAGATAGAGGGCGGGCAAATGTAATTAAGTTTTAAAACTTTATTTACACACCCCACCCTATATCTTTTTTATTTTATTTTAAATTTTTGTTTTATATATCTTTATTACACAAATATAAAAAGCATGCCCCACCCAAGTTTAAATTAAATTTTTTATCTAATCTACGCACGTTTAAAAAAATTACATAATTAATTTCAATGATATTATTAATCAATTCATACTTTTAATTTTATCCACCGTGCGGTCAAAAGAATTATAAATCCAATATAAATACATAATATTTTTTAATTTGCATTCTTTTCTAAATAAATGTATTATTTTAATCATGAAACATACATTATTATTAATCTTAATATTTATTATATTATCCTGCACTAACAACAAAAATACAAGTGCCGCAAAAAGAGATGAAATAGAACCAAATGATAGTTTGGAATATTCTCAATTTATAGATTATAATGTTTCTATTAATGCCAGTTTTGATAGTATAGAAGATATTGACTATTATCAGATAAAACCAACAAATGCAACTGCTATGGATTTCTATATTTCTATATATGACAATAAAGCTAATGTTGATATAGAAGTATTTTCTACTAACAATAGAATATTTTCTATTAATACAAAAGATATTTTAAATTATAATGGTTTCATTGAACTTACAGATCTGCTTCTTTATGACGATTCATATTTTGTTAAATTGCATTCTGATAAGGAATGCAAATATAGTTTAAAATTTTTATTTAAAGATAATTATTTACCTTCAAATGAAATAGAACCAAATAATACCATCAATGATGCTGATACTATTAATTATCCAAATGAATTAATTTATGGATATTTTTTCAAAAATGATCTTGATGGTATAGATGAGTTTATTAAACCATATATAAGAAATTCTAATTTAATAGATATAGATTTATACAAGTTAGAAAATACTACAGACATAAATAGTTCAATCAATATAAAATTAGAATATGCAAAAGATGTTACTATAATGTTATTTGATGAACAATTAAATCTTTTAAAAAACGGACAAAATCAATTAAACACTCATTTCAATGCACATACAAAATATTATATAGCGTTAGTATATTATGGAGAAAAAGCAATCACAAATAGATACACATTATATTATGAGTTTAATTAATTTTGTTTAAGAGCCATAGATATTGCACACTTTTATTTTAAAAAAAGAAGGTATTCCTTATAATTTAAATTACTAGAAA
>NZ_CALXRM010000111.1 GCF_944390845.1 uncultured Brachyspira sp.
CTAGATTTAGACTAAAAATGCAGTTTTTTTGGTTCTTTTATACCAATACCGAAAGGTACCTACTCGGTAAAAGAACTATGGTCTGGGGCAAAGCCCCAGATATAAAAACAAAAATATAAATTTATTTTTGACAAAATATAGTTGTTTAGGTATATATATAAACAATTATATTTTGTCAATTTTATTGTTTGTGGCGGCTTTGCCCACTGCGAAGCTCTGCGTGATTACGCAAGACCCTACTTCTTTTGCGACCGAAGGAAGTCCTTTAGGGCGACAGAAGTAAGTCCTTTGGCGTGACACAAAGAAGCAGTCACAGCCCGCCTTCGGTTAAGGGCTATATTTTAGTTTAAATTAATAATCTATCTTATATGTCATACTATTTTAGTATGATTTAGTACTAGTTTTATACTTGCACTTTCGCGAAGCGTATCCGAGCTTGTCGAGGATATAGCAACTTTGACGAAGTCCGCAGAGCGTATGCGGCGGGAAAAATAACAATAAAAAAATGACAAACTTAAAAATTTTCAGTATGTTAATTATAATTTTTTAATTTTACTAATATTTAAATTATTTATATGTATTTTTAATTAATCATAAAATTATAAAAATTTTAATTATGAACGGCTTTAAAATAGTTTAGTCTATTTAATAAATATAAAATTTATCAAATAGACTAAAATATAAATTGGATTTAATAATGTATTCTATTAATCTACGCTGTATTCTGTTTCACTATCTCCGCTTATAACGAATCTATAAGGGTTTGTAGGCATTATTTTTATTAAGTAATTATATAATAATGTTGAGCTTTGTAATACATTATTATTAGTATTGTAATAAAAATATTTTGGATAATCTAATACATATTTATAATAAGGATTATCCTTAGAGCTTACAAGTTCGCCGATTTTATTATTAACTTTCCATAAGAAATATACGGATTTATCTGTAAAATAATTTGTTTGAGGATTATTCAATATATAAGAGAAGAAATCAGAAGCTTTTAGATAATCATAATTTTTATATGAATTCATGGCTGATTTATAATTATCAAATACATCTTCTATATTTTGTACATTATTAGTCATATATCTTAAATAGCTCCAGCCAACTATAGGACCATAATATGTATCATATCTTACTAAAGCCCAATCCTCTCTTTCTCTTTCTTTAGCATTATATACATTTGTTTTGTTTAATACTGTTACAAAATCATAATTATATAATTTATAAAGTTCTTTTTCTCTGCCGGGAGTTACAGCAGGTATTCTGTCTCTTATTATGACGCCGTTCCCTATTACATAATATTCTTCTTCATAAATAGCTTTTATACCTTTTATTCTTTCTTTAACCGCTTTTATAGTATCATCATAATTTTTTTTCTCACTAGAAGTTAGAGTGAATTGTAAAACATCTGGGAAATATGATTTATTATTTAATAAACTTTCCTGTAATACGCTTGTTCTGTATCTGTCAGAGAATCTTCTTAAATAAGTTATATTAGTTATGAATTTAGCTTTGTCATCTTCAGTTTCTATATTGCTGAATCTATGCCTTATACTAAAATAATATGCAAAGTCTTTTAATGGAAAAGCACTTTCTTCATCTTGAAGTATTCTGTCAAAAGTATATCCATTGAAAGAATATTTGCCGTCTTTTACTATAATACCTAATTGACTGTATATATTTTTTAAAGAATTTTCTAAATTTCCAACAGTTTCATCATCATTATTTTCTTCACCTTCAACTATACCTTCAGACAATAATTGTGTATAAAATTCTTCTATGTATGAAGGTTCATTTTCTACCATATATATTAAAGCCTGACCAAGCAAATAAGATGCTTCACTTTCATAATAACTTGAAGGGTAGGTGAATAAGAATCTAGCTAAAGTTTCAAATCCTTCTTTATAGTTTGATGATAATATTTGATTTCTTCCTTTTATGAATGCTGTTAATTCATTATATGGAGATTGAGTATTTTCTTGTTCATCTTTAGGAAGTGTTTTAAGAAAATTTCCTAAAGGCCCATAATCTTCTGTATCTTCTATCGTCTTTAATTTCTGATATTCATTTATAGAGTTTGCTACCTTACATGATTGGAATAAGATAACAGACATCAATATTATTAAAATTTTCTTCATTATTAATTTATACCTCTGTATTTTTTTACATTTGCTTTAGTTAAGAAGCTTTTTAAAATAGATTTGGAATGATTATTATCACATTTTTCAAGCATTTCATTAACCAGCTTTTCACAATCTTTTATACTAATGGTTCTTATGAGGTTTTTTACTTTTGCTATGGAAGTAACAGACATAGAAAGTTCTCTTATACCAAGTCCCAATAGTACAGGAGTATATAATATAACTCCTCCCATCTCACCGCATAATGTTACAGGTTTATTGTTTTGATTTGCTGTTTCTATTATCCTTTTTAACATTCTTAAAACCGATATATCGATAGGATTGTACAAATAAGTTAATTTTTCATTTGTTCTGTCACAAGCCATCATATACTGTACTAAGTCATTAGAACCTATAGATATAAAATCAGCTTCTTTTACAATCAAATCTATTATTGTAGCAGCAGAAGGAGTTTCTATTAAAGCACCTATTTTTATATTGTCGTTAAATTCTTGATTTTCTTTTCTCAATTCTTCTTTAACGTCACTAATAAATTTTTTAGTTTCAACAAATTCGTCTAAAGTGCTTATCATAGGAATCATTATTTCTATATTTCCATAATGTGAAGCTCTAAGTAATGCTTTTATTTGATCTTTGAATAATTGTCTATTGGATAAACAAAATCTTATAGCTCGCCAGCCTAAGAAAGGGTTATCTTCTTTAAAATCGAAACCTAAAGCAGGAGAAATTTTATCTCCTCCAATATCTAAAGTTCTTATTATTATTTTTCCTTTCATTTTAGAAGCTATACTTTTGTACACTTTAAATTGATATTCTTCACTTGGAAGAACTGTGGCAATATCTTCACCAGAAAATATGTATAAAAATTCTGTTCTGTATAAACCTATAGAATCTATACCATGTTTTAACAAACTTTCTGTTTCTTCAGGTATATCTATATTAGCATTTATTTTTATTTCAACATTATCTGTAGTTATAGCAGCTTCTTTAGCATCAATTATAGACTGTTCTTTATGCTGTTTGATATCTTCAGTTAATTTAGTATAATTTTTAATATCTTTTTCACTTGGATTCATTATTACTATACTGCTTCTGCAATCTACAATAATTTTTCTTCCATTTTTGATTTTGCTTGATATATCTGTAATATTGAATATCGTTGTAATTCCAAATGCTTTAGCCAATATAGCAGCATGAGAAGTATATCCTCCGCTTTCTATTATGAATCCAGCAACTCCTATGGCATTAAATTTCAATACATCACTAGGAGTTAGCGTTTTTGCTATTACTATACAGTTTTCCGGTACTTGAGAATAATCTCCAGAATTTGGCTGTATTAGATTTCTTATTAATCTTGATTTTATATCTACAATATCGCTGCTTCTTTCGGATAGCATTTTATTGTTTATAGATGACAATTTTTTTAAGTATCCTGATATTATAGTATCATATATATGCTCTATATTAAAAAGTTTTTCTTTTACTTCTTCTTTTACCTGTCTTGTTATAACTCTATCCTGAAGCATTAATATATGAGTAGATAAAATATTTTTTATATTATTATTTACATGTTTTTGAAGTTCTTCTATTTCTTCTATTGATTTTTTTATGGCTTCATCAAATCTTTTATATTCTTCTTCTACGTCACTTTCTTCTATTTTATATATAGGTGTACTTAGTGATGGTGTATAAAGAAATGAGTTTCCTATAGCAACATAGTCTCCCACTCCGTTACCATTTAATATCGTTCTTTTATCAGGCATAGACACTCCGATATTATGTTAATTGATACTAACATTATATTATATATGTATATTTTTTCAATAGTAAATTATTTGTAAACAGTATTATTTTTTACAATAGTATTATCTTAATATTTATGTATTATTTGATTTAATTTATGTATTTTGATATGGAATTAAAGTATATATGAATTTTGTTATTCAATATTTTTATTGATTGTTTTAATTATTGTTATGCTCGCCTACGCCCCAAGGCTTAACTTAATAAATTAAGTTAAGGGCTTCGGTTTTTTATTATTGCTAGCGATAAACTCGCTAAAAAATAGCTGATAACTTCCTTATGTCAGTTATCAACTGCTCGTTTATCGCTTTAAAATTATTTTTATATTTTATTTACTTCATGTTTTCAAGCATTTCTACTACTATTTTCATTGAGTTTTGGGCAGATTTTACTACGAATTTTGGGAAATCTACTACTGCATCGCTGTCTGCTTTATCAGATAATGAACGTATAACTACAAAAGGTACTTTATACATCAAAGCAGTATGAGCAACAGCAGCTCCTTCCATCTCTATAGCACCAGCTTTAAATTTCTTATGTATTTGTTTAACTTTTTCATTATTGCCTACAAATTGATCGCCTGTAGCTATTGTATCAATATAAACTTTATTGTCAGTTATAACTTTTTGTGCTGATTCTTTAGCTAATTCTATTAATGATTTATCAGCAGGATAATAGTTCTTATCATAACCTTTAACTAATACAGTAAGTTCATCTCCATCTAAATCGCTAGTATCAAAATCATGTTCAATTAAATCTTTTGATATAACTATATCAGATATATCATAATCAGGATTTCCAGAACCAGCAACGCCAGTAAATATAATTTTTTCTACATTAAATCTTTCTATAGCTATAGTAGTAGCAATTGCAGCATTAACTTTACCTATACCAGATTTTAAAAGCACTACATTTTTACCGCATAATGTACCTTTATAATAAGTAATATTAGCTATTTCAATTTCTTCTATATTTTCTATCATACCTTTAAAATTAGTAATTTCAGAATCCATAGCACCGATTATTGCAATTCTTTTTACATCAGACATAAAATAAATCTCCTTAAAATAATATAAAAATAACGAATGATATTATTATACATTAAAAATATCTTTTTATAAACTTATTATTTCATTTTTTATTATAAATATAATACTTAATTAGTTTATACCTAAACAAATATAGTTTCTAAATTTTGACCAATTTATTAATATAATGATAAGTTATAAATAGTAAAGTATTACTAATTATTTATAAAATAAGTTTTAAATGTATGATAATACCTGTATTTTAGTCAAAAAATGCAGTCTTTCCGCATAGTGAGGCATTAACACCGAGCAGATGCCTTGCCTACAGTATACAGAGCAACGAAATACATAACTGTGACCAAAAAAAATTTTATGACTTTTGTAATCAGGAATTAACTTTAGAGAAAGCTAATCTGAAATTAAGAAAATATAACAATTTTTGGGACTATAAACGCATACATTCTGATGCAAAATTATAGCACACCGCTTGTTTACTTTAATAAATTAAGGAATACTTAAATGCAATATATCAGACTACCATACATTTTATTTAGAGCACATTTATCTTTTATAATACAGCAATTTTGGAAATTATATACAAACTACACCATAATATATAATTAAAAAATTTTTTATTTTAGTTATTGACATTTTTTTTAAATAGGTAAAAATTAAACTTATTTAATATAGTTGGAAATAGCGGGAATTTAAACCTAGTATATATATCTTCAAAAAAAATTTGAGCAGGGACACACAAAAGAGGAAAGATGTAACTAGGAATATAGACATTAACTGCCTTATAGGTGAAAGACATATATAAATCCCGCAATTTTGTACTAAATGGAAATATTTATGAAAAACTACAAAGACTTTTATGAAGAGTATATAAAAGTAAACGGAATAGAGCATTATCTTATTCATTATTATAGAAAGTCTGATAAGACTATAATATTTCTGCATGGAGGTCCTGCACAATCTGAGGCTCATTTTTTATATATAACAGAAAATTATAAAAGCTGCTATAATTTGATTTATTATGACCAAAGAGGAGCAGGTAGAACTCAAATAAAAAATAATACTAAAACAGAAGATATTACCATTGAAAATCTAATAGAAGACTTAAAATGCATAATAGATTATGTCAGAATAAAATACAAAAGTGATAATATAATTTTGCTTGGACATTCTTGGGGGACTGTTTTGGGTATTGAGTTTATAAAAAAGTATCATAATTATGTCTCAGCTTATATAGGAATGGGGCAAGTTGTTAACTTTCTTAAAGGAGAAAAGACAGCATTTACTCATTGTTTTGAAATAGTAAAAAACTCAAAGTCGAAAAAATACATAAAAAAAATGGAAGAGATGAGAGACTATCCTTTTAATATAGATAAAGATAATATTTGGAAAGCTGTAATGAAATTTAGAATTATACAAGTAAAATACGGATTGGCAGGCTATCATGAAGGAACTCTAAAGCTTATGAATATTATAAGAAAGAGTCCTATATTTTCTTTGAAGGATCTTTTTGCATATATTTCAGTTTTGAAAGTTAATAAAAATCTTTTGGATTATCTTATAGATTTTGATATAAGTTCTTATAAGAGTTTTAAAATACCTATATTTTTTATATGCGGTTCTCATGATTGGCAGGTTCCAACTATAGAAGTAAAAAAATATTTTGAAACGATAATATCTCCAGAAAAAAATATATTTATAGTTGAAAATGCGGGGCATCTGCTTAATATAGAAAATGTTCAAGATTATAATATTATACTAAACGACGTAGCAGACAGAGTATAAATATAAATAGCTGTAATAAATCTAAAAAACAAAATATAATAATGAATATAATAAACAGATACATGAACATAATTGTATTAGTTTGTAATTATCTATAATTTAAGATAAAAAGTATTACATATTTTTTATTTTATATAATCTGCTCTCACCTAAGTTATTTATTACGAATGTACGATGCTTCATTTTGTCAGTTAAAATATTGGTTTTAATTATGTTTGAAATGGAAAAGAGAAGAGGTGAACATTACAGATAGTATTTTGATTTTTCATTAGAAAAAGTGTAGAAACTTGAAGTAAGACATGAGAATAATAAAATAATAATAGATAAGAAATATTAATATATAATCTACTTGTTTAGGATAATATTTTATATGTGTAAGATATTTTTTTATTATAAAAAGTAAGCGGAGCTATAAGCCGTATTCTGTCATTTAAGGTAAACATTTATCTTGATATTATATTGCTATAATATTCCAGCGAGCTACCTGAAACTTAGGAAAAGGGCAATCCGTTTCTGTTTGCTCTTGCCTCTCATGGGGTTTACATTGCCATTCATGTCGCCACGAATGCGGTATGCTCTTACCATGCCTTTTCACCCTTACCAAATTGGCGGTATATTTTCTGCTGCACTTTCCATAGACTTTCGTCTTCAAGCCGTTAGCTTGCATGAAGCCCTTTAGAGGTACGGACTTTCCTCAGTATTAGTTACTTAAATACCGCGTTTACCCACTCCGCATAGTCAATTACTCTATTATAAAACTTATAAAATGTCAATCATTAATTTTTATTTAATTAACAAATTCAATACCGCACGGTAAGTGAAATAACAAATATAAATAAGTTGTAATACACAATATTATTAATATTAAAAATTCTTTCTTAATCGTGCGTTTAGTTAATTATAAATCTAATCAAAACTTGGGCGGGCATGCTTTTTTATTTGAAGTATTAAGAAAATAAAGATTAAAATTTAAAATAAAATAATAGAGATATAGGGCGGGGTATGTAAATAATTTTTTTAATATTAAATTAATTGATTTTTTTATTTTTGTTTATTATACTCAATATATGAATAAAGAAATTATTGAAAACACATTATTAACTTTAATAAATGAATTCAAAAAAGATGAAGAAGAAAAATATAACGCTGTAAGCAATACTATATATTCTATTCATAAATCATTTTTAGATGAAGAAGAATTAAAAACAAATAGATTAAATGAAATCTTCTCTAAAATTAAAATAATAGGGGCTGTCCTAGATAACTAAAAAAGCTCCTTTTGTGCTAAATTATATATAATTTCTAATTGTTTTTCAACTTTT
>NZ_CALXRM010000112.1 GCF_944390845.1 uncultured Brachyspira sp.
ATGCTTAATTTTGTATTGTGAATTCTAAAGGAGAATAGTAAATGGGAATATTTTCAATAATTAATACATCTGGAAGCGGTTTAACAGCTCAAAGAACAAGACTAGATGTTATTGCTGATAATATAGCAAACGTTAATACAACAAGAACTACTGAAGGCGGTGCTTTCAGAAGAAGCAGAGTTATATTTAAGCCTAGAGATGACGGCAATAAATATAGAAGCCCATTTTTACCAGATGCTTTACAGCCTAATGTTGGTACTGGTGTAAGAGTATTCAGCATAGAAAAGGATATGGAAACAGCAACTAGATTTGTATATGATCCTTCTCACCCTGATGCTATTAAATATGGTGAAAAAGCTGGTTATGTAGAAATGCCTAATGTTAACCCTGTTACTGAAATGGTTGATATGATGGAAGCTTCAAGAGCTTATGAGGCAAACTCTACTATGATTCAATCTGCTAAAACTATGTTTGGAAGTGCTTTGAATATAATTAGATATTAATTTTTAATAAGATTTTTATAAAGGATATTTTTTATGAACGTTGGAAATGTTGGAGATAATTACGGATTCGTACTAAAAACTACAGATCCTAGACATTATGGACCTGCTCAGCAGTTAAGAAGAAGTTCTAGTAACGATTTAATAAGTAATTTCGGTACAATGTTAAGCGATGCTATAGAATCTGTTAATCAAAAACAAGTTGACAGAGATAATATTATAGTACAGGCAGGTATAAGACCAGATCAGGTTGATGTATCTGATGTAATGAACGCTATTGCTGAAGCTGAATTATCACTTAGCTTTACAAAAGCTGTAGTTGATAGAGCAGTTAGAGCTTATCAAGAAGTTACAACTTATAGATAATATAAAATAGAAATAATGAACAATAATAAGCTGTTCTCCTTCAAAAAAGAGTTATTAAGGGCAAGCGTTTATGGTGTTATAGCCATAGCGTTTGCCAACTTAATTTTTTTTTCAATCTATAATAATAATCAATTATATATAACAATACTTTTAATTATTCTCGAAATTGCAACAATAATATTTCTATATATCGATGTTTCAAATATTAATAAAAGAAAATTATTATTCATAAGAAATAATTCACAATTAGAACATACATTAAATAAAAATGTTACTAAAGATAATATAATAGACAGACTTAGATATTTTGGTTATAGTATGTATTCTATTAATTCATCAAGAGTATTTATAAATGCTGATGTAATAAAGAATAAAAAATCCATTATAATACATGCATATTATTTTTTCTTAGTTGATATTGATAAAGACGGAGAAGCAGTTTTAAATAATATAAAAAATGAAATCAATGAAATATTTGATTTATATGTAGATGATAATCAAAAACTTTTCAAGAAAGATGATAATGATGAAAAAGCAAAAATATTAAAAGCTAAATTATATAATCATGCAGTTTTTATATTCTATGGTGATAATATTCCAGATAGAATAATAGAGATGTCAGAACATGGCTATACAAAAGAAAAGTTATTAAATAGCAATGCTCAAATATTCACTGTTTCATATTTACCTAATCAAAACAAATTGTATTTTGCTGAGAAGATAGAAAATGTAATCAATATAAATAAATTTCCAAAGAATGACTTTGTTTATATAATAAAAGATATATTTTCATTATAACTAATTTATACTCAAACAATTATACTTTATCAAAATAAGGTTAATATTTCGTTTTAACATTTGTATTTTTTACAATATGGAAAAAATAAAAAATTATATGCTTAAAAATTTTTAAGTTTGTCAATTTTTTTGTTGTTCTTTTTCCCGCCGCATACGCTCTGCGGACTTCGTCAAAGAACCAAAAAGTGCAAGGATAAAATTAGTACTAAATCATACTAAAATTGTTTTACATGTAATATAAATTATCAATTTAAGCTAAAATATAGCCCTTTTGCTTCTTTGTGGCAATACCACAGGCACTCCCTACGGTCGCAAAAGAAGTGTGGTATGGGGCAAAGCCCCATATATTAAAAAGAGAATATAATTTTATTTTTGACAAAATATAGTTGTTTAGGTATATATTAAATATAATTACATTTATATATTTTAAAAATCAAAAGTAAGAGGATCAGCTCCTATTCTGTCTCCGTTTTCTAATGAATTTATTTTTTCTATATCATTTTGTTCTAATTTAAAATCAAATACATTAATATTTTCTTCTATTCTGTCTTTATTTACTGATTTAGGTATAACTGCAATATTGCTTTCAATATTCCATCTTAGTATTATTTGAGCAGGAGTTTTATTGTATTTTTTGGCTATATCTAATATAACATCATTATTAAATAATTTTCCTCTGCCGAGAGGAGACCAAGCTTCCAATACAATATTATGTTTTTTACAAAAATCTACTAATTCATTTCTTAATAAATTTGGGTGTCTTTCTATTTGATTTACTACAGGTGCTATATTACAATGAGCGAATATATCTTTTAAATGTTTTATTTCAAAATTACTTAATCCTATAGATTTAGCCTTTTTACTTTGACATATATTCTCTAATGCTCTATAAGTATCTAAATATCTTTCCTTTTTCTGTCCAGGCCAATGAATTAATAATAAATCCACATAATCCATATTAAGTTTTTCCAAGCTTTCCTCAAATGATTTTCTTGTAGAGTTGTATCCTTGTTTTGTATTCCATATTTTTGTTGTTATAAATACTTCTTCTCTTTTTATTCCTGTTTTTCTTATAGCTTCGCCTAATTCCTTTTCATTATTATAAAATTGAGCAGTATCAAATTTTCTATATCCTGCCTCTATTGCCCATTTTACAGCGTTTTCCAATTCTTCTTTATTTGTCATTTTATACACACCAAGACCTAATATTGGCATTTCTATACCATTATTGAATTTGACGTTAAACATAATTTATTCCTCATTGTAGTATTAATTTTATTATATGTTATAATAGATTTAATTACAGCAATATTTTTTTGTTCTCTATATAATAGTTAAAAAATGTTTTATGGATTTTATGATTTTCCGATAATATTTAGTAATTAACATAATAATGTATTTGGGGGATTCAATTGGCAAGTAACAACGGATACGAAAAATATAAAAAGGTAGATGTAAGTACAGCTTCACAAAATAGGCTGATTATTATGCTTTATGATGGAGCTATTAAGTTTTTGGAAACCGCATGTGCTGCTATGGATAAGAAACATGGTACAGAAGAAGCACATAATAATATAGTAAAAGCACAAGAAATCATTTATGAGCTTTTATCTTCTTTAAACTATGAGGCAGGAGATATAGCTAATAGATTAGCTTCTATATACACATATATGAATCAAAAACTTACAGAAGGTAATATATCTAAAACTAAACCGCCATTGCTTGAAGTTATAAGATATCTTAAAGAATTAAAAATGGCTTGGGAAGGTGTTGAGGAGCAATTAGCTAAAGGAAATGTTGAAAATAAAACTTCATCTTCTACTAATAAGAAAGATGATTCTTCTTCATCATCAAGCGGTGAAAGTAAATTAAATATAACAGGTTGATATATCAATGAAAAATATATATAAATTAACATTATTGTTTATAACTTCTATTGTGTTTTTTATATCTTGTAAAGATAAAGATTTTGAAAGTATAGCTCAGTATGAAGCTAGAATGAATAGTATGGAAATATTGAAATACTATAATATACAAGATGTTATGGCACCTCGTATTGTACCTGACGGAGTATTATTTACATTTGCTGAAAATTATGATTCTGTAGAGGTATCAGGTGATTTTAACCATTGGGAAGATAGTATTCCTCTTATAAAAAGTTCTTATGGTGTTTATTATTATCTTTGGCAAGTACCTTTGAAAGCTGGAAAATATTCTTACAGATACAGAGTTAATGGAGTATGGATTAATGACCCAGTGAACTCTAATACAGAATATGATAATAATAATCAGGCAGTTAGTTATTTTGTATTGACTAATGATATAGGTTTTTATGAAAAGAATCCTATTTATAACTCTGATGGTACAGTAACATTCTTCTATAGTAATGAAACAGCTAAAGAAGTTATGTTTACTTCAGATAAATTGGGTTTCGATAGTTTAAGATATCCTATGACATATTCTAATAATTTATGGGTTATAACTTTAAGACCGGAATCAGGAAATTATTATTATAACTTTGTTGTAGACAGAGTATGGGAGGTTGACCCTCTTAATATGAATGTTTATAAAGGTAATGACGGAAGACTTCATTCATATACATTGATTAATTATAATCAAACTAATTCAATAAAATATTAAATTAATTTAGAAATATTATAAAGAGATGTTCATAATTTAATGAACATCTCTTTTTTATTATATAGTATTTTTAGTATTTTAAATTTATCCATTAAATATAAGTGGTTCTAAATTTTTATATAGAAACATAATTATAATGTATTAGTGATATACAATAAATATATTCTTTATTTAAATTATAAATAACTATAGTATTTAAATATATCTTTCAAAATGAACTATTTGACTTTTTTATAATAGAATTATATACTTTGATTGAGGTGTAATATGAGTAATTTATTATTGGATTTTGGCATTATTAATTGTCTTGCTAGGAGTAAAGAAGAATTATACAACAAGTATTTCATTAATGGAGAATACGCTTTAAAAGAAAATAATGATTATACTAAAAAATTTTTTCTCGGAAAAATAGACAATGATTTCTTTAATTTTGAATTAGATGACCCATATAACAATAAAATAAATAAAATGGCTATGTATGCAGTTGATCAATTAAAACCAATAATTGATGAAGCTAAAAAGAGATACGGAAAGAATAGAATATCTGTTATAGTAGGCACATGTGAAAATGGAAGCGATGAAACTAAAGATTATATATTAAGAGGAACAGTTGAAGATAAAAAAAGAATATTAGTTATGCAAAGTTTGAATATATGCTGTGATTTTTTACAAAAGTATTTAGATGTCACTGGTATTTCTTTCACAATATCAACAGCATGTACTTCAAGTGCAAATGCAATAATTGCTGCTGATGAGCTTATAAGAAGCAATGTAATAGATGTTGCTATAGTAGGCGGTGCTGATGTTGTAACTGATACTGTTGTTTACGGTTTTGATTCTCTTGAAGTTGTTGATTATAATAAGACAAATTCCTTTTCAAAAAATAGAAGCGGAATTAATTTAGGAGAAGGTGCAGCATTTACTGTACTTGCCAGAGAGAATTTTATTGATTCAGAAGATGCTTTATATCTTAAAGGCTATAATAGTAATTCAGATTCACATCATATGACAAGCCCAGATATAGAAGGAAATACTACAAGTAAATGTATCAATGATGCTTTAAAACATGCTGATATGAATATTAACTCTATAGATTATATAAATCTTCATGGTACAGGTACTTTAATTAATGATAAAATGGAAAGTAAAACATTAGAAAGAGTAAATGCTTCTAATATATACTGCAGTTCAAGTAAAACATCATTTGGCCATACTATAGGTGCCGCTGGTGCTATGGAGCTTGGAGTTTGTTATATAGCTCTTTCTAAAATGAATAAAGAAAAGATAATACCGCCTCATTTATATGACGGTGAATATGATAATGAACTTTCAAGAATAAATTTGGTTACTAAGAAAATTTCTGCTGAAAGACTTGAAAATTGTATGAGTGTTTCTTTTGGTTTCGGCGGAAGCAATACTTGTTTAATAGTTGGAAAATAATTATTTATGGAAAGCAAATATATATTAAATGTACCGCATAAAGGTAAAATGCTTTTAATAGAAGGCATTATTGATATAAATTTTGATGAAAATGAAATATTAACTTTTTCTAATATAAAAGAAGATAATATATTTTATGATCATTGTGAAAATTCTGATGATGAAGGTATAGAGTCTTATATATTTACAGAGTATGTGGCACAAACTTCAGCTGCTTATAATGGGGCTTTAAACAACAGTAATGATTCTAATAGGGTAGGTTTTATCTTAAATATTAAGAAAGTTAATTGTTATATTAATAGAGTAAAATCAGATAGCAGAGTTTATATATTTGTAAAAGAAGTATTGAAAGATTCAAATATAGCTTATTATGATGGGGAAGTAATAATAAGTAATGATTATATAAATAGTTTGGAAGAATATAAGAAAATAGTTAATTATAAAAATAAAGTTATGGACTGTTCTATTATGGTAATGGAAAGTTCTTCAGAAAATCTAATAAACGGATAAATTATGGTAAATAAAAATAAATCTATTTTAATAACTGGGGCTTCTGGAAGTATAGGTCTTGCTATATCAAAGAAAGTCATATCAAATGGTTATGATGCTGTATTATGCTACAATAGAAACGATTCTTTTATAAATGAAATTAAGGATTATTCAAAAGATTATGATGTAAATATAAGATTCTTAAAGATAGATGTTTCAAACAGAGATGAAGCTAAAAATATTTTACTTAAGGATATTGAAGACAATTCACCTTATTATGGTGTAGTTCTTTCTTCTGGAATTACTATGGATAATGCTTTTCCTGCTATGACTGGAGAAGAATGGGACAATGTTATAGATGTTAATCTTAAAAGTTTTTATAATATTGTTAATCCTATAGTTATGCCTATGATAAGGTGCAGAAAAGGAGGACGTATTATAGCTATAAGTTCAGTATCAGGTATTATAGGTAATAGAGGACAAGTTAATTATGCTGCTTCAAAAGCTGGTTTAATAGGTGCTGTAAAATCTTTGGCTATAGAATTAGGTAAAAGAAATATTACTGTTAATTGTATTGCTCCTGGTGTTATTGAAAGCGAAATGATAAATGATGAGATAATAGATCATGCTAAAAATATGATAGCTTTAAAAAGAATAGGAAAACCTGAAGATGTTGCTAATGTTGTTAACTTTTTATTATCTGATGAAGCTAATTATATTACAAAACAGGTTATCAGTGTAGACGGCGGAATGTTTTAAATAATTTAATATGTAATTATCATTTTTTGTATGATATGAACTATATTTCTTCAAAAAATTTTTTACAAATATAGTTTTAATCTTATTTATATTAAGAGTATTTGTATATAAAATAGGTTATTTATGAAAAAGTTTATTTATGTATTTTTTACATTGGCCTTATTTTTTAATGCCGTTTATGGATTAACAGATAATGAAATTAAATTTTTAAAATCATGTGAAGAAGGAAAATATGATTCCGTAGTTTCGCTTATTAATAGAAAAGTTAATATTAATGTAGTTTCAGAAGATGGAGTTACAGGTTTAATGCTTGCTTCTCATCATGGACATAGTGCTATTGTTAGATTATTAGTAAATTCAAAAGCAGATATTAATATTGCTGATAAGGTAGGATATACTGCTTTAATTATGGCTGTTACAGGCGGATATGCTGATATAGCAAAAATATTGTTAAAAGCCGGTGCTGATGTTAATGCTGCCAACACTTATGGAGAAACTGCTTTGCATGTGGCTTCTTATAAATTGTATGCAGATATAGTTCAAACTTTAGTAGATTATAAAGTTAATATTAATGCTGTAAATAATGATGGTGATAATGCCTTAATAATGGTATTTATGTCAGCTGATAAAAGTGAAAATATGCTTCCAATTGCTAGGATATTATGTGACAATGGTATCGATGTTAATGCTAAAGATAAAAACGGAAGAACAGCTCTAACTTACATTAAAGAAAATTATAAAAAACCTGAAACATTAATAGCTTTCTTAAATGAATACGGTGCTACTGAATAATAAACTCATAATTTAAATGTCTAATATTTATTATTTTATAAGATTTATTAATATTATAAAAGTATTGTATTCATTAATAAAAAATATCTGCGAAACATTCTAATATTAAATGCACAGGAGCCAGACATATTGCATTAAGTATTCCTTAGTTTTTTAAAGTATAACATAGGTGTATCATAATTT
>NZ_CALXRM010000113.1 GCF_944390845.1 uncultured Brachyspira sp.
TCTAGAAATTTAAATTATAAGGAATACCTTCTTTTTTTAAACTAAAAGTGTGCAATATCTATGGCTCTTAAACATATTTGATTAAAGTGTATTTTTTGTTAATTTTAAAAATTATATATAATATATAAAAAAGGCTTTACTTAAAAAATTAAGCAAAGCCTCATAAAATTACTGAATTAAAATTTATAGTTTAAGCATGAGTTACCCATTCATGGTCATAATTATATTCTTTGTAGTTACCTTTGAATACAACGCCTTTTACTACTAATTTTTCATCTAATATAACTAAATCGGCAATGTATCCTTCTCTTATTCTTCCGTATTTATCATCTATGCCCATAACTTTAGCAGGGTAGAGTGATGCCATTTTCAAAGCTTCTTCTACTGTAGCACCAACTTCATTAACTACATTTCTTACAGACTGACTCATAGTTATAGATGAACCGCCTAAAGTACCATTATCATCTATAAGTCTGTTTCCGTCTCTATGTATTTTCTTGCCTGCCCAAATATATTCTTTAATTTCTGGAGCAGCAGCCGGAGCTATAGCATCAGTTACTATACATATATGACCTGTTTTCAATTTGTATGCAAGTTCCACTGAAGCAAAATCACAGTGTACACCATCACATATTAAACCAGCATACATATCTTTAGTTTCAAGTACAGCACCAACAGCACCCGGCTCTCTTGAACCCCAAGGACGCATAGCATTGAATAAGTGAGTAGCAAAAGTTATACCATAAGGTATTTTTTCTTTTATTTCATTATATGTTCCGTTTGTATGTCCTACAGATACTACTTTTCCGCCCATAGCAAATGCTTCTATAACTTCACCATTAACCATTTCTGGAGCAACAGTTACCATTACGCATTTTGAAGCATTGATTTTTTCTACCATATCCATATTAGGCTCTCTTATGAATTTCTCATTATGAATACCTCTTTTTTCATGTGATATATAAGGGCCTTCAAAATGTATTCCAAGAACACCTATTACAGACAAATCTTCTATATTATTGAATAGATCTATGATTTTCAACATATAGTCGTCGCCGTTTGTAATTACAGTAGGTAAATATGAAGTACAGCCGTATCTCTGACAAACTTCATTCATATTTTTTAATGTTTCAACAGAAGGATCAGCATTGATGTCGTATCCTCCTATACCATTAACTTGTAAGTCTATATATCCAGGAGCAACTATTTTTCCGCCTAAATCTATTCTAGTTATAACAGCATCAACATCTATTTCTTTTTCTACGCTTTTTATAACATTATTTTCTATAACAATACAATGTCCGTCTATAAACTTTTCACCATCGAATATTTTGATATTTGTAAGAGCATAATAAGATTTATAAAGACCTTTAATAAGTTCTTTAGGGTGTAAACTTTTGCTTTCCAAACTTTTAGCATATTTATAAGTTTTTACTCTTAAGTCACTGCTTGATTCTTCGTCAGCAACAATGATAAGTTTTTTATGTTCCTGTAATACTGAAGTAGGGTAGAATTGGCTTATAGAACCTTCAACACAATGAGATAATGCATCGGATACATCATATCCATTTGCCATAACAAGCACATATTTAGCATTGAATGCTTCTTCAAAACCTAAAGTGAAACCTTCTTTTGGGAACATTTCTATAGGCATATTGAATTTTTTAGATTCATAGCTTCTTATTATTTCACTTATTTTTTTATCTCTTACACTTCCGTCTAATGATGAGCTAGGTGTATTAAGTAAGAAGCTTCCATCTTCTGCTAATGTATCTATTAATAATGTTATATTTCCTAATTCTTTTATTAGATTAGCCATTCTTTTAGCTTCTTCTTTTCTATTTGCAACATTACTGTCAAATAAATGTACATTTTCTCTAGGTATATCTATAAACTTTAAGAAGTTATCTTCTAAATATTTTTGCGATATATTAGAATCTATATATTCACCAGATGAAACTATATGTATATTTTTAAATGATACAATATTGTCATTATAGAAAGATAAAAGTTTTTGATAGTATGCTTTATTAACATATCTTAAAGGAAAAGATAATACGAATGGTTTATCAGTATCTGAATAATCTAATATACATTTTACTGTGTAATAAGCAGCCCATTCATAAACACTTTCATTTGTAATAATGATTCTCATATCTATACTCCTTATTATTTTATATTTTTTTGTATTTTCATAAATACTGTCTGACTTGATAATCTTAAAGAAGATTCATAATCAGCTATTACTGTAACATCACTATGTTTTTGCAATTTACTTAATGGAGATGAATTGCTTATTCCATGTTCTAAACAATCTCTTAAAGAGCAGGATTTTTCTATTCCAGATGATGTTAATAAAACAGTATCTACTATATCTATAAAGCCCATACCCATACTGAATACAGTTGTAGGTACTTTGTTTTTATCTTCAAATCTGTCTTTTATTTCATTGATTGAATGTTCGCTTAAAGTTTTTACTCTAAATAATGTTGATAACGATGACATTCTTTCATTACCTGCTGAAGTTGAATCTGCAGTAAGTGAGTACCATATAACATCAAATCTTCCTATTTTATTTATGATTTCCTGCTGTTTATCCATTTGAGTTTCATCTTTTGTGCCGTCAAATAGAAATGCATTTTCTTCAGGTATATTTAATTTTGAAATTAGATTTTCTTTCAAAAAATATGCTTTACTGTTCTTATCATTTGGATCAATTCCCATATATTCTGATTGCTGAAATATGAATATGTTTTTAAAATTGATTTTATAATTTTTAACATTTTCTGCTATAGCATTATAAATATCTTTTGTATCATATTCGCTTGAAACAGATATATATAGCTTTTCTTTTCTTTCCTGCTTCTTTTCTAAGAAATGCAGTATATGTTTTGCTGTGAATGCAGTATAATCTTTATATGAATCTGCAATATATATATTCATAATAAGTCCTTAAATTAGTTTTTAATGAACTAACATTAATCTGAACTTATTATAACACTTTCCCTACTTTCTGTATATACTATATTGCTTATTTTATTTGTACTGTCTATTGGCTTTTTATAATTTTCTATATTTATATTATATAATTTATTGCCTGAGTTGAAACTTAAATTAGTATCTGAAAAATTATTAATACTAATACTTGTATTTAGAATATTTCTTCTCATACCAATAGGTACATTATTTTTAGGCATTGTAGTTACTATTATCCAAGGTTCAAATCTTTTAATATTCTTTACAGTGGATACTTCAGCTCTATATAATGTGGTTTTATCTATATTAGTTTGAACTATATTGTATTCTAATTCATTGCTGTCTAATATAGTTATGTATGTAGATGAATAATTACCATTTATAACGAATCTGTTATTATTATCATCAAATGTTATAGGAAGTTTAGAATTTATTCCCCATTTATATTTATATCCGTAAACATGATATTCTCTAGTAATATCAGGCAAAGCTTCTATATCTTCTTTTATTATTAAGATATTAGGCTTTAGATAATAAAATCTTCTGTCATAATTTTTTAAGCTAATATCATAAGTATATTTTTGATTTGCTTTTTCATGAACATAGAACATTTTATAGTAATTAGTTATATTTTCTATATATGAATAGCTTCCTGTATTTTCTTTTATTTTATAATCGTCTATAGATATATTATTGTGGAATTCAGCATTTTTAAATAATTCATAATTATTTGTATTGAAGTTATATCCTAATTCATCGATTATAGCATCTCCATAATTATAATAAACAAAACTCATTCTGTCATTATGATTAAGTCCGAAAGAATCATCTGCATTTCTTCCTTTAGCGTAAACTGCCAAATATGGAGCATTGAGAGCTTTAATATTTTCATTATAAATTGCAGTTTGTATTTTTCTGAATAATGAAGTTTCAAATTGGAAATTTGGATTTGAAGGAACATTATCTTTTAGATAGAAATTATTCCATATTAATGCATAAGGTAAATATTTTGTACCTACTGCTTCACTTTGACCAAATACAGCATAATTTTTATACAAAGGATCTGCATACATTTTGCTTAGAAGTTCCATAACTGCACTTCTTGCTCCAGTATCATATCTTAATTTACTTCTTTCATCTACAGCACTATAACCTATAGGTAAAGTTCTTCCAGAAGGATAACCTACTATAGATAAATATTTTCCTATGTTTCTGAATGATTCTAAAGTGAATGCATCAAATATTCCAACATTTTTTAATGTTAATGCATAAGTTAATATAGGAAGTATAGTATCAAATGATTCGCTTATAGATGATTTAAAACTTCCGTCTTTTTCAAACATAGAAAATATCATGCCATTAACATAATTCATTGCAAAATAATGCCAAGTTCTTATCTGATCCTGATTTACATTTTCATTAAGCATATTAATAGCGATTAAGCCTAATGTAGTTATGTATTTTATAGTATCTTGTTTTCTATAGCAGTCTGGATTTGCAACTATATAATTGTAGAGAGTTTCTCCAAATTTTATGAATTCTTGTTTCATAAGTACTATTTCTTCAGGAGAAAAATCATCATACATCAAATCAAAAGGCATTAGTAAAGAATTAGCTAATATATTAACAGCATCTATTTCTGAATAATTTTCTATATTAGTTTCATCTAAATTTACTATATCTCTTATCATTTGCTTTATTTCATACTTTAATAAATTATTATTAGGCTCAAATGCTGCCTTTAAAGACATTAACATAGAATGAGCTGGTAATGTTTCAAAAGCTAATTTATTTGTATCATCAGTATTGCTGTATGAAATATTATTTACAGACCATTTTCCTGTACTTGAAGAAGTATATAATTTGAATGCATTTATATTTCTAAGTAAAGTTGAAACTTGAAGTCTGTTTACTCTATATATTAAATCATATAAAATACCAAAAGTTTGTTTATCTATAAATACGAAAGGTCTTTTTATATTAAAAGTTTTATTAGTTATAGGTATAATTTTTGTACTGCTGTCATCTATAAAGAAATGATAAATACGTCTTAAATTAGTATCTCCGTTTTCATCGAATGCTATATACCATTTACCATTTTCTAATTCATTTGTCATTGAAAAGAAACTATTATTTCTTAATGTATATTCATAACGGGTAGTAAATGATAATTCTTTTGATACAGATATTCTTGTTAATGTAGTTTTTTTATTAACCATTATAAATGGAGGATTGCTTTTAGCTATATGTCCGCTTTCCGGAAGTATTAAAGCTAAATTTTCTCTGCCGGCTCTTTTATCTTCATTTTCTGTTATTGCTACTTTTACAGTGTCTTTTGTATCAACATTTCCTACACTTTCTATACTAACAGATAATGTATCTATCTTATCTTTTTCTAATGGAGGATTAAAATTAGTTGCATATAAAGTTAAATTTATGTTTCTGTTTACTAATGGATTTTTTATTAGAAGTGACTTTTTTTCTCCATTTTCATCAACTTCTATATTTAATTGTATAGGTATATTATCTGTATCTATATTGTAAGTTAATATTATACCATTTTGTGTTTTTACAGATTTACCGTATTTTAGGGATATAAATTTAGGATATTGTTTATTATATTCGGGATAAGAAATTGTATATGAATTATCTCTTTTATCATAAATAGCTTCTATTTCCATATTGACTATTCTTTTCTTAGAACATGATAATATAAGAGTCATTACCAATATAATGTATGTAATTTTTATAATTTTTTTCATCACTATTTTTATATCCTAATTTATAATTATTCCATTCTAACTCTATGCAAACCTCTTAAATAGTAAGTAATATCTTGAATATTCTTATCTATCATTTGTTTATATTCATCAGGTATATTTTGATCTCTAATAAGTTTAAACATTTCAAGACCTTCCTGTAAGTTACCAAATAAACTTATTCTTGCTGCATTTCTTAATATCTTTTTGTATTTTGAATAATAAGTATTTTCAGGCATATTATCAAAACCATAAGTGATTACAAGCTTTTTCTCATAATCATCAATATCATCTAAAAGCTTCATTCTCATAGTAGGAGTTTCACTAGCTGGTCTTAATTGGCTTTCCGGCTTAGCTAGTTTAGCACTTTCTTTAGGAGCTTCAACTTTAACAGTGATATTTGGCTGCTGTCCTTGAGGTGCAGCTTGAGCAGGCTGTGCAGATGCATCTTGAGGAGACGCTACTATAGTTTGTCCGCCTGCAGGAGGAGTATATCCTTCATTTATTTCTACACGGCTATTTTCTATTTTATCTATTATAGTGAAAGGTCTTTTACTTAAATTTTCATCTTTTGTGCTGTCAGAATCTTCCAATCTATTTTCAACTAAATTTTCTAATTCTTCAGAAGCCTTGTTTAATCTATCTTCTCCTTCTGAAATTATAGGCTTAACTTCTGGTTCTAAATCTTTTTCAAGCTCTTCTCTTTCTTTTTCCTTTTGCTCTCTATAGTCGTCCATAGCGGCACATAACAAAGTAGCTAATTTTGTTATGCCTTCTTCTGTTTTAGCGTCCATATTGGATAATAAACTGCCGTCATTTTCTTCATCATCATCGCCTTCAATATAGCTTTTTCTCATTGTAGAAGCTATGTCTTTAGCTGAATTTTTAATGTCGCCTCTGATTTCTTTTAGCTTTTCTTCTTCTTTCTTTAATAATTCTCTTTTTTTATCTAAAGCTTTTGATTCTTTTTCTATTTGTTTTAATATTCTTAAATTTTCTTTATACTGTTCTTTATCTTCTTTTGATAGTTTATTTGTATTTTTCTTAGCATTTTTTAAATCAGATACTGCTTCTTTTAATTTAGCTTTTAATTCTTTCTTCTCCTGTTCTGATTCTAATAACTGCTCTTTTAATGCTTTTATTTCTTTTAAAGCTTCTCTGTCGGATTTTGCAGTTCTTGAGGCAGTTTCACTTTTTGATTTTAATGCATCTTTTGCTTTTTGTTTTAATTCTTCATTTTTTAATTCTATTTTTCTTTTTTCTTCTTCTAATTTTTGATTAGTTTTTTCTAATTTTTCTAATCTTTTTTGAAGTTTATTTATTTCAGCATTATTGCTTTGAGTTCTAGCAGGTATTGATTTTTTTGATTCTAAATCTTCTATTATTTTTTTGTATTTATCTTCTATTTTCTTTTTTTGTATATCAACAACTTTCTTATATTTTTGATTAAGTTCTGCTATTTTGGCTTCAGATTGTTCTAACTTTAATTTTAATTCTTCGGATAATTCTTTATATGATATTCTGCCGATTCTATTTATTTCTGCTGCTTTTGCTGGTTTTTCAGATTTTTTTACTGTTTTTACAGTTGGTTTAGCAGATGTTTTTGCAGTTTTTTTGGTATCTAATGCTTTTTTATTAGTTTGTTTTTTTGAAGTTGTTTTTTTTACCGCCATTATAAAGTACCTACCATTATCTTATAATCCTTATTTAGGATTAACGGAAAAATTCTAAATTTAGTAAGAAAAATATTTTTTCCTATATATAAATAATAACAATTTAAGTATAGAAATTTAATAAGTTTTTGCACAGGAGCCAGACATATTGCATTAAGTATTCCTTAGTTTTTTAAAGTATAACATAGGTGTATCATAATTT
>NZ_CALXRM010000114.1 GCF_944390845.1 uncultured Brachyspira sp.
ATTATGATACACCTATGTTATACTTTAAAAAACTAAGGAATACTTAATGCAATATGTCTGGCTCCTGTGCAAAAATTTTCAGTATATACCAAAAATTTTTAACTTTGTCAAAATTAGTTTTTATATTGTTATTATTTTCGGGGACTAGTCCCCGAACCCCTACTTCTTTTGGTGACCCAAAGAAGCAAAAGGACTGCATTTTTTGACACAAATCTTGGTTTTACTTCACATTTCAAACAAAACTTAATAATATTTTATACTATTAATAAACAAAAATTACATTTACAAAAAAGTAAAAATTGACAAAATATAGTTATTTAGGTATATACTGAAACAATTTTATTTTGTAATTTTTTATATTAAAGATATTATTGTGTAATTATCTTATATGTTAATGTGATTAAATATATAAAAATAAAGGGGAGTATATTTACCCCCCCATTAATAAACAAGAATAAATTAATTTTAAATTTTTATTTTTCAAAAGGATATTTTATTTTCCAGCTTCTGCGTAAAGTATCCATTATATTCATTACTATTAAAATATCTTCATGAGGCATTTCTTTGCATTCTAATTTGCCTTTATTGATAGCATCTACGCAGGAAAGTATTTGATATTCATAACCGCTTATTTGTTTTGGAACTTTTATTATTTTTACAACTTTTCTGTCTAATGAATAAACTGTTATGCTTTCAGGATTATTTATATTTTTTATAACCATATATCCTTTATCGCCGTTTATAACACCTTCTCTGTTTGTTAATGCTGACATAGTGCTATTTAATACAGCCATTTTTCCGTCTTCAAAAGTTAAGGTAATAGAGTTTTGTTCGTCTACACCTTTTTTAGTTTTTACACAAGTAGAGTCTATTTTACTTATTTTATTTCCAAAAGCCATTAAAGCAAAATTAATAGTATAAACACCTACATCAAGCAATGCTCCTCCGGCTAATTCTGGTTCTATCAATCTAGGAACTTTATTTATAACATAACCTAAATTGGCAGTTAAAGAGCTTACTTTTCCTATTATACCGCTTTTTATAGTTTCATTTATTAATTGTCTGCTAGGCATATATCTAGTCCATATAGCTTCAGCAAGTAAAAGTTTTTTCTTTTTTGCAAGTATTAATACTTCTCTGGCTTGTTTTGCATTTACTGTAAAAGCTTTTTCGCATAGTACATGTTTATTATTATTTAAACATAATTTTATATGTTCATAGTGATGAGAATGAGGAGTAGCTATATATACTAAATCAACTTTTTCATCTTTTAGCATTTCTTCATAAGAGCCGTAAAACTTTTTAAATCCGTATTTTTTAGCGAATGCCTTACTTCTTTTTAAATCTCTTGCACTTACAGCATAAGATTCTACTTCTTTGATTTTTGATATAGTTTTAGCCATAGTTTCTGCTATTTTTCCTGCTCCTATGAACCCTATATTTATTTTTTTCATTGTTTTGCCCCTTAAATTATACTTTTTATATGAATAAGATAATATTAGAATTTTATTTATTGTCAATATAATTAAGTATGTATACTTGAATTTTTGTGTTTTTTATATATTATAGTAAACTATGGAAGAGAATATAAACGAAACACAGCAAGAAAATAATAATGCAGATAATGTAAATACAGATACTTCAGCCAAAGAAGAAACAGAAAATAGTAAGCCGGATTATAAAGAGTTTACTGTTTCATTATCCAGTATAGATTATGAAGGGCCATTGTCTATACTTTTTGATATGCTTAAAAGAAGTGAAAAAAATATATATGAAGTTTCTATCTTGGAAATTATAGATCAGTTTGTAGAGTATTTAAAGGCTCAGGCTGCTTTGAATTTGGATTCTACAGGTGATTTTTTGGTTGTAGCATCAGAATTCCATTTATATAAATCAAAAATGCTTCTTCCTCGTGATATGGACGATGATAAATTTACAGATAGACTTAAATTTGAAATAGTAGAGCAGATGCTTGAGTTTCAAAGATATAAAATGGTTTCCGAAGAACTTGACAGACTTCAAGAAGCATCAGATTCTATATTTGAAAGAAAAGACACAGAAAGAGTTAAATTTTTTCAAAATAATGTTTCTTCAGAAGATAATGAGGTTGCTTGGAAAGATGTTACACTTTATGATTTAGTTTATGCATTTACAAAGGTTCAATTTGTACCGGAAACAGATTTGGCAGTACTTTCTGGAATGTCTAATTTCCATATAGATAATGCTATAGATATGATAAGAATTAAATTATCAGAAACATCAGTTTTTCCTTTCATTGTATTATTTAAAGACGGTGTTACAAAAAGACAGCTTGTTACATTCTTTTTAGCTATGCTTGAACTTGTTAAAGAAAAAGAAATTCTTCTTAAACAAGAGATGAGATTCAAAGAGATTTATGTATTTAAAAGAGATGAAAACTTTATACCTAAAGTAGAAGAAACAGATGAATCAGATGATTATGAGGAATCAGCAGAAGAAAATAATAATTCAGAAGAAGTTGAAAAACTTAATGAAAATACTGAAAACAATTCTTCAGAAGAAAATAATCAAAATAATAACAATAATGAAAATACTGAAAATATTTCTAATAATTCAGATAATCAGAATCAATAAAATTTTTTAATATGTAAATTATGTACAAATATAAACCCAAAAACAAAGAAGAATTAAAAATATTAGTAGAAGATAATAATATATATTTAGGCGATATTGATACCTCATTAATAACTGATATGTCGTATTTATTTTCAAAAACTAAGAGAAAAGATTATTCAGGTATAGAAAATTGGAATACAGAGAATGTTATTAATATGGAATCTATGTTTAATATATTTCATAATAATACTTTTAATCAATGTGTCAATAATTGGAATGTTTCTAAAGTTGAAAATATGAAAAGAATGTTTTCAGGCTGCAGTAAATTTAATCAGCCTTTAGACAAATGGGATATTTCAAAAGTAAATGATATGGGTGGAATGTTTTTAGCTTGTAAGGAATTTAATCAGAATATTAACAGCTGGAATGTATCTAATGTTAGAAATATGAAAGAGATGTTTTTTAATTGTTATAATTTTAATCAGCCTTTAGATAAATGGAATGTTTCTAATGTTGAAAATATGATTTCTATGTTTGCTGGTGCTTATAATTTTAATAAATCTTTAAATGATTGGGATATTTCAAATGTAAAATATATGCTTTCTATGTTTAATGGAGCAGGAAGTTTTAATAAGCCTTTAAATAAATGGAATACTGCAAAATTAGAAAATATGTATAGTATGTTTTATAATGCTATAATGTTTAATCAGGATTTATCAAATTGGAATTTGGATAATGTATCAGATTTAGCTTTTGCATTTGAAGAAACTACATTAAAAAAGAATAATAAAATTCCTATACAATTTATAATTGCTGAATATGTAACAGCAAAGAATAAATCATCAAAGATTGAACAGTTTGAAATAATAAAAAATAATGTAAAAGAAGCATATAAAAGTATTATTAATTATAATAATAAAATATATACTGATTTTAGAATAATGCTTGAAAATGAATTTTATAGAGAATTATCAGAATTAAAAACGAATAAGAATGAAGTATTAAATTTTATCCGTATAGAAGATATAGAGAATTCTATAAATTATGATAAAAAGAATAATCAAAAATTAAATTTTATTGATGATATAATAAAAGAAAAAGAAATAAAAGTTTTAACTAAAGATAAATCAAAAATTATAGGCATAAAAATAATAAAGTATATTTATTTAGAGTATTTTAATTTAAAAAAATATATTTATAAAATA
Source organism: uncultured Brachyspira sp. (assembly GCF_944390845.1). GTDB lineage: Bacteria > Spirochaetota > Brachyspiria > Brachyspirales > Brachyspiraceae > Brachyspira > Brachyspira pulli. Next base: position 3,801 of record NZ_CALXRM010000114.1, read on the forward strand.
CAAACACTTGATAATATAATTAATTTTCTTGATGAAGAAAGTTTTAAAAATTGTATAAGAGAAATATATATTAATTCTCAAAAAGATGTTTCTGTTTTAGTTTGCGGTGTATATGCTGATGATAATATGTTAATTGAAATGTACAATAGAGAAAATAGTTCATTATTATTTATGAAGATTTTAGCATTGCATACAGACAGTAAATTCGCTTTAAGTTTATTATATAATGTTTTTGCTAGGAATAAAAAGGCTTCTATTAAAAAAGAGGCTATTAGTTTATTAAATTTTATTGCTGAAAAAATGAATTTAGAGTTATATGAATTAGGTTTTAAAGTAGTATATGATTTTGGATTAGATAAAAGAGGAGAGAAAATTATAGAAGTAAATGATAATAAATATAAAATCTCTCTTAAAAATAATAATGCAGTAGAATTATTTGATATTAACAATAAAAAAGAATTAAAATCAATACCTAAATACTTTCCTGAAAATATAAAAGAAGAAATAAAGCATATTAGAAAAGAGATTCCTAATATATTGAAAAGTCAGAATTATAATTTAATAAAAATTTTAATAAGCGGTAAGAAATATAATTATAAATTTTGGAAAGAAATTTTTATTGATAATCCTATAATGAATAAATATGCATATAGTTTAATTTGGAATTTATATGATGAAAATATGAATTTAAAAACTTCTTTTAGATATTTAGGCGGCGGCAGTTATACTGACTATGATGATAATAATGTTGTTATGGATGAAAATTGTTATATTAATTTATCTAGTGTATTTGACTTAACTAAAGAAGATATTGCAAAATGGAAAATGCATTTAAATGATTATGAGATATTTCAGCCTATAAATCAGTTTCCGATTATTAATATAGATACTTCAGATTTTAACAAAGTAATAGAAAAGCTGAAAAACATAGAAATAGTTTATTCAAGTTTGAAAGCATTTGCAAGCAGATATTCTATGAATGTTATTTATAAATTTTCAGAGAGTATATTTTATTTTGAAGATTTTAAAAAAGATAAATTTATTATTAAAATAGAGTTTCAAGAATATATAAATAATGGAGATATTGTTAAAATTAATATATCATTTACTAATAGTGAAAATAAAACAGTTGAAAATAGATTCATATATTATTGGCTTGTTTTGATGATAATAGATTTTAAAAAAGAAGAACTTTTTTATTAAATATTAGGATTTTAATTGTGTATACACCAAAAAATAAAATAGAATTAAGAAGTTTAATAGAAAACAATAATATTTATTTAGGAGATATTGATACTTCATTGATAACCGATATGTCTATGCTTTTTGATAAGCCTAATTTTTCATGTTTTGAAGGTTCTTACAATGAATATGAGAATTACAATGTGAGAATAGATTTTTCAGGTATAGAGAAATGGAATACTTCTAATGTTGTTAATATGAGATCAATGTTTCATAATATAAATAATTTTAATATATGTATTAATGATTGGAATGTATCTAATGTTTTGGATATGAGTTATATGTTTTATGGGGTATCTAATTTTAATCAGACTTTAGACAAATGGAATGTATCCAATGTGAAGTATATGACTTGTATGTTTAAGAATGCTGTAAATTTTAATCAGGATTTGAATACCTGGAAAATAAATAATGAGGCAGATATTAAAGATATGTTTGTTAATACAAAATTAAAACCGATTTGGTATATTTTATAAAAATTATTTTTGACAGTTTTATTAATTATATTATTATAGAATAAAATTATAATAGGGGTTACTTTAATGGTTAAATCTTTGAATGGTGTTTTAAGCAGAGAAAATGTTTCTTTAAAGAAATTAAATACTTTTAGAATTAATGCTAAGGCTTCAGAATTTTATGTTCCTGAAACTATTAATGGTTTTATAGATTTATTAAAATATCTTAATGATAATAATAAAAGATATATTATTTTAGGCGGCGGAAGTAATATTTTATTTTTGGATAAGGTAATTGAGTTTCCTATTATTTATACAGGATTTTTCTCTAGGGTAGAGCATACATCTCATAATATTTTAGCTTATTCTGGAGCTAGTGTTATTGATGTTGTTAAGTATGCTTATAAAAATAGTTTTACTGGATTAGAATTTTTATATGGGCTTCCAGGAAGTATAGGCGGTGCTGCTTATATGAATGCAAGATGTTATGAACATTCAGTTTCTGAATTTATAGATAAAGTTGGAATAATAGATGATAATTTTGATTATATGCATATAGGTATTGAAGATTGTCAATATGCTTATAAGAGAAGTATTTTTCAGGATAAGAAATATATTATATTAGATGTTAGATTTAAATTAGAGAAAGGTTCTAAAAAATTAATAAAACCAGAGATGAAAAAATATTTTAAAGACAGAAAAAATAAAAATCAATTTAAATATCCTTCAGCAGGAAGTACTTTTTTGAATGATTATGAAACTAATATGATAGCAGGCAAGGTAATAGATTCAATTAATATGAGAGGCGTTAAAGTTGGAGGCGCAATGGTTTCACCTTATCATGCTAATTTTATAGTTAATTATAATAATGCTACAGGCAGAGATATTTTAAATCTTATGAGGAAAGTTAGAGAAGAAGTTTATAATCAAAAAGGAATAACTTTGAATGCGGAAGTGAGAATAATATCTAATGATGAAAATGAAAAGTTGTAAATATTAATAAGCAAACAATTTTCATTAGAATTTATTTAATAAATGTATTATATTGAAAAATATGTTTTATCAAAAATAAGGTTAATATTTTATTTTTATATTTAGTGATTTTCCAAAATAAGAAATCATATACTTAAAAAATTTCAGTATATACATAAACAACTATATTTTATCAAAATTAAAATTATATTTTCTTTTTAATATATGGGGCTTTGCCCCATACCCCAGTTCTTTTACGACCGAAGGAAGTACTGTAAGTATTGGTATAAAAGAACCAAAAAAACTGCATTTTTAGTCTAAATCTAGGTTATACCCTACATTTAATACATATATTTTAAATATAAAGTTATAGTAATTGCGTTTTCGCGAAGCGTATCCGAGCTTGTCGAGGATACAGCAACTTTTTCCCGCCGCAAAAAGTTGCAAAAAGTGCAAGGACAGAATTAGTACTAAATCATACTAAAATTGTTTTACATGTAATATAATTTATTAAATTAAATCCCAAATTTAGTATTTCGCAAAGTGTATCCGAGCTTGTCGAGGATATAGCTACTTTGACGAAGTCGCGGCAAAAAAGTAGATAAAATTTACATAAAGTGCATCAGTTGACAAACTTAAAAAAAATCAGTATATATTATTTGTATAATAAATTTAATTTTTATTTGCACGGGAGCCAGAGATATTGCATTTAAGTATTCCTTATCTTTTTGAAGTATAACATAGGTGTATCATAATTTAAAGCTGAATGTATTCGTTTATGATTCCAAAAATTATTATATCTTTTTAATTTTTGATTAGCTTTTTCTAAAGTTAATTCTTGTGTACAATAATCATAAAATTCTTTTTGGTCTCGGTTATGTGTACTTTCTACAACACCATTATACCAAGGACTAGCGACTGGACTATAAACTCTTTTAATATGTTTATTATTACAAAACTTGTCTAACGGATGTTCTGTTTCAAACAAATGCTTACGATA
>NZ_CALXRM010000115.1 GCF_944390845.1 uncultured Brachyspira sp.
ATTTCTAACAATTTAAATTATAAGGAATACCTTCTTTTTTTAAACTAAAAATGTGCAATATCTATGGCTCTTAAACACTATAAAATTTTTGGTATATATTGAAATAATTATAGTTTTTTTATATTAAGATATAAATTGTATATAAATAAAATACAATCTTTCAAAATTTATATATAAGTTTTTAACTCAAAAGATATTTTGTATATAGAAAAAATAAGAATATAACAATGAATATATATTTATTTTTGATAATACTAAAAAATAAACAAATCAAAAAATATTTTTAAACAAACTTATATTAATTAATTTTTTATATAAAAAAGGCTTGCAATAATAAATACTGCAAGCCCTAAAATATAATTAAGAAATAATTATTTATCTAATAATTTTTTTAATTCATCAGCTAATTCAAAAGCTTTAGTGCCTACTATTATATGTACTTCTGTAGGACTTATTTTCTGTACTACTGGATAATATTTTTCTTCATTAATCTTATCAGCATTTACAACTTCCAATCTAAGTCTTGTAGCACAATTATTTACCTTTACTATATTTTCTTTTCCTCCAACTAAAGAAATAATATCTAATAAATTATTTGGAGAACTCTCATTAGAAGATAATGCTTTATCTAAAGATTCTGCAAGTGAACTGGCCTTAGTACCTACTACTATATGTACCTCTGTAGGACTTATTTTTAATACAGAAGGATAATACTTCTCTATTTCTTTTACATCAACTTTATCTGCATTTACAACTTCCAATCTAAGTCTTGTAGCACAATTATTTACTTTTACTATATTATCTCTGCCTCCAAGTAAAGGAATAAGATCTAGTAAATTATTTAAAGAATCAGAATTAGAAGACAATAATTTTTCTAAAGATTCAGCTATTAAATTAGCATTAGTACCTACTATATGTACTTCTGTAGGACTTATTTTTAATACAGAAGGATAATACTTCTCTATTTCTTTTACATCAACTTTATCTGCATTTACAACTTCCAATCTAAGTCTTGTAGCACAATTATTTACTTTTACTATATTATCTCTGCCTCCAAGCGAACTTAAAGGAAGTATAAATTCAGTATCCTTTTTATTAGTTTTCATTATTAAACCTCATGATATTATAATATATAATACTAACACAATATGTATTTTATTTCTAGTGCATATTAAAATGATTAACACTTACAATTATTTAGTTTTTAATGATATAATTTGTATAAAACAAACATTTGAAACATATAAAATATTCTATTTATTTACAGTAAAGTTTTAAATTTATATTTTGATTTTATAATTAACATTTACAAAATAATAAAAACAAATTCTTTATAAACACTGTTAATTACACTTAAATTAAAAATTAATAAAATATTCAACTCTAATAAATATAAAAAACTTTTTATATTTAAACATACAAAAAAGGCTTGCAATAATAAATACTGCAAGCCCAAAGAGTCTAACGAACAAATAATTATTTTTTAGCTACTTTTTTGAATTCATCAGCCAAGAATTGTACTTTAGGTCCTACAATTACTTGTACAGAAGTTTTTCCAGGAGTTAATACACCAGGGAACATCTTTTTAATTTCAGCTGATTTTATTATAGTATTATCTTTTACTTCTAATCTTAATCTAGTTGCACAGTTATCAATATCAACTATATTTTCTATACCGCCAAGTAAAGGAAGAAGCATTAATGCTTTTTCTGCATAAGAAGCATCACCTGAAACACTAACTTCTACTTCTACTTCATCATCATCTTCTCTTCCAGGAGTTTTAAGATTAAATTTCTGTATAGCAAAATTGAATATAACAAAATATAATACAAAGAATACTATACCTTGTAAAATCAACATATACCAATTAACAGCTAATGGGTTTTTAGTAGAAAGAAGTAAGTCTATCAAACCAGCTGAGAATCCGAATCCAGCCATCCATTTCATGCTAGCAGAAATAATTAAAGAAATACAAGTAAGTAAAGCGTGTATTACATATAATACAGGAGCTACGAACATGAATGAGAATTCTATAGGCTCAGTAACACCAGTAAAGAAGCTAGCAAAACCAGCAGCCAACATTATAGATTTAATTTTATTTCTATTTTCAGGCTTAGCATTTTTGATGAAAGCTAAACAAGCACCTAAAAGACCAAACATCATAATAGGGAAGAATCCAGCCTGATACATACCAGTAACACCTATTGTAGCTGTACCAGCATCTATAGAAGCCTGACCGCCTAAGAAATTAGGTATATCATTGATACCAGCAACGTCAAACCAGAATACTGAGTTAAGAGCATGGTGTAAACCAACAGGGATTAATAATCTATTGAAGAAACCATAAATACCTGCTCCTATAGGACCAAGACCTATTATAGCTTCACCAAATGCTACTAAACCGTTATAAATAGCTGGCCAGATAACCATTAAGATGAAAGATACTACCATCATAACTACAGATGTAATTATTGGTACAAATCTTCTTCCACTGAAAAATGCCAAAAATTCAGGCAATTTAATTTCAGAAAATTTATTATATAAACCACCTGCTATAACACCACAAAGTATTCCTATAAATTGGTTATTAATTTTAGCAAAACCAGCAGGTACTTCTTCAACAGCTTTACTTTGAATCATAGCAACTGTAGCAGGAGCTAAAAGAGTTGTTACAACTAAGAAAGCAACTAGACCAGCTAAAGCAGCAGCACCATTTCTATCTTTTGACATACCAAAAGCTACACCTATAGCGAAAAGTATAGGCATATTGTCTATAATAGATCCTCCTGCCTTAATAAAGAAAGCTGCAACTGGACTTCCGCCGCCCCATCCGTTTGGGTCAATCCAATAACCAATACCCAAAAGAATAGCTGCTGCAGGTAATACAGCAACTGGAACCATTAGGGACTTACCTATTCTTTGTAGATAATTAAACATATATCCTCCATAAAAATTAAAAAAAATAATAATTTTTTACCTATTATTAGTATACAACTTATTTATTTTATTATCAAGTATAATATAATCTATTTAATTCATTTTTTGTTATTTTTTATTTATCAATTTAACATAATTAGTGAAAACACAAATAAATTATATACAATTATTACACATAAAACAAAAAATAATAATAGTATATATAATATTTTTAGTATAAGGTTATTTACTTTATAATCATTTATGATAGAATTATAATTGTAAATAACCAATAGGGGGCATAATATGGGATTATTCTCTAAAAAAATCGAAATAAAAAGTCCTATTAAAGGTAAATTGGTAGATGTTACTGAAGTTAAAGATGAAGCTTTTTCTACAAAAGCACTTGGTGACGGAATGGCTATTATACCTGAAGAAGGAAAAGTTTATTCTCCTGTAGACGGAGAAGTTGTTACTATGATTGATAGTAATCATGCTATAGGTATATCTTCTAAAGGAGTTGAGATACTCATACACATTGGTATGGACACTGTTAAATTAGGCGGTAAACATTTCAAAGCTCATGTAAAAGAAGGCGATAAAGTAAAAACTGGTGATTTACTTATAGAATTTGATAAAGAAGAAGTTGAAAAAGAATATGATATCACTTCGCCTGTTATAATACCTAATTTCTCTGAATTAAAATCATTAACTAAAACTGGCCCAAGAGAAGTTTCTGTAGGTGAATTGATAATGACTGCTGTTAAATAAAAAAATAATAAAATTATTTATAAATTAAGGGGGAGTTTTTTAAAGCTCCTCTTTTTTTATGATTTAATTATTCTTTTACATCTTCTTTTAATTTTCTATAAAGTGTAGCTCTTTCAATACCTAATATTTTAGCAACTTGAGCCTTATTAAAATTATTATGACTAAGCAAATGATTAATATACATTCTCTCTAATTCTTCTAAAGTAACATTATTCTCAACTACAAAACCATCATTACTATTTTTCAATGCCCAATCTGGTATATTACTTTCGTCTATTTTACCGTCCTTACACATAACAACCATAGTCTCAACAGTGTTTCTTAATTCTCTAACATTGCCTTCCCATTGTAATGATGATAATATTTTATACACTTTTTTATCTATAGATTTAATTTCTATGGAATGAACTTTTGAAAACTCTTTAATAAAATTATCTATTAATAAAGGTATATCTTCTCTTCTTTCTCTTAAAGGAGGCATTTCTATCTTGATAACATTAAGCCTATAATATAAATCTTCTCTGAACTTACCCTCTTTTATTTCTTCTGATAATTTTTTGTTTGTAGCAGCAATTACCCTTATATCAACATCAATAGGAGTATTAGATCCTACCCTTTCAATTACACGTTCTTCTAACACCCTAAGTAATTTAACCTGAACTGTTTGATTTATCTCACCTATCTCATCTAAAAATATAGTACCTTTATTGGCTGCCTCAAATCTTCCTATTTTTTTATCAATGGCTCCTGTAAAAGAACCTTTTTCATGTCCGAATAATTCACTTTCCAAAACACCTTCTGAAAGTGCAGCACAGTTTACAGTTATATAAGGCTGTTTAGCTCTGTCTGATATTTGATGAATAGCACTCGCAACTAATTCTTTACCTGTTCCGCTTTCCCCTTCTATTAGTACTGTAGCTTTAGTTCTTGCAACCTGTTTTATTGCCTCATAAACTTTTAACATTTTTGGACTATGCCCTATCATACCATAAAAACTTTCATGATAATCAACTCTGCTTTCAAGTGTTTCATTAGTCTTTTTGATATTTTTACTTTCTAAAGCCCTTGCTATTATAAGAAGCATTTTATCAAGATTAAAAGGCTTAGTCATAAAATCATAAGCACCAAGACGCATCATATCAACCGCTGTTTCAACATTTCCATGACCTGTTAATACTATTACTGGTATATGCTTGTCAAATTCTAAAATCTCTTTTAAAAATTCCTCACCAGTTTTTTCCGGCATTTTTAAATCAGTTATGACTAAATCAATTCCGCCTTTATAAACTGTTTCTATTCCTTTTTCACCATTATCTGCTGTTACAACCTCATAACCTTCATACTCTAAAGATTTCTTGATTCCATCTCTTATATTTTTTTCATCATCTATTACTAATATCTTAGGCATAATCTAATAAATCCGTTTTTAAAAATTTTTGATTTTCTTGCTGTAAAGGAAGTTTTATAATAAATTCGCTTCCCTTACCATACTCACTTTCTATTGTAATATTGCCGTTATGTGCTTCTATTATACGAACAACATTTGTAAGTCCCAAACCTGTACCATGTCTTTTAGTAGTGAAATATGGTTCAAATATTTTATTAATGGTATCTTCTTTCATTCCAATACCTGTATCTTTTATACTTATAACCGCATAATTGTCTATTGTCTTAAGTGTTATATAAATATACTTTTTATTATCATCTTTATTTTCACTCATAGCATCTATTGCATTTTGTATTATGTTAATTAAAGATTGTTTTATATACTTCTCATCTAATTTCAAAATTAAATTATTTTTATCAAATTTTATATCTATATTAACATTATTTTTTTCTATCTCATACTTTAAAAATGAAACAGTAGAAAGTATAAGTTCATTAATATTAACATCTTCAATATTAATCTCTAACTTACGTACAGAAAATAAAAATGAATTAATAGTTTCTTCAAGTCTGCTTATTTCCTCTTTAATGATATCAGAATATTCTCTAAAATCTTTATAACACTGACAATCATTATCCATATTCTTTTTTATTATTTTTTCTATAAGCTGTACATATATGGATATTGAACCAAGAGGATTTTTTATCTCATGAGCTACTCCTGCTGCAAGTGTAGTAAGAGAAGCTAATTGTTCCGCTCTTTTAAGTTTCTGTGCACTTTCATAAGTTTTGGTAATATCAAAAGCTTTTATAAGTGTACCTATTATTCTTCCGCTGTCGCCTATAGGAAGTATATTTATTTGAAGTATTCTTTCATTATCATTATCTTTTAATAATTTAGTATCAGAATCTTTACTTTTAATGATTTCTAATATACTTCTGCCAGTATCATTAACAATCATATACTTTGAAAGTTTTTCGCCTTCAGTATCCCTAGGTATAGAAAATAAGAAACAAGCCTTTTTATTAATTCCTTGTATTACTCCTTCATTGTCTATAGCTATTATACCTTCTTCAAGATTTTCTATAATAATATTTTGAGAATACCAAAGCGTAGATAGCCTTTGAAATACCTTTTTCTTTTCATCATCAGAAACTTTATCGAAATTCTGTAAAATTTTATCAACAAATTGATTAGTTCTATTCATTTATAAAGTATAATAAAAATCGAAAAAACTGCAATATATAAAATTAAGTTTATAAAAAATTATTCTTATAATTAAATATTTAATAGTATATACCTAAACAACTATATTTTGTCAATTTTTACTTTTTTGTAAATGTAATTTTTGTTTATTAATAGTATAAAATATTATTAAGTTTTGTTTGCAATGTGAAGTAAAAACAAGATTTGTGTCAAAAATGCAGTCTTTTTGGTTCTTTGTGTCAACAAAAGAACTGGGGGTGTGGCACGTCTGTGTGCTTCGCAGGGCTAGTCCCCACAAATAACCTAAATTTAAAATTGTATTTTTTGACAAACTCTAAAATTTTTGGTATATACCTAAACAAATATATTTTGTCAATTTTCAAACAGATGAAAGTTCTCTGCTAATGCTATTGATAATTCAC
>NZ_CALXRM010000116.1 GCF_944390845.1 uncultured Brachyspira sp.
GATGAGTATAACAAATTTGTAAATACAAAAGATTTATTTGATAACTACACTGAATATGAAAAGAATTATTTTGATATACTTGCCTTAAATGAAGAAAGAATTAAAGGACGCGAAGAAGGTCTTAAAGAAGGTATTGAAAAAGGTGAAATAAATAAAGCTAGAAATATAGCATTGAATCTTAAAAATATGAATATGACTGATGAAGAAATAAGCAAAGCTACAGGTTTAAGTATAGAAGATGTTAAAAAATTGTGAATATCTTATCCAATATAAATAGTTTGTACTATTTATATTGGATATGGAAAGCAGTAAAATATTGCTTAAAAAAATATCTATAAAATTTATTTATTAATTACTTTTTCTAAATCTTCTTTTATACTCAAAGCCATTTTGTCATCGAAACTTGAAAATGAATTCTTTGTGTATAATATGTTCTTGTTGCTGTCAACTACTATTATCCAAGGAAGCCATTTAACATTATACTCATCAGAAATATTTTTGTATTTATCAACATCAACTTCAGTGAAAATCAAATTATCATCTATGAATTTTTTTAGTTCTTCATTTACAAATACTTTCTCTTTAAGCTCATAACAATTAGCACACCAAACGGCAGAGAAATCTATTAATATCGGTTTGTTGTTTTGTTTTGAAAGCTCTAATGCTTCATTGTATGTGATATGATTTACAACTTCATTCTTTTGTTTTATAAATCCGTAAGCAGATCCTAATGCTATTGATATAATAACTACAGAAATGAATATTTTTATTTCTAATGCACTTAACATAGCAGATTTGTTTTTTATTATGTAAACTAATACTGCAAATACTAATATCGTAGCTGAAGCAAGTATATAACTTATTTTATTAAATCCTAAAACTCCGAAAAGTATATTAGCATAATAGAAACTTATTATCATCATTAGGAAAGTGAAAATATATTTAACATATACCATCCAAGTTCCAGCCTTAGGCATTTTTGTAAGTATTGAAGCGAATGTACCAAGAATGAATAATACAGAAGCGAACCCTAAAGCATAAACAGCCATATAAAGAGTAGCAAATACAGGATTAAGAAAACCTATTTCCAATATAACTGCTATTATAGGAGCAGCACAAGGTGTAGCAACTATTCCTGCAAGAAGTCCCATTATATATTTATGGAATATTGATTGATTTTTTTTGGAGTATGCATTTGTTTTTGCAGACTGTAAAAAAGAAGGGGCTTTAATCTCATAAAATCCAGCCATAGAAAATGTAAAGTATAAAAATAATAATACTAATATTGTTAAAACAATAGGATTATATCCAATACTTCCAAATAGAATAGTTTTATGAAAAGCAAATCCAGCCACAGAAACTATAGCACCTAAAAGTGTATAAGTTGTTATTACACCTAATGCAAATAAAAGCGAAGCTAATACGCTTAATTTTTTATTGTTTTTAGAATCGGTTGTAGTTCCTAAAATAGACACTGTAATCGATAGTAGGGGATAGGTACAAGGCAAAAGTACAGATGCAAGTCCTGCTGCAAATATTAAAATCAATGTTATAAATATATTATTGCTTCCTTTTATATAGTTTTCTATAGATCTTGCATTCTCAGGTTTTCCATCTGTTATAATATTTGCATTATCAGGTATATCAATTTCTTCTCCATATATTACTTTACTTTTCGGCTGTAAGCATACATTGTCTTTTGCTGAACATAATTGATAAGTAGATTTTATAAAGTTAATTTTATTTATATCAATATCATTTAATATAAACTCTTGTTCGCCTTTTATTATTATGTCATTATGATATTTTTCGCCTTTTGGATAAGTTGTATTTATTTGTTTGTTGTCGGCAAAGAATAATATTTTATTTGCTATGCTTGATTCTAAATATGCATAATAATTATTTGGTATAATTGCTTTTACTGTTAATTTGTTATTATTAGTTTCCAAAGTAAAATTAATTTCAGGATTTTTATTGAAAGTATCAAATGCATTCAAATTAGGTAAGCTATTATTTTGAGCAAATACTAATGCTGCAGAAATAATAAAAAGCATAATAATGTATTTAAAATATGATTTCATTATTTTCATAAAATATTCTCCGTTTTTATATTCTATCATAATTTGTTTTAATAATATAACATTTATTATAGTAATTTGTGAAATTATTAATTTTATAGTAGTAGGTATTATTAAAGGTTAAAAAAAACAGCCGCTATAATTTATATTATAACGACTGTTAATATTCTTAATTGTTTAAAAATTAATATCTAGTTTCATAAGGTAAAAGTGCTATATTTCTAGCTCTTTTAATAGCTTTAGTAACTAATCTTTGATGTTTAGAACAAGTACCGTTTAAGCGTTTAGGTATGATTTTACCGCTGTCTTTAACGTATCTTTTTAATAATTTAATATCTTTATAATCTAAAACATCAATATTGTTTTTGCAGAAATAACAAACTTTTTTCTTGAAGAATTTTTTTCTTCCGTCTTTTTCATTAATTTCTTTATTGAAATGAGCTTTTTTTTCGCCTTTTCCTTTCATTTCTTCTTCATTGTTATTTTCAAGATTTTCCATGTTTTCTAAATCCATTGTTTATCTCCTAAAAAAATATACTATTTTCAATTAAAATGGCACTTCATCATCATCGTCTGAGAAACTTCCTAAGTCTACACCAGAAGAAGCTGAAGGAGAATAAGTAGTATCCATACTAGCAGCAGGAGCACCGCCCATAGCACTGTTATTTCCTAACATCTGCATGTTTTGCATAATGATTCTAACTTTAGATCTTGCTGCATTAGTATCTTTATCTTGCCATCTTTCCTGTCTTAAAGTTCCGCTTATAGCAACTTGTTTTCCTTTAGTAAGGTATTTACTAACAGTTTCAGCCATTTTACCAAAAGCAACAACATCAAAGTAATTAACTTCAGTTGCATTTTTAGTGCTTACATAATAGTTATTTGCTATAGAAAACTCAACAACTGCACTGCCGCTAGGTAAATATTTAGACACAGGATCAGCTGTAAGTCTTCCTATTAAAGTTACATTATTAAAATCTGTTGCCATAATATAAAGCCTCTATTATCTATCTATTATAAATTAAGCTTCTTTTGAAACTTCTTCATTAGAAGTATTTTCTTTGTTATCTTCTTTTTTATTTTTCTGTATTATTTCATCTAAGCGAACTATTATGAATCTTAATATGCTTAATTCATAACGCAATTCTTTTTCTATATGAGTTAAATCATTTCCATTACATCTGAAGTGGTAGTAATAGAATTTACCTTGATTAACTTTGCGAATAGGGTAGCTTAAGTTATGAATACCATAATCAGCTTCATTGAAAATTTCAGCATGATAGTTTTGAAGAATAGATTTTACATGATCTTTAGCATTTTGATGCACAGCGTCATTGATTTCTGTTACGAATAATATTTCGTATTCTCTCATATTTTGAACTCCTTGGATAAAGCTTCTTTTATGATTAGGATATCTTAAAGAAGCGAAGTATGTATTTTATTTGAAGAATGATATATGATTTTTGATAAAAAGTCAAGAATATATATAGAAATATGTAATTTATATGTTATAATTAAGTAGTAAGTGTTTAAAACTTGAAAAAAATATCTATAAGTAAACATAATGTATTTGATTTAATTTTTCAATATAGTATAATAATAAATAATAAAAATCTTGGAGAACAAAAAATGAAAAAATTACTAGTTATGTTTTTGTTGGTAGCTATGTCAATATCAGTTCATGCATACCAAACGGTTCCTTTTATGTTTAATGATTTGGTTCCTTATGGCATCACTCCTGATGAAGTTAACGAGATATTAGTAGCTTCTAATTTTTCAGCAGGAGCAGCTGAGCCTATAAGTGGTACATTTTATGTTAGTGAATATCCAGATCCAGATTTAGTATGGTATAATCCTCAAACTATGGATTGGGTAAATATTAAATTTACTACTAACGATGTTTCAGAACTTTTCACAAGAGATGAAAATATTTTATACTTTAATTTCATAGTAACAAATGAATTTAAATGTATGACAGTTAGAGCTGACAATATAAATGATGATGCTACTCTAGCTGGAAAAGAAACTAAATGGGCTTATAAATTCTTCTTCCATGAAGATAAATTATTTGCTGTAAGTGCTGTTTACGAAGGTGATTACACTTTACAACAATATAAATCAAGAAACGAAGGTAATGAATATGCACATCCTGGTTATGTAATGTCTAGAGGTTTATTCAGCAGAACTTTAGGCGGTTTCCACATGAAATACGGCGGATTCCATAACAGCAGATATTCTACTTTCGATGATTTCACTACTATGAGATACGGTAACTATGCTAATAAAGCTGCTAAAACTTCTTTAGCTGTTTATTATGCTACTTATGGCGGAAAAAACATTAACTTTGTTGCTTCTTATGTAGATAATTTCAGAATGCAGCCTATAGCTAATAGATTCCAAAAATCTTATTATGAAAATTATTTCGATTTTGCTGATGTTCCAGTAGGAATACCACCAGAAATCAAACCTCCAAAAGATGAAAATGCTGAAAATGGAGATAATACTCAAGCTACTGAAAACGCTCAGTAATTAATATTTGTTTAAAAATAAATAGAGAGTCTATTAATTTAGGCTCTCTATTTTTTTATTTTAAATTTTTTTATCATAAAAAACTATATTAAAAACATTATTATTTTGCAAAAAACATCTATATATGATATAATATTTTGGATTAATAACTTTTGTTATATTTTTGTTTAAGAGGTTTTTTACTATGGAGTTAAATGAATTAAGTATAATTCAAATCAGAGAGAAATTAAAAAATAAGGAAATAGATGCTCCTACATTAGTTGAATCTATTCTAAATAAAATAGAGGAAGATAATAAAAGAGATGATAAAATATATGCTTATCTTGAACTTTTTAAAGATGAGGCATTAGAACAAGCTAAAAAAGCTCAGGAAAGAATCAATAATGGTGAGGATTTACCATTACTTGGTGTTCCTTTGGCTATTAAAGATAATTTGTGCTATAAAGGTCATTTAATGACAGCTTCTTCAAAAATGCTTGAGGGTTATAAAGCTCCTTATACAGCTCCAACAGTTCAAAGATTGATAGATAACGGTGCTATCATTATAGGTAGAACTAATATGGATGAATTTGCTATGGGCGGAACTACAGAAACTTCTAACTATGGAGTTACTAGAAACCCTAGAAATAGAGCACATGTTCCTGGCGGTTCTTCAGGCGGATCTGCTGCTGCAGTTGCTGCTAATTTTGCTTTCGGTGCTTTAGGAAGTGATACTGGCGGATCTATAAGACAGCCTGCTTCTTTCTGCGGTATAGTTGGTGTTAAGCCTACTTACGGCAGAGTTCCTAGACTTGGTTGTATTGCTATGGCTAGCAGTTTAGACCAAGTTGGACCTTTAACTAAAGATGTTAAAGATGCTGCTTTAATGACTAAAATTATAGCTGGTTTTGACCCTAAAGAATCTACTACTTTAAATATTCCAGTTCCTGATTATAATTCTTATTTAGACGGAAATATTAAAGGTATGAAAATAGGACTTGCTAAAGAGTACTATGATTCTGAATTAATAGATCATGATGTAAAAGAAAAGGTTATGGATGCTATAGGAAGATTAAAAGATCAAGGTGCTGAAATAGTTGAGATTAGCTTACCTAATGCTAAATATGGTTCAAGAGTTTATACAGCAGTTATGGATGTTGAAGTAGCTTCTAATATGGGAAGATATGACGGTATAAGATACGGATATCACCCTAAAGGCGATTTCAATTTAGATGAATATTACTATACTTCAAGAAGTGTAGGACTTGCTTTTGAAACTAGAGCTAGAATATTATTCGGTACTTTAATGACTGGTAAAAGATTCTTCTACAGCCATTATCAGCATGCATTAAAAGTAAGAAAGTTAATGCAAATGGATTTTGATAATGCATTCAAAAATGTTGATGTTATTGTTTCTCCTACTTCTCCTGTAACTGCAGGTCTTTTAGGTACAAGAGATCAAACTGACAGTGCTTTAAGTTTCTTGGCTGATAGTTATGTTTCTAATATTAACTTGGTAGGTCTTCCTGCTATGAGCGTACCTTGCGGAGCAGATAAAAACAATATGCCTATAGGTATTCAATTCATTACTAAACAGTTCAATGAAGTAGATATGTTTAGAATGGCTTATGCTCATGAATTAGCTAGTAAATAATTATTTAATTTGTATATATTATGATATTAAAGGGGGCTTTAATGCCTCCTTTTTTATTTAACTTATTTTTCATTATAATAATGTTTATAAAATTTATATGTATATACTGAAAATTTTCAAGTTTGTCAACTATTCGCCTATACCATTACAGGTACGCTTCGCGGAGGCTTTCCGCACGATATTGCAAATCATTATGGATAGTCAACTATACATGCGGCTGAATACTTTTTATTTTTTCAAAAAATTAGGGTATCCCGCCCGCCCACCCTTTAAAGTTAAACAAACCTTTTTAACAAAATAAGCCTAAGAATTTAAAAAAATCTTAAATAATCAATTTTTTTGTACGCAACCGAAAGAATTACAGTCATGTATACAACTAACTCCATATAGTAAAATATTGTAAATAGCTTT
>NZ_CALXRM010000117.1 GCF_944390845.1 uncultured Brachyspira sp.
TATTGTGATTAATAAAAATATTTTTTTCATAAAAACTCCTATAGAATATTAATCACAATATACCATAAAGCCGTATTTATTTCAATAAAAAATATTATATACCTAAACAACTATATTTTGTCAAAATAATTTTTTTAATTTAAAATATTTTCAGGGCTTTGCCCTTACGAAGTACACAGCGTGCAGAACCCCAGTTCTTTTACCGACGCTCTGTGTGCCGTAGGCAAGGTACATTTCGGTATTGGTATAAAAGAACCAAAATAACTGCATTTTTGACCTAAAACTAGGGTATTACACTATATTTAATATATATTCTTAAAATATAAAGTTCTAGCAATTGCGTTTTCGCAAAGCGTATCCGAGCCTGTCGAGGATATAAGGTTCTTTGACGCTGTCTGCCTGTGGCTGGAAAAAGAACAATAAACAAATTGACAAAGTTAAAAATTTTTACTATATACCTAAACAATTATATTTTGTCAAAAATAATTTTTTTAAATTTTAAATATCTGCAGGGCTTTGCCCCGCACCCCACTTCTTTTGGTGCCCCAAAGAAGCAAAAGGGCTATATTTTAGCTTAAATTAATAGTTTATATTACATGTAAAACAATTTTAGTATGATTTAGTACTAATTTTATACCTTGCACTTTTTGCAACTTTTTGCGGCGGGAAAAAGTTGAATAAAAAAATGACAAACTTAAAAATTTTTAGTATATATAGAAAAAATCAATTCAATAATCTTGCTATCAAAAGAGTAATATCATCAAATTGAGGAGTTTTTCCTCTAAATGAAACTGTTTCATTTACTATATCATCAACTAATTCTTTAGCATCATCATAATGATTTTTAAGAAGTGATTTTAATCTTTCCTCTCCATACTCTTCTTCAGATTTATTGAATGTTTCTGTAACTCCGTCTGTAAATAGAACTATAGTATCAGAACTTGAATAAGAAATTTGTTTATTTTGATAAGCAGCATCTTCAATAAAACCAAGAGGCTTTCCATGAGTATGCATTTCATATATAGAGTCTAAAGTACTAATTTCATATTTTTTTATTAAATACTGAGTTAAATGACCCGCATTAGAATAAGTAATTGTCTTATTTTCTGTATCAATAACAATTAAAAAACAAGTAACAAACATACCATTATTAGAATCTTTATATATATGCTTGTTGGTGGCTTCTAATATTTTAGCAGGATCATCCATTTCAGAGAAATACACTCTTAAAATAGAACGTGTCATAGTCATAAAGAATCCGGCACCTAAACCTTTACCTGATACATCAGCAATAACAAGTGCATATTTAGTATCGCTGATTTTTATATAATCGTAGAAATCTCCTCCCACGTTCTTACTAGGTATGCTAACAGCAGCTATATCAAATAAACCATTGCTAGGGAATTCTTTAGGAAGTACGCTTTTTTGAAGCTGTTCTGTAAAATTAATTTCTTCTGTTAATGATTCTTTTATTTTAGATTCTTCAGATAATAACACATGCATGTAATTTTCACCAATCTGCTGAGCAAGCATTTCCAAAAGTGATAAATTACTTAAATTAAATGCTTTATTTATATTTCTTTCTGTAGCCGAAAGGAATCCTATAATTTCATCTTTAGCAATTATAGGTGCAACCATAAAGCTGTTTCTTTTATACCTAAGAGATTTATTAGGCCTGAACCTCTTATCATTATCAACATTAATAGAATAAACAGGTTTTCCAGTTGCTAGTACTTCTGAAAGAACATTATCTTCAACTGTTACAACACCATATTTAAGTACATCTTCATCAATACCTATACCAGCCTTGAATTTGAAAACGCCATTTTCTTTTAATATAACAGATACCCTATGTGCCTCAAAAGCTTCGCAAACTATACTAATATTATCATTAAGTATTTCTTCTATAGTTTCGCATTTATTAATAGAAATAGACATTTGATATAAAGCACCTACTTCATAAGCTCTTGACTGTGCTCTATCATATACCATTTTATTAACTAAAGCTAAAGATACTATATTAGCAAATAAAGACATTACAACAGTATCTTTTTCTACAAATTTACCATTCTTTTTATTCATTAAAAATAATGAACCAATATTTCTCTTTCTTACTTTTAGAGGTACAAATAATATATTTTGTAATTCATCGCCAAGAATTTCCTTCATAGGTATGAAAGCAGAATCATCACTAGGATTATTAGAATATAATGAACATGAAGTAGTATAAGCTCTTACTGCTAGAGGTTTATCATTTTCTACAATATGACCAAAAAATTTACTGCCTAGAGGTCCTATGGACATTTCATAATGCAAATTGTATAGTTCTTGATCTACTAAATATAATAGAATAGAATCAGTATACATTATAGTTTTTATTTCAGATATGATAGTAACTAAAGTTTCATCATGATCATTACTAGCATTCATTCTTTTGATAATACCGGAAAATACTTCAAGCTGCTTTTCAGGATTATCTACTATATCATATATATCCACGTGATACCTCTACAAATGTCATTATTATACTATTTTATTATATCATAGTGTATTTTATAGTCAACATATATTTAGCCATTTTACATCATTATTAAACTTATAAAACAATTAATTATGTATTGCAGTTTTTTTATAATTGTTTATATTATATAGAAAATTTAACAAATTTAAGGAAAATATGAACAGAAATATAATAATAGAAGGAATAAATATACCTTCAAGATTTTTTCTAGCTCCTATGGCTGGGTATACAGATTATGTATTTAGAAGACTGTCAAGAAGATTTGGAGCAGGACTTTTAATAACTGAACTTGTAAGTGCTGCTGCTTTGGCAAGACAAGTAAAAAAGACTTACAGATATATGGAACATAAAGAAGATGAATACCCTGTATCATTACAATTGTTTGGTGCAAATGAAGATGATTTTAAAAAAGCTATAGAAATAACAGACTTAAGCGGATTTTCGTTTATAGATATTAATATGGGCTGCCCTACTAAAAAAGTTGTAAAGAATAATGGAGGAGCAGGGCTTTTAGAAGATACTGATAAAATGATTTCTATATTAAAAGCTGTAAAAAGCGTATCTCCATTGCCTGTAAGCGTAAAAATAAGATTAGGACTTAAAAGAGGTGAAGGCGGAGAAATAGAAAGAGCATTAGCTATGAAAGAAAATGGTTCCTGCTTTTTAACATTGCATGGAAGATATGCAAGCGATATGTACAGAGGCACTGCTGATTGGGAAGCCATAGCAAAAGTAAAAGAAGCACTAGGAAAAGATTATATTCTCATTGGAAATGGAGATATAAAAAGCAAAGAAGATGCTGTAAAAGCTTTTGATATATCTAAAGTTGACGGAATAATGGTTGGCAGAGGTGCTGTGGGAAATCCTTGGATATTCAGAGAACTTAATACTATATTCGATGACAATGACAGTTATAATAATGAAATAACAGAAAATGATAATCTTAAAAGTGTCATTAAAGAACATATAAATGGATGCTGTGAATTATACGGAGAAGTAAGCGGAATACATTTTATGCGTAAATTCATTATGAAATATTTAACTGGTTACAGAATGGAAAATAAAATAGAACTTATGAAATGCGAAAACAAGGAAGATCTATTTAGAATATTAGATAATATTATAAATTAATAATAAAAAATTGATAATAATAAAAAATAAGACTTGGATAAATAATAACCCAAGCCTTATTTTTTATTTTATGTATTGTAATATATTATTGTTCTACTAAAATATTTTTCTGAGTATCTTTATCAAAAATATGAAGCTTATTCAAATCAAAGTCCATAAATGCATGCTGATCTCTTTGATAATCGTCGCTTGTATTTATTCTTATAGTAATTTGAGAATCTCCAAAATTCATATATAAATAACTTTCAGAACCAATCATTTCTATAACATCAATAATAGCTTCTATTAAGTTTTTAGAATTGCTATCAGCTTTATCTTTATATAAAACAACATTTTCTGGTCTTATACCTAATATAACTTCTTTACCATTATAAGAATCATCTACTTTTGATATTCTTTCATTGTTTAATTCGATTTCATATCTGTCAAAACTAGCATACCATTTTCCGTCTTTTTTATTAAGTTTTGCATTTATGAAATTCATTTGAGGTGCACCAATAAATCCAGCAACAAATAAATTTTTAGGGCTGTTATAAAGAGTTTTAGCATCATCAACTTGCATGATATCACCGTCTTTCATAACTACAATTCTAGTACCCATAGTCATAGCTTCAACTTGGTCGTGAGTAACATATACGAATGTTGTTTGAAGCTGTTTATGAAGCTTAATTAATTCTGTACGCATTTGAACTCTTAATTTAGCATCAAGGTTAGAAAGAGGTTCATCTAATAAAAATACGGACGGATTTCTCACCATAGCTCTTCCCAAAGCTACCCTTTGACGCTGTCCGCCTGATAATGCTTTAGGTTTTCTATCAAGCAAATGTGATATGTCAAGAACTTTAGCTGCCCATTCAACACGTTTTTTTATCTCGTCTTTAGGAGTTTTTCTAAGCTCCAAACCAAAAGCCATATTCTTAAATACAGACATGTGAGGATACAAAGCATAGTTTTGGAATACCATAGCTATATCTCTATCTTTTGGAGCAACATCATTTACCAATCTATCTCCAATATACAATTTACCATCTGTTATCTCCTCAAGACCAGCTATCATACGAAGTGTTGTAGATTTACCGCATCCAGATGGACCTACAAGAATTACAAATTCCTTATCTGCTATATCTAAACTAAAATCCTTAACAACTTCTACTTTGTTATCATATACTTTTCTTACATGTTCAAATTTAATGCTAGACATAATTATTACCCTTCCTTTTTTATATTATTTTTAATAAATAATTGATATTTTTATCTTTTACCATTGTAAAGTCTAAATTTTTAAGAGTTTCAAAATAGATTATAACTTTCTTTGTAATTATAAACTCTATACACTATTTTTATACCCCAATCCTGCTATATATTCAAATAAATATCAAGTATATAATTTAGTATACTCTCTTTAGCAAGATAAAAACAACTATATAAATACATTTTATTATAAAATATATTTTTACATAGCTATATTATTTTATCATATTTTTTCAGTAAATCTAGTATAATAAAAATATTATAAAAAATAAAGCTTAATCTGTTTTTTTATTACAAATTAATCAATTTATTTTTACATACAATACAAAACTTTTTATGATGTTTTTTTTAAGAATACATACACTATATAAATTATATAAGGGATTATAAAATATGTTATATATTCAGACATTTATAAAAAAGAATAAAAAATATTTAAATTTGATTGAATTATTAGTTAAAAAGAAGTAAAAATACAATTATATAAAAAAGAGAGGAACTTTTTTATAAAGCCCCTCTCTATAATCTTATACAAATTAAATCACAAATTTTTTAAACTCATTAGCAAGTTCATTAGCATCTGTACCAACTACTATATGTATCTCATTATCTCCTATCTTTTCAACAGCAGGATAATATTTTTTAATACTTTCAATATCAACTTTATTAATATCTTTTATTTGTAATCTTAATCTAGTTGCACAATTAGTTACTTTAGTGATATTTTCTATTCCGCCAACCAATGGAAGAACCAAAGCAGTTTTTAATTTATGACTTTCAAATATTTTTCTGAAAGCATCTGCTAATAGACTTGCATCTGTACCAATTACTATATGAAGCTCTGTATCACTTATTTTTTGTACCGCTGGATAATATTTTTTTATTTCTTCTACATTAACTTTACTCATATCTTTTATTTGAAGTCTAAGTCTTGTAGCACAGTTATTTATTACTGCTATATTTTCTATCTCGCCAAGTAAAGGAAGAAGAAGCATTACTCTATTAGCATAACAATTATTGCTTTCATCATGTTCTACTGATGCACTTGAAACATTTAATACTCTTCTTAATTCATCAGCCAATGAACTAGCTGCAGTACCAATTACTATATGTACTTCTGTTGGGCTTATTTTTTGTACTACTGGATAATACTTTTTTATTTCTTCTATATTAACTTTATCAGCATCTTTTAATTCTAATCTAAGTCTAGTAGCACAATTATTTACTTTTACTATATTTTCTCTATTTCCAATCAAAGGAAGAAGAATCAAAGCTCTATTAGAAGAAGAATCATCAGAATCTATAACCTTTCTTAATGACTCAGCAAAAGCAGAAGCATTAGTACCTACTACTATATGTACTTCTGTTGGGCTTATTTTTTGTACCACTGGATAATATTTCTTTATTTCTTCTACATCAATTTTATCAACATCTTTCAATTCTAATCTAAGTCTAGTAGCACAATTATTTACTTTTACTATATTATCTCTTCCTCCAAGCAAACTTAAAGGAAGTATAAATTTTATATCCTTTTCATTAGTATTCATTATCAAACCTCATAATATTATAATATACAATACTAACATAATATGTATTTTATTTCTAGTATATACCTAAACTACTATTGTTTAAGAGCCATAGATATTGCACACTTTTAGTTTAAAAAAAGAAGGTATTCCTTATAATTTAAATTACTAGA
>NZ_CALXRM010000118.1 GCF_944390845.1 uncultured Brachyspira sp.
CGGGGCAAAGCCCTGCAGATATTTAAAATTTAAAAAAATTATTTTTGACAAAATATAATTGTTTAGGTATATACTATAAAGTGGAAATAGTTTTATATAAATATGTGTAAAAAATAGAGTAATATATACAGTAAAAAGCTTATAGTATTATTAAAAACTTAATTGCGGATAATATATTCTATTAACTGTATTAATTTTTATTTGAATTGTTAAATATATTTTCTTTTTTACAGTATCCGCAAAGAAACTCTTTGAATTTATGCACAGTATCTTTACTCATAGCATGTTCTATAAGACAAGCTTCTTCATCAGCTATTTTTTCATCTACATTTAATACTTTTGTAAGGAAGTAATAGAATATAGCATGTCTTTCGGCAATATCTTTTCCTATAGCTCTGCCTGAATCTGTTAATTCTATATCGCCATAATGTTCATGTTTAATATGACCTAATTTTGATAATGATTTTATGGCAGTATTAACACTGGCTTTTGAACGTCCTACAACATCTGCTATGTCTGTTATTCTAATAGCTTCTTTAAAATTTTTTTCTACTTCTAAGTTGTAAATAGTTTCTAAATAATTTTCTAATATAGGTGTTAAATCTTGTTTCATAGGATAATTTTAATATTAAACATAGTATAAGTCAACATTTAAATTGAATATTTTTTACATAATGTTTGGTATCAAAGTTATTATAAAATAATAATATTAGAAAGTTGAGCATAAAAATTTTGACAAAAATGTAAATTTTTATTATATTATTATTGCTGTATATTATTTGTATATTAAGTAGTAAAAATATACAATTATATAACAAAAAAATATATTATTTTGGTAGTTTGTTTTATGAATAAAGAACTTATTTACTCAGTAGAAGATGATGACAATATTAGAGATCTTATTAAGTACACAGTTGAAGAAGCAGGATATACTATAGAATGCTTTTCAAATGGTAATGATATGCTTGAAGCATTAAAAAAGCAGACGCCTAATCTAGTTTTGTTAGACATAATGCTTCCAGATATAGAGGGTACTGAAATCTTAAAGATTATAAGAACCGATTATGCACATCTTCCAATTAAAGTAATAATGCTGACAGCAAAGGCAAGTGAAATTAATATAGTTACAGGACTTAATTTAGGTGCTGATGATTATATGCCTAAACCTTTCTCTGTTTTGGAACTTCTTGCTAGAATCAAATCAAATTTGAGAAAAAAAGATGTAAGACTTGATGCTGAAGAGCTTACTTTCGGAGAAATAAAGCTTGTAGTTAAAAAGAGAAGCGTATTTGTCGGAGATAGGCAGGTTATTTTAACCCAGAAAGAATTTGATTTGCTTAAATTATTAATGGAAAATGCAAATAATGTTGTAGACAGAGAAACTATGCTTGAAGAAGTATGGGGAGTGGATCATTCAATGGAAACTAGAACCATTGATATGCATATAAAGTCTATCAGACAGAAATTGGATTTGACAAAAGAAAATATTATTACTGTTAGAGGTATGGGTTATAAATTAACTGAAGTGTAATAAACAAATACTATGATTAAGAATATATTTTATAAATCATTACTCATTTTGATACTATCAAGTGCCTTAATGTTTATAGGTATATTGTTTACAGTGCAATACAATAATATTAAGTATAGCCAAGTTATGATAGTAAACATTATGGAGATGCTTGAAAAAGAGATTGATTTATATGATATACAAACAGAAGATGCTTTTAAAAGATTTGTACTTCAGTCTGATAAAAAAGAATTAAGAATAAGTATCATTTCCACAAATGGTATGGTTGTTGCTGATACATTGTCGGGTACCACTAAAAATCCTATGGGGAATCATACTAATAGAAGCGATGTTATAGCAGCATTGCATAGTACAGAAAATAAACCTGCTTTTTCTATAAATACTTCTATTAGTCAGCAGACACCATATATGTATGTATCCAAAAAAATTAAAGCTGATGATAATAGAGATTATATACTTAGGGTATCAATACCTATAGATTCTGTAAATAAATATTTGATAAGTTTCCTATTTACAGCAGTTATGGTTATAGGTATTGTTATTATTGTTATGTCTTTGGTTCTTCCTTTAATGAGCAGAAATATCATGATTCCTTTCTATATGATAAAGGAAACTCTTGATAATATATACAATAATAAATCTACAGTCCCGAAAAATCTTACAGGATATAACGATATTAACAGTATTCTATATGATATTAATGAACTTGCTGTGAGTTTGAATGAAAATATTACAGGTTATCAAACAGAAAAAGAAAAATTGAATTATGTGCTTGAGAATATAGCTCAAGGTATTATAGCAGTTAATAAGAATAAAGAAATATTTTTCATTAACCAATATGCATTAGATTTGCTTGAAATATCTGAAAGTAATATAAAAGAACTTAGTGAAATTATCACTGATGAAGATGTAATAGAAAAGATAGATAATGCCATAGAGTTCAGCAGATTTTCTAAATTTGATGTTAAAGAACATACTATGGATATAGAGATTAGTATTGTACCTATACGTAATAATGAAAATATATCAGCATTGATTAAATTTGAAGATGTTACTGATATAAGAAAGGTAGAAATAGAAAAGCAGGACTTCTTTATAAATGCATCTCATGAATTAAAAACTCCTCTTACTTCTATAATAGGATATTCTGAACTTCTTATAGCAACAGGCGGCGGAAAAAATAAAGATGATTTTATTAAACGTATAAATAATGAAGCATTAAGAATGAAAGACCTTGTAGTTGATATGCTTACATTAAGCAGAATAGAAGCTAATTGGAAGGAAACTATTGATGAGCAAATAGATATTAAAGATGTAGTACTTGATGTATTTGAAAGTAACAGAATAAAGGCAGAACAAAGAGATATAAATATAGATTTGGATATTGAATCAGCTGTTATAATGGCTAATAAAGAAAAGATTACAGAGGTAGTTAATAATTTAGTTGATAATGCCATAAAATACACAGATGACGGCGGTGATGTGAAAATATCATTAAAACAAAAGGCTGATAAAGCTATATTCACAGTAAAAGATACAGGCTGCGGAATAGCACCTCAATATTTAAATAGAATATTTGAGAGATTTTTTAGAGTTAAAAACAATAAGTACCTAAAAGTTCATGGTACAGGTCTTGGTCTTACAATAGTAAAGAATATATGTAATTATTATAATGCTGATATAAATATAAAGAGTGAAGAAAATGTAGGAACCGAAATGAGTGTGGTATTTAATTTATATAAAGAAGAAACAGAAAAAATAAAAAATGATGAAAATAAATAAAAAATAATATATTTTGATATTCTATATTATTGAAAAATACCTTTATGTAGTATATAATTTGTTAGATAATTAAAACAAAGAGGTGTTTAAATGAAAAATGTAGTTATAAAAATAAAAGGAATGGGCTGTCAAAATTGTGTTAAGGCAGTTACTGAAGAACTTACAGCTTTAGAAGGCGTAAGCAAAGTTAATGTAAGTTTAGAAAATGCTTGTGCTGAAGTAGAATACGATGAGAGCAAAGTAACAACTGATAAAATGATTGCTGCTATAACAGAATTAGAATACGAGGCTAGTTTATAATAATATGTTTGCTTTTATAGAAGGTAAAGTTTGTCTTATATCGGAAGGTATCATTGCTATTCTTTGTAATGGGGTAGGGTATGAGATTATAGTATCAAAGAAATTGGAAGTAAAAAACGATGATAATATAAGATTATATACCCAGCTTATACACAAAGAAGATGCTATGATTCTTTATGGTTTTGCTACAAGAGAAGAAAAGAAAATGTTTTCAACTCTTATGTCCACATCAGGAGTAGGGCCGAAACTTGCTATGGAAATACTTTCTACCTATTCTATAAATGATTTGATGCATATACTTTTTAATAAAGATATTAATTTATTAAAGAAAGTTCCCGGTATGGGCTTAAAAAAGGCAGAGAAACTTTTATTTGAACTTAGAGATAAGATAGAAAAGATTGATATTAATGTTTCTCCGTCAATGATAAAAAATTATAATGATAATGAAAGTGATGTTATAAAGGCTTTGATATCATTAGGTTTTTCAAATAATGAAGCTATTAAGGCTTTATCATCAATAGAAAATAAAGCGAATATGAGTACTGAAGATCTTATAAGTAATGCTTTAAGAAATTTAAGTTCTATATAATTTTATAATAAAAAAATCTTCATATAGAGGTATAAAATTAAATGGATATAACAATAAAGAAAGCTGAATTAAAAGATGTTTTTGATATAAGCAAATTGCATGCTATATGTTGGAAAGATGCTTATAAAAATATTATACCTGATTCATATTTAAAGCGAATATATTTAGATGATTGGTGTGAAGAATTTGAAGACGGTATAAATAATAAAACTAGAGAGGCTCATATTGCATATATTGATGATAAGCCTATAGCAGTTGTTTCGCATGGCAAAAGCAGATGCAATATGGAAGGCTACGGCGAGATAATATCATTATATGTTCACCCTATATATCAAGGCTCTGGAATAGGCCGTTTATTATTAGAGCATGCTGTCAAATATATAAAAGATTTAGGTTATAAAAAAATATGTCTTTGTGTTTTCGATAAGAATGAAAGAGCAAAAGAGTTCTATGAGAAAAACGGATTCAAAGATTCAGGTACTAAAAACACTCTAAAAATAGATGATGAAGATATAGAAGAAGTTATTTATATTTATGATTTATAATAAGTAATTTTAATTTGAGTATATACCTAAACAACTATATTTTGTCAACCGCTAGCTGCGGCACCTTTCAGCACAGCACTGTTTGATCTTATCAAATGCCCACTATATGTGCGGTTGATTACTTATTATTGTACAAAATTAATAATTTATCTTACATGTAACACGAATTTAGTATGATTTAGTACTGATTTTATACTTGCACTTTTTGCAACTTTGACGAAGTCCGCAGAGCGTGTGCGGCGGGAAAAAGTTGAATAAAAAAATTGACAAACTTAAAAATTTTTAGTATATATTGACCTACAACGAATATTTGATATAATTATATAAAGTGGGAAGTTATGGAACAGAATAATTCCCCACGTTTTTCTTACTGTTTAATAATCTGTGCTATAGCAGTTATTAAAGTATCAATGGCAATTATTAGATTTGATACGGCTTCGATAATTGCCATTTCTTTTTAAATTTCATTATCCTGTTTCCATTTATCTAATATTAGAAGTATAAAATAAAAAATTAAAAAAGATTTATACGATAGTTAGTTTATTAATGAATGTTTTTAATTAATTATTTTTTATCTTTTTTATTGACTTATCATAAAAACTTTGTTAAACTAAATATATAGAGCTAGAATGAACTGCAGAAAATCAGCCTCGCCTGCCGTGATATTTAGTATTTACTAAATTGATACGATGGAGGGAATCCCATACTAGTTATGGACTGGCTGTCCTCCCATTCTAGCTATTCTCTTTTATAATTGTATCTAGTTTTTCCTTTTGTTCTCTCTGTCTATTTTTTATTACATGATAATTAATTATTTCATAATTTTCTTTTTTATCTGATAATTCTAACAATACTAAATCGCTATGTTTATCATCTGTTCTTGATATAAAATTATGATATGCTGTCTTTTCAGCATTTGCCTTTAATATTAATTCTGGTCTATATAAAGCATTTCCTATTATTCTTTTAGCCTCTTCTTCCGTAATATCAGGGTGATTTAATTTATTTTTTTCAATTATATTCTTTTTTAATAAAATAGGCTTATCTTCTAAACCTTGTTTTTTCAAAAAAGATTTATACGATAGTTAGTTTATTAATGAATGTTTTTAATTAATTATTTTTATCTTTTATCTTTACTTATTACAAAACTATGTTAAAATAAATTATAGCTAGTGCGAACTGCAGAAAATCTCACTCGACTGCCGTGATATTTAGTATTTACTAAATTGATACGATAGAGGGAATGTGAGTCCTCTCCACTAGCTTTTTTTATTTCTTATTTTTTCATCTTTTTTCTTTTTCCAAAAAATCCCATCATCATCTATTATATGATAATTTACTATCTCATAATAATCTTTTGTTTCATCTATATCTAACAGAACAATAGTATTTTTATCTTCTCCTATTCTTGTAATAAAATTATGATAATTTTGTTTTTCAGGATTGCCTTTTAAAATATATTCAGGTTTATACAAAGAATTTGATAAAATATCTTTTGCTAATTCTTCTGTTATTTCATTATGCCTATTATTATTTTTAATAATAATATTCTCTTTTAAACTAATTTGTTTATTAGTAAAGCCATATTT
>NZ_CALXRM010000119.1 GCF_944390845.1 uncultured Brachyspira sp.
TTAAATTATGATACACCTATGTTATACTTTAAAAAACTAAGGAATACTTAATGCAATATGTCTGGCTCCTGTGCAGTGTATAGAAAATATTAATAAAAAGTATCAATATTCTTTTGCTCCAAATATTGGTAGTCCTTTTGTAAGAGTTGATTGTACTTCTTATGAACTAACTTTAAAAGGAAGTGAATTTTTAAGTGGACTGAAACAAAAGAAAATTTTTACTAAAATAAAGGATTTAGCAATTAACAGTGCTATTTCTTTAGTTACTCAATTATTGGTTGAACAGTTAAAATAAAAATTATTTGGTGAATAAAAGGAACTATAAGAGGTTTTGTATTATTATAAAATGGGATATATTGTCCTTACGGAGTTTTTTATGATAAATTTTACAAGAAGAGTAAGAAGTGAGCTATGGGTATATGTTAATATAGATAATATAGTGACCTCATATAAGTTTAAAGAATTATTATCATTTAATTTAGCTTTGAACGATAATCATTGGTGTAAGACAAAAAATAATAATTATTTATTAAGCTTAAATGATATATTATTAGAGCAAAAAGTTCAAAATCTTTTAGATTATATAAATGAATTTATTTGGTTGAATTTAAATAATCATATAAAAAATTATTTTAATGATAATAATATATTGGATTATTGTGTTGCAACAGATTTTAATTTTGACTTTGATAATAAAATTAGAACAAGTGTAGGAGAAGCTGAATTTTCATTAAAATATAGAAGAAGTGAAATAACTGATGAAGAAGCAGAGTATTATGGAAATGTTTTAGTAGAAAAAATAAAAAAGTGTTATGATATTTTACCAATAAATAAAAAAGATACTTATTTTACAACGATACCAATTGATATTGATGAAAATGAAAATAATAAACTTTCATATAAATTGGTTAAAAGGCTGTCATATATATTGAATAATAATTTATTTATTTTGAAATGTCATAAACCATCATTTAAAGATAAAACTTTAAATGAAAAAATTAGTATTTGGAATGAAATATATTCCGATACTAATGGGTTTGAGTTTATTGAAAAAGTTGATATAACAGATAAAGATGTTATAATTATTGATGACTTATATCAGTCTGGTGTTTCTATGTGGAGTTATGCAAAATTTCTAAAATCATTAGGGGCAAAACAAGTCATTGGAATATCAGCTGTAAAATCTTTAAGGGATAGTGATAATACAAATGTATAATGTAGATTTTCTACAATATGCACTAGCTAAAGGTGTAGGTGAAGCGGCAATTAAAAAAGCTTTAAATTTTTTGAAGCTTAATAAAAATGCATCTTGGAAAGATATTATTACTGATAAATCTATTTTAAAATTAAAAGATGATATTTATACTAATATTTATAAAACTGAAAATGAAGCAAAAATATTAGCAGAACAATTATATAATGATAATATATATATGATACTAGAAAATGATTTAATGTATCCTGAAAGATTAAAAAATACATTGGGTAATAATACGCCGCCAGTAATATTTGTTCAAGGAAATTTAGCTCTTTTAAATAAAAATAGTATAGGATTTTGTGGTTCTAGAAAAGTATCTGATAAAGGAAAACAAATAGCCTATGAATGTGCTAAGGAATTAGTAAATAATGATATAACTGTAGTTAGCGGATATGCTTCAGGTACGGATTTAACTGCTCATATGTCTGCTCTTTCAAATAATGGTAATACTATTTTTGTTATACCAGAGGGGATATTAAAAAAGCGTATTAAAGGTGAAGTAAAAAATTATCTTAATAATACAAATCATGTTTTTATATCCCAATTTATGCCAAATTTGACTTGGAATGCTATGAATGCTATGAGAAGAAATAAGGTAATAATAGGTTTATCAATAGCTATGATATTAATAGAATCAAGAAGAGATGGTGGTACTTTTGAAGCGGGAAAAGAAACATTAAAATTAGGTCATAAGTTATTTGTAGTTGATTTTTTTCATCCTCCAGAAACAGCTGAAGCTAATAAATTTTTTATTAGTCAAGGTGGTATTCCTATAAAAAAAAATAGAGATGGACATCCAAGTATGAAGTCTGTATTTAATTCAATTAATAATGATATGTCTTTATTAAATAAAAAAATATCTGAACCTGAATTTGATTTTACTTATTAGCAAATGTTATTATATTTATAATTTTTTGTTTAATATTGGGTAATCAGCCGTATATTTAAGTATATTATTATTTCAGATTAAAAAGCTTTAGCCTGCGTTGTATATTTAATAAAAATTCGCGTTAGCGTTTTGGGATATTACCAGAAAAATTGGATTATCCCTATAGTATGTAAATGCTTTTTGCTTCTTTTGTTTTATTATAAATAAAAATTGTTCGCTTTTGGGTTCTGTCAAGTAAACTTGCCAGAAGCTCATAATTTTTATTGAAAAAAGTACAGTATTTTTCTAATTTTTTCTAAAAAAGTTACTGTTTGTAGGCTTGTTTTGTTAAAAATGTTTGTTTAACTATATAGGGTGGGTTCGGGTGGGTAATAAGGTAAATTTTCAAAAAATTATTTCTGTGTTAGTTTTAGTTTGTGGGTTAGTTTTTATATTTTTGGGTTAGATTTTTAGTTAGTTTATTTTTTATGTTGGGTAATCAGCCGCATATTTAAGTAGGTTATTATTTCAGAGTAAAAGGCTTTAGCCTGCATTATTAATATAATTAAAATTTTTTTGGTTCTTTTTTATAAAAAAAGAACATTTATGCAATGCCTAATTTAAAGCTATATTATTAGATTGTTAATGCTTTTTGCTTCTTTTGTGCCACAAAAGAAGTAGTTTTTTGGTACTTTTTTCCTATGAAAAAAGTACAATCTTTTCGTGTTTTTTCAAAAAAATTCCTGTTTGTAGGCTTGTTTTGTTAAAAATGTTTGTTTAACTATATATGGTGGGTTTGGGTGGGTAATAATGTGAATTTTCAAAAAAATTATTTCTGGGTTAGTTTCTGTTTGTTGGTTAGTTTTTATATTTCTGGGTTGGCTTTTTGGTTAATTTATTTTTGTTTGATGTTGGATAATAAACCGCATACTTTACAGTACTTCCTTCGGTCGCTTACATTGTACTTGCTGTAAGGGTAAGCGTTGCCGTGCGGGAAGGTGCCGACCGTAGGGAGTGTGTAAGCTAGGCGAGTAGTTCAAATGGCTAGCTTGTTAGGGTTGGGAAAGTCAACTTTTTTTCGTAGTCTTTAAAAAAATTAGATTTTTGGACTTATTGTTTAAAAAATGTTTGTTTAACTATAAGGTCGTACCCTCACCTCCGGTGGACTTCGTCCGGGTATTTCCTCGCTACGCTCAGTCAGGTGGCGGGTATATAATAAGTAAAAAATTTATAACTTTTTATTTTCCTTTCACTCGGTTAGTATATAAAGTAAATTAAAAAAATTATTTTTCGGTTATGGTTATATATTTAACCTTATATCATTACCACGCTCCGTTAGGGCTTCATTTTTTATAATATATAATAATTTTTTGCATTGACTTTATTTTTTTATGAGTTATAATCAAAACGTTAAATATCTTAATATCTAATATGTGTCACCATTGATTTTGTGTAGGAGGCATGGCTATTATGATATTTAATGATTTAAAAAAATGTAATTTCCTTTTATTAAATTGCACAGAAATTGATAAAATATTTAAAGAATGTTTTATATTTTTGAAGTGTATTCTTTTTAATTATTTGTTAATTCTTTTCAGTTCTAACTACAGGCTTAGTTATATTCTATTTGTTAGCTTCATCATTAATACAACTTAAAATCAGTTTAATTTTCTAAATTATAAATTTTTGATTTTATAGAATTGTAAGAATTAATAATTAATTAAAATAGGAGATAAAATATGAGAGAATTATACAAAAAATTTGACAGCAAAAAATTAGATGAAGTGTTATCTAAATTGAATAAAATTGATGTGCAACCAAAAGTTGATGAATATAATTTGTATGTATATAAAGGTGGAGAATATGGAGAATGCAAAAAGAAAGAGTTATGCGAAAGAATAAATTGTTTGATTGATATGTATGCTGCTAATGAAATAGATATGTCTATATTACTTCAAGCAGTCAATTATTTATATAGGAATATTGATGAATATCATATTACTCTCAATTATAAGGAGTTCTTTTTCTTTTTTGCATTCACCAAAATAAAAGCTGTTATGGAAAGTAAAAATGAAAAGGAAATACAGGTTTATAATGCTTTGTATTTTTTATATGATATGTATTTGGCTAGAATTGTTAAAGTTAAAGAATTTTTAAGTAATGATTATGTTATTGTTAGTGAAGAATTTTATAATGAAGATTTTGATATTTATAAGTATGCCGACAGTGTAAAAGAATTAATAATGGAATTAGATAATCATTCTTTTTATAGCTATGCTGAAAATAATTTTAAAGATGCTAAATTTGAAAACATTAATTTGCTGTATTTTTACTTTAATATTAGACCTTTTCAGTTTGTAGGATTTAATCCTTTCCGTCTTTGGAATATACATGAAATCCTTAACAAGGATGGATTTATTGATAATGCTATAGAATATTTAAATACTGTTCGTTTTATTGATTATAAATATCATCTTACCTATGATATGAATGTAGAAAGGCTTGAGTATATATATTTTTGGACAGATGATTATTTGGCTCTTGATATATTTAAAACTTATGCAAATGTTTATAATTTATTAGCTCAATATAACTATTTTAAATATTTACAAACTAAAGATGAAAAATATAAAGATATTGCTGTATCATATATGTGTTCTGTTGTATCATCAGTTACTAGAGATGATAGCATGACTTTGATAGAAAGATTTGCCGCTTTGTTTGAAAATATGTTTTATATCTTATTTATAGAGTGTGAAAGTTATAGTGATTTTGAAGTGATAATATATGCTATTGCTTTAAAGATTTCTAATTTTAACTATAATGTTTTGTATGTATATAGTTATTTTGATAGGAATAAATATAAAAATGAAAATGGAGAAACATGCTATTTTAACTATAATGGTGATATTAAAAAAATGGCATTGGATAATTATTATTCTGTAACAAGAGAAAATAAAATTGGAAAATATCTTGTTTCATTAGGACATACTAAAAATAATGATAATGAAGATCATTTAAAATCATGCAAAGACGAATTGTATTTATTAAAAACTTTATGCTATGAGTTTACTTTATTAGGAAAAGATTTAAAGAATATAGAAAAAATACAAAAGATCATTGATATATGTATAACTCTTAATATTAATTATATACTTAAATTTTCTAGGCTTAAGTTTTATAAATATAATGATAAAGGATATGAAAATGGATTTGATATAATGACTGATAATACAATTATATATGAAGCAATAGAAAATATAAAGCTTATATATATGTTTTATTATACCAGAACCAAAGCCAAAGAACTTAATCTTTATTTGAAATTAAATGATCAGATTGTAAGCTATATTGATATATTAAAATGCGAGAAGAAATATGATATTATAGAGCAGATTATAATGTCATTAAAAGAGTATATAAATGCTGATGATTATAAAAAGAAGTTAAAGCCTTTACTTATAGAATCATTGCATTTTTTAGGAAAGCATAAAAGCTGTTTGGATATTTTTAAAGAAGATTCTTTTACTGATTATAGCTTAATAGTAAAACTTATAAATATTTCTGCTGAGTCTAACATATTAAATACTAACATAAGGATACAAAATAAAAATATTATACTTCGTATATATGAAATTCTTACTTTTTCAAGCAAGGATTTAGTTGTTACTTCTCTTTTTAATTTTATAAAACATATAAATGGCTATATTGATACTGAAATTAATTGGGATGGAAGAACAGTTGATGTATATTATAAATGTAGTGTTTTTACTTTATGTTACAATTATTATGTACACAATGAAAAAGGAAAATTTGACGAGAAAACTAAGATCGCAGTTAGTCAATTAAGAAATACATTAACTCATATAAGTAATGATAAAGACAAAGTCAATAAACATATCAAAGAATATAAAGATGCTATGGAGTTTACAAAAGCTAATTACTCTAAAATACTTGAATGTATGTTTAATGTAATAAAGAAGAATGACGTTTTGACACGTAAAGGTGTAGATGATCTTTATACATATTAGCGTGTAATATCATGCTATAAAATAAGGGCGGTTTTAAATAATAGCTGTCCTTATTTTTTATTAATTTTGGGGCTGTCCTAGATAACTTAAATTTGTTAAAATTTAAGTATGAAACGAAGTAAATTAAGTAAAGATAAAC
>NZ_CALXRM010000120.1 GCF_944390845.1 uncultured Brachyspira sp.
ATAAAAACAAAAATATAAATTTATTTTTGACAAAATATAGTTGTTTAGGTATATACTAAAAATTTTAGAGTTTGTCATTTTTTTTAGTCAACTTTTTACCGCCGCAAAAAGTTGCAAAAAGTGCAAGGATAGAATTAGTACTAAATCATACTAAAATTGTCTTACATGTAAAATAATTTATTAATTAAAGCCCAAATGTAGCCTTTTTGCTTCTTTGTGGCAACAAAAGAAGTGGGGTCTGGGGCAAAGCCCCAGATATAAAAGCAAAAATGTAAATTTATTTTTGACAAAATATATTTGTTTAGGTATATACTTAAATAATTAAAATTATTTAAAATGTCTGTTTATATCTAATTCTCTTAAAGTTCTAATCATCTGCATTTCCATTTCTATTCTAAAATTATCATTAACAGCACTATTTATAGCATTGTTGTTTGGATTTTTCTGATGCATTTGAGATTTTATTGCTGAGTTGTTAACTCTCATTTGATTTTCTAACATTCTGTATCTTGGAGAATATCTTCCGTCTATGGCTCTTAATTTTTGTCTTTCCATATAGCTCATATATCCGCTTCCGAAATAATGAAACCTTCCATTTCTGTAGTATGATTTAGTGTATCCTGGATTGCCGTATCTTGGTGTTGTAAGATCATTTTTATAAGGATAAACAGGTATAGCAGTTCTTGTTTTTGGTGCTATAAATGGTTTTACATTTCCAACTTTAGGTGTTGGACTGTAATAGTATTGTGAAAAAGCCATTGCTGAAACACTTAAAAGTATAAATAATATTTTCATAATTATCCTCCTTAACCATTATATTTTTATAAAACAGAATAAATAATAAAAAATAAAAATACCCACATAATATTTTACTATTATGTGGGGGATTAAAGTTGAGCGATTAAAAAATTATTTATTTTGGTAAACTTTGTCTATCTCTAAATAACATTGAGTTCTCAATTTTGATAAATCTGCAGAAGCTTTACTTCTAGCATCTATTGCAGCATTTATAGCATTTTGATCTGGATTTTCTTTTCTCATTTCTACAGCTATAGTTTCATTTTGATTGAATATTTCTCTTCTTAAAGTATCCATTTGAGGAAAATATTTATCATGTATAGCTCTAATTTCATCTATTTGTTCTTGAGTAAGATTGTTGTTATAATATCCATATCCTCTGCCATAACCATATCCGCAGCCTCTGCCGTAACCCATTCCGTTTCCATAACCTCTGCCATGATGTCCGTATCCTCTATCATAACCATATCCGCAGCCTCTGCCATAACCCATTCCATTTCCATAACCTCTGCCGTATTGAGCAAATACTGATGCAGAACCAAGTACCATTATAGCTATTGATATTAATATTACTACCTTTTTGTTAATTTTGTTTTTCATATTGTTTTCTCCTTTTTTATAACATTTTTATTATTTTTATGCTTATTTATTATAAGTGCTGTAGTAACAACCATTATAATTATTGTAATATCCTTTATAATTTCTGTATTCAGAATTATAGCCTGTATTATAGGATCTTCCGTAATTACAGCCTCTGCCGTAACCTCTTCCATATCCTCTACCATAACTCATTCCATTTCCGTAACCTCTGCCGTATTGAGCAAATAAGCTAACAGAAGCGAATAACATTATTGCAATTGAAACAAAAATTATAATACCTTTTTTCATATGTTTTCTCCTTTTTTATTTACTGGTATTTTTGTTTTTATTATGCTATGTTAGACGCTAACTTGATAGAAAAGTTCCCGAAAAAAATAAAAATTGATAAAAAAATTCAATTTTTTATAATACAGAATTAGGGTATATGTAATTTACTTGATTTTTTTGTATAATTTCTTTATTAAACCTATTTTTCCGAAACAAATATAGTAAAATAGTGCTAATATTAATACTATAGGTATTCCAACAGCTACAAAGCCTACTATAAAGAATATTATACCTGAGAAAAATTCTTTTAAGAATGATATTAGATTTAAATATTTGTTATATATATTTGTATTGCTTTTTATAGCTTCTTGATTTTGTATATTAACAGTAACTCTTGAATAGTCTATAGATGACTGTAAATTTTGAAGATTTCCTTTCATTCTTTCTATTTCATAAGTTAAAGTATTAATTCTATCTTCAATTTTTAATATTTCATCAATATTTTTTGCTTCTTTTAAATAATTTCTTAGTTTTTCTAAAAGCACTTCTCTGTTTTTTATTCTGTTATCGGTATCGTAATATGTATCGGTAACATCTTGAGTGTTAATATTTTTATTTTCTATTTTTTCACTTTCTTCCATAAAGGATATAAAATTATTTAAATTATCTTTTGGTATTCTTATTGTAAGGTAATATCTATTTTTTGAAGATTCTACATTATCAAAATATCCATTGTATTCTTTAACTTTATTTTCTATTGACTTATAACTTTTTTCTACATCTTTTGAATTAATTCTTATATCAACAGTTACTATTAATTTTCTTTCTATATTGCTTTCTGAAGTGTAATTTACACTATCAGTAACAACAGCATCTTCTTCAAGCATTGGGCTAGGTGGGGGTACAGCACTTTGAGTTGTGAAATTTATATTATTACTTGATCCGCTTTTTCCTCCGCATGATAATAGTAAAAGCGTACTTAACATAATAATAATAAATTTTTTCATTATTTACCCCCATCATAAATAATTATAATTTTTCAATTAACTATTTTTTATGCAGTATGATATATTAGCATTAGGATTAAGCTCTATGACTTTATTATAATCAATTATAGCTTCATTATAAAGTCCTATATTATATTTAGCATTTCCTCTATTATGATAAGCTAATTCATTATTAGGATTCAATTCTATAGCTTTGTCATAATCTTCTATAGCTTCAATATATAAACCTAAACTATATTTAGCATTTCTTCTGTCATTATAGGCCCATACATAATAAGGATTTTTGTCTATAAATTTATTATAATCTCTAATAGATTCTTCAAATAATCCTAATTGAAATTTTGATGATCCTCTTACATAATAAACTTTTTCATCATAAGGATTGATCTCTATTGATTTATTATAATCATCTATAGCACCGTCATATAGTTTTAATTCCTGTTTTGCCATTCCTCTTATATAATATATTTCACTGTCTATATAATTTTTTTCTAATGCTTCATCAAGTATTTCTATTGCTTCTTCATATAGAGAAAGTTTAAATTTATCTCTTATCATATTTTTGATATCATCTATATTATTGATGGTATTTAAATTTTTATTCATAATTTATTTCCTTAATAAAAATTAAAAACAAATTAATTGTTTTTGTATAGAAGCAATATTACTTCATAATATAGAAAACATTATGAATTGTAAAAAGTAATATTATGTTTAGTTATTATTAACAAAAATTAAGTATTATTTTTAATAATTTTTGTATAGTATACTATATTTTATATTAATAAAAAATACTAAATAGTAATTATAATTATCAATAATAAAAAATTGAGTATCTAGTAAGCAATTTTGTATATTACTAGATACTCAAATTTTTATTTGTTTATTTATTTTTCAATTATATTTTAATTATTTTTCAACATAGCAATTAAAGAATCTTGGAGGTATAACTGCACTTATCATAACTCCTTTTAATTCTGGTCTTACAAGTATTACTCTGCTGTAAAAGTATAATGGTATGAAAGGCATATCTTCCATTAATACATCTTCAGCCTTATGTAATGTACTCATTCTTGAAACTTTATCTCCATTAGTTAAAGCTGATTTTATTAATTCTTCGTATTCTTTATTATAATAGCTTCCAGTATTTTGAGGACTGTAGCTTAAAAAAGTATCCAAAAAAGTCATAGGATCATTATAATCTCCCATCCAGCCGGAACGTGCTATTTGGAAATTTTTATCTCCTCTTGTTGTCTGCATGAATACTCCCCATTCCAATTGATTAACTACAGCATCGATATTTAAATTTTCTTTCCACATTTGCTGTATAGCTTCGAATATATTTTTTGAACTTTCTGATTCAACAGTAAATTCTATAACAGGAAAATTTTTTCCGTCCGGATAACCTGCTTCAGCTAAAAGTCTTTTTGCTTCATCAATGTTTTTTGAATAGTCTTCTTCTTTGACACTGAAATAATCTCCGCCTTTTTCTCTGAATGAACCTTCTATATCATATACTGGAGGAGGAACCAAAGCGGCAGCAGGAGTTTCAGCACCTTTAGTAACATTTTTTACAATATAGTTTCTGTCTATTGAAAGTGAAAGAGCTTTTCTTACTCTTTTATCTTTTAATACTTCATTTGTACTATTAACTGATAAAAAATAAATTGCAAGTAAAGGCACATAATCAATATATCCTTCCTCTGTTAATTTTGGTATATCCTGTAATGGAGGATTGCTTCCAAATAATAAAGTTCTATTTTCTATAGAAGATATGATAGTATTAGGATTATCCAAAAGAGCAAAAGTTAATTTTTCAGCTTTAATATTTTGATTGTCCCAATAATTAGTGCTTTTTATCATAACTAATTTATCATTATTAATATGTTTACTTAAATAATAAGGGCCGTTTCCTATATATTTTTTCTGAGTCCAGGAATCTCCATATTCACTTATTATATCTTCTCTAAGAGGACTATATATTGTAATAGCAAGTAAATCCAAGAAATATGTCGTAGGACTTTCTAATACAACTTCTAAAGTATAATCATCTAATGCCTTTACTCCTAATTCTTCAATAGGCAATTCACTATTAATTATTTTAGCAGCATTTTTTATTGGGTTTAATTGATAGCTTACAGAACTTGCAACTTTAGGATCAACAGCTCTCCTCCAAGCATATACAAAATCATTTGCAGTTACAGAAACACCATCATGCCATTTAGCGTTTGTTCTTAAATGAAATGTATATGTTTTATAGTCTTCGCTTATTTCCCAGCTTTCTGCTACTGCAGGTATTAGTTTATCGTCTTTATCTCTTGAAGTTAATCCTTCAAATGTATGTGCTATATAAGCGGAACCGTCGTAAGTTTCTGTATATGTTGGATCTAATGTTTTTGGTTCTGGTCCTATATTTATTAATAATCCTGCATCTTCTTTATTTTTTGAGCAAGATATTATTAATAAAAATGAAAATAATAAAATAGATAATATTTTTTTCATGATGCTTCTCCAATGATTATGTTAAAAAATGGTAAATTTATTAGATTAAATTTAAGATGTTTTTTATATAGACGAACTGCCTACAGAATAAGAATACACTCGGGAATCTTATATTTTTTATAGAATACTATTATAGAAAATAATTTATATATTTTTATCTGCTTCATAAAAAGAACACTTCCGTTAATATTTGTAAAAACAATTATAGAATAAAATTTTTATAAAGTAAATATAAACTATTTAGAAATATTGTTTAAGAGCCATAGATATTGCACACTTTTATTTTAAAAAAAGAAGGTATTCCTTATAATTTAAATTGCTATAAA
>NZ_CALXRM010000121.1 GCF_944390845.1 uncultured Brachyspira sp.
ATAACTATAACCTGTTTTAAATCATTATATTTTTCATTATTCCTCAAATTAGAAACATAGCTTTTAGCCCAATAATATAAACTTCTATAAACAAATGATTGATTTCCTATTCTTTGTATTTCTATTAAAACAGTTTCCCCGCTTTTTGTTACTGCCCTAACATCAACTATAGATTGCTTATCAGTAATACTTTCTTTTAAATTAAAAGTATTTAAAACTTTAACCTCTTCAAAAAGTTCTTGATTATAGTCTAATCTTACAGAATTAATTAGATTTTTCAAAATATGCTCATGTCCTTCTTTAGCAAACATATAACGCATAAAATAATCATTTAAAGGATTAAAATGTTTTATTGATTTAATATTTAATTCCTCTTTCATATGTATATTATACTAAAAAGAAATATATTTGTCAAAATTTATAGATCTACCATAAATATATATTCATAATTTCTAAGTTTATCATTTTTCATTATTTTTTATTGCAACTGACAAAATATTATAATGAAAAAAAATGTGATTATTTATTTGCTAATATCATATATAAACATAAAAATTGACAATTTAAAAATATATTAGTATAATACCTAAAATATTTTAAATACAATACAAAGAAAGTTAAAGGAAAGTTTATGAAAAAAATTATATTAATGGCAGCTTTAAGCATTCTAATAAGCTGTAATAATAACAAATCTAATAATACACAAAACAATACAACAGTTAATAACAATACAAACATAACAATCACTAACAATACTAATCAAAATACAAATCAAACTATAAGTCAGCAAACAACTACAGCAAGAAAGAAAAAAATAGAATTTAAAAATATATATCCTATCAAACCATATACAGAAGAAGAAATTGATGAAATATTATACAAAACTATTGACGGAGAATTAGCAAATTATGGAATATCAGATAATTCCAAAAAAGAAAGAAGAGAAGAAGAAAAACAAAAAATGCAAAATATTAAAGATTTACTTTTGGAAGGGATAAACAGCAAAGATGAAAATGGAAATAGTATATTTACTTTGATGCAGAAACTTGATTATATAAATTATGCTTATAATGATTTAGTTATATGGCTTGTTGAACATGGCATTAGTTTAGATGATACCGAAATACTAAATTATAATTATACTGATAAAATAATAGATTATTTATTAGATAGCGGAGTTAATTTTGATTATCAAACAGTATATAATAAAATTGACTTAAACAATAATAATTATAATTTAATATCAAAATTGATAAAAAAGTTAGAATCTGCAGGTTATTATTTTTCTGATATAGATTATCAATTACAAAGCGATTTATTATTTCAATCAATTTTAGCTGATAATTTAGATTTAGTAAAACTATTCTTAAAACTTGGTGCTGATATTAATTCCATAAACAGAATGAGTGATGGTTATGTTGGAACTCCTTTAATGTATAGTGCCTATTATGAAAAGTATGATATTATGGATTATTTAAAAGAAAATAACCCTGATATTACTATTCACTGCTTTCAAGATACAGAAGAATTAGAAAGTATTCATACAGATGATCCTCATATATCTTTTGTATTGATGGAAAATTTTCCTGTTTTAAGTCCTACAAATTTAATTAATACTGTTATCACTGGAAATAATAATGAAGATTTGATGATAAGAATATTAAATAAAATATCTCAAACTTTTAAATTTGCAGATACCAGCTATATTTATTCACCTGCCTCACAAACTGAATTTACAAATAATAATGAAAAATATATTTTAATACAAAGTCATATATTAAATGAAGAATATGTAGAAAATCTTATATCAATGGAAAAATATGTACATAATTTTGAAGTAAACGATAAATATTTTAATTATGTAACTATATGGAAAAGAGATAAAAACGATGAAAATAAAGCACAGTTTATAACAGGTTTTTATCCGATGCAAAATGGTGACTACTCACAAACTTATGATATTGCTTCATCAGGAAATTACGTTACAATAGAAGCAATAGATGACGGTACATATTATTATACATTCATAATAGAAAATAATGATTTTTATTTAGATAAATTTTCTTTTTCTAAGTATAATATATCAGATATGAAACAACAAAAAGAAGAACATTATTATAATTACAAAACAGATGCTGCTAAATTTAATCACACAAGCAGAATAAGAGCTATTGATTTAGAAAGAGGTTTCTTTAGTAAGTTAATAGAAGAATACAATAAATAAAAAAAATAATAAAGGGCTTTAAGTTTTTTAATTAACTAAAAGCACCTTGTATTAAAATTAATTATATATACCTAAACAAATTTGATAAAGTAGTTTTGAAATATATTGATTTATAGAAAATAGATATTAAATATTTTGATAAAAACTGCATATATATAATTGCATACAATTTTTATAAACACTATAACTATTTTGTTAGTAATTTTATTATTTCTTCATTTTTTCCATATTCTCTGGCATAATACAATGCATCATAATCACCTCTTTTTATACTTTTATCAGCACCAGCATCTAAAAGCATTTTTGTCATTTCTAGATTCCCATTATAACAAGCCGACATCAATGCTGTCATACCGCCTCTATTTTGAACATTAACATCTGCATTATTTTTAATAAGCACTTTTACAGCATTAATATTATTATAATAAGCGGCTTCTGTCAATGCAGTATCATAATCATAATCTTTATATGCACCATTATCAATCAGCTTTTGTAAAAAAACTTCATTAGTAGAATAGGCTGCAGCATTTATTAATGGAACATTACGATTAAGCAAAGTTGATTGATTAAGATCACAAACTTTCAAAATTTTATCCAAAGAATCAGAACCATTTTTAAGTAAAATATCTGCTATATCCT
Source organism: uncultured Brachyspira sp. (assembly GCF_944390845.1). Lineage (GTDB taxonomy): Bacteria > Spirochaetota > Brachyspiria > Brachyspirales > Brachyspiraceae > Brachyspira > Brachyspira pulli. The sequence continues at coordinate 2,864 of NZ_CALXRM010000121.1, forward strand.
CATGTCCAAACATATAAGCATAAATTAAGGCATTAGCATTATTTCTATTTCTTTTATTTACATCAGCTTTATTTTCAATTAATATTTTTACCGTTTCTTTATAACCTTTCATAATAGCATACATTAAAGGTGTTTCTTCATTCTCATAATCTCCATCATAAGCTATATTGACATCGGCTTTATTTTTGATTAAGAGTTTTACCATTTCAATATTTTCTTTTCTATTATATTCTAAAGCACAAAATAATGCAGTTCTTCCTCTAAAACCCTGATAATCAATATAAGCACCATAACTTAAAAGTAGTTTAACCATTTCCATATTATTATTATCAACTGCGAGTATCAATGCTGTATCGCCATCATTTACTACAGTATTAACATCTGCCTTATATTTCAAAAGAAGTTCAGCCATTTCTATATTATTATCCATAACTGCATGTGATAATAATGTAAAATCTTCATAATCAAGATTATTTATATCTCCATTATATTTCTTAAGAATATTCTCAGCTTCTTTAACATTAGCTTCATTCACATATTCTCTTAATCTTTCATAAGCTTTACTTTTATTATCCGTTTGGCTATATAAGTACAGACTAAATAAAAATAAAATAAATATTAACTTTTTCATAATTCATAAACCTCTTTAAATTATTAAACTTTTATTTATCTTTTAAAAATACCATTACAATAGGAGCTATAAAAGAAAAAATAAATGAGTAAATACCATAAATATAAATGAAGCTATATATTTTATTATTTCCAATCACTGCCTCATTTATATTGATATTGTTCTTTAATATTTTGAATATAGACTTTATATTTTGTATTATGATATATACTAAATTAACAGCTATTATCACATTAAGAACTGCAATAGAAATTTCATTTATTTTATTTTCAGAAATAATTACTCTGTATATGCTTGCTCCTAATACTAATATATTAAATAATAATGCTATTATTGGAAATATTATATACATTGCTTTTGTTATTACTCCAGCTTTATAGTCAGCTCTTATAAAGTATAAAGTAATAATAGATAAAATTAATAATACATTATAAATTATAAAAGAGTTAGTATTGTCAAAAGGTCTTATAGGTTCATATAGTAAGGCAAAAAATGAAACAAATATTAAAAATGAATATAAAAATAATAATCCTCGAGAAATATATATTGATAAAACAGTTTTGAATCTCTTTTGCACAAAGAAAAATATAAACGGTATTAAAGTAGATAAATATACAATAAAAATCAAAATCAGTTTTAAGGCTAAGGTATTTCCATGTTCTTCAGAAAAAACAGATAACATTAAACCAAAAAATAATAATACCATAAATACCAAAAATTCTAGCAATTCTATCAATTCTACCAATTTAATAATTAAGAATAATATTGTTGCTAATAAAATTTCTGATGCTACAGAAAACAGTATTATATCTCCTAATTTAGTAAAACTATTATATGTATTATTCTTTATATTAAAATTGTTATCAGATAAAACTATTATAATAAAAAAGATTATAGAAGATAATATACTTTTATTAATCATTATATTAGATTTAAAAAATTCAAGCATATCAGGTATTTCATCTTTTAATGGTGCTGAAGTAAATATGCCAAGCAAAAATAAAAGTAAAAATGACAAAAATATTATTAGTATTGTTCTTTTATTAATATTTTCTAAATTACTATCTATAATAAATAAAAATGAATAACAAAAAAAGTAAAATACTTGATAATAAAAACTATTAATAATAATTAAATTGTCAGCATTATGATCAATATCATATAATAATATTTGTATACTTATAGGAAGAGAAGAAATTATCATTAATACAAATACTAATATATGATATAATCTTTTTTTACTAATATAGTTCATAAATCTCTCGCACTTTTATTTATTTTTTAAAAATACCATTACAATAGGAGCTATAAAAGAAAAAATAAATGAGTAAATACCATAAATATAAATGAAGCTATATATTTTATTATTTCCAATCACTGCCTCATTTATATTGATATTGTTCTTTAATATTTTGAATATAGACTTTATATTTTGTATTATGATATATACTAAATTAACAGCTATTATCACATTAAGAACTGCAATAGAAATTTCATTTATTTTATTTTCAGAAATAATTACTCTGTATATGCTTGCTCCTAATACTAATATATTAAATAAAAATGCCAATATTGGAAATATTATATACATTGCTTTTGTTATGACTCCAGCTTTATAGTCAGCTCTTACAAAGTATAAAGTAATAACAAATAAAATTAATAATACATTATAAATTATAAAAGACTTAGTATTTTCAAAAGGTCTTATAGGTTCATATAGTAAGGCAAAAAATAAAACGAATATTAAAAATGAATATAAAAATAATAATCCTCTAGAAATATATACTGAAAATTTTTAAGTTTGTCATTTTTTTAATCTATTGTATAATAACAATATGGATTTTAATTTAACAGAC
>NZ_CALXRM010000122.1 GCF_944390845.1 uncultured Brachyspira sp.
TTCTAGTAATTTAAATTATAAGGAATACCTTCTTTTTTTAAACTAAAAGTGTGCAATATCTATGGCTCTTAAACAGAATTTATTTTTATATACTATTGCAAAAATGATAAGTTTATTGTATAATATGTTCTTACGAAGAATTATATACTTTAATGGAGAATAACAAATGAAAAAAGATATACACCCACAATATTTTGAAACAGATGTAAACTGTGCTTGTGGTGCTAATTTTAAAATTCACTCAGTACAGAAAAGTCTACACGTTGATATTTGCCATAATTGCCACCCTTTCTTTACTGGAAAACAGAAAATTCTTGATACAGCTGGTAGAGTAGATAAATTCAAAAAACGTTATGGTTTGAAAAAGTAATTTATGGATCAACGACGTTCGTCTAAGAATAAAACTATAATTTTAGATGAAAATGATTCTCAAAAATTTTCTCAGCGTTTAGTAAGTTTAAAAGAAAAAACAAGTCTTGAATTTATTATTAACAAGACAATATGTGATGATTTTTTTAAGTCTATAGAATATCTTCCAGATAATTTTATAGACTTAACTATTATAGACCCGCCATATAATTTAAATAAAGATTTCGGCAATCTTAATTTTAGAAAGAAATCTGATGATGATTATCTTCAATATATAGATTCTTTTATAAGTTTGATTATACCTCATTTAAAAAAAACAGCGTCCATATATGTTTGCTGCGATTTATTCTCCAGTGCTGCTGTTTATGATGTACTCACCAAATATTTTATCGTAAGAAATAGAATTACTTGGCAAAGAGAAAAAGGCAGAGGAGCTAAATTTAATTGGAAAAATTCTCTTGAAGATGTATGGTTTGCCACTGTATCTAATGAATATTATTTTAATATAGAAGCAGTGAAAATGAAAAGAAGAGTTATAGCACCATACAGAGAAGAAGGAAAGCCAAAAGATTGGGAAGAAACTCAAGAAGGTAAATTTAGATTAACTCACCCTTCTAATTTTTGGGACGATATTAGTGTACCTTATTGGTCTATGTCAGAAAATACCACTCACCCTACCCAAAAACCTGAAAAGTTAATTGCAAAATTAATACTTGCAAGCTCCAAAGAAAATGATATAGTTTTTGATCCGTTTTGCGGAAGCGGAACTACTCCTGTTGTTGCAAATAAATTAAATAGAAAATATGTATCTATAGAAATGGATAAATATTATGCTGCACTTACAGAGTATAGACTGGAAAGATCTCATACAAATAAAACTATACAAGGTTTTATGGACGGAGTATTCTGGGAAAGAAATACATATTCATATATTAAATCTTTAATAAAAAAAAGCGATAAATAAAAACATTTGATAAAAAAGAAATTAATCCAATAATTTTATGTTAGGAGTTCTTAAATGAAATTCGTTATAGAAAATAAAGTATTTGAAACTTTAAATGATATGTGTGTTGCTGTTATAGTTGCAAAAGGAATAGACAATAGCAAAAAAATAGATGAAATTTCTTCTATGCTTAAAGATAGTATAACAAATGCTGAAAAAGACTTTGAAAATATAAAAGTAAAAGAAAGCGAATATATAAAATGCTACAGAGAAGCTTTTCAAAAACTTAATATTAATCCTAATAAATTTATGTGTTCTATAGAGGCACTTCTTACTAGAATATCAAAAAAGAAAGGTATGCCTGAAATAAATGCAGTAGTAGATTTAGTAAATGCAGTATCTATCAAATATAAACTTCCAATGGGGGCTCATGATTTGGACTCTATGAAAGAAGATTTTTATATAAGATACTCTGTTAATGGTGATATATTTCTTCCATTTGGAGAAACTAATACAGAAGAAGTTGATAATAATGAATTAGTATATGTTACTTCTAATGATGTAAGAACAAGAAGATGGATATGGAGACAAAGCGAACATGGAAAAATTATTGAAACTTCTTCAAATATAATATTTCCAATAGATGCTTTTATTGGCGTTAATGATGATAAGGCTATTAAGGCAAGAGATGAATTAAGCGAATTATTATCAAAATTTTTCAAATGTGAAATAAAAACTGGTTTAATAGACGCTAAAAATAATTATATAGAATTTTAATTAATTTAAGCTCAATAATTAAACAACTATATTCTGTAATTTTATTTTTATACAAAATATAGTTGTTTATATAGCTTATATTATAAATTAATTTTGGGTATTAGTAGCATTATATTCTTCAATCCATTTTTGCATAGCTGTGATATTAGTATTATATTTTTTTGTAAGCTCATCATTATAATAGAATTTTACATCTTCCCCATTAATAACAGCATTAAGAGTATTTCCTTCCAATTTGAAATTGAAATCCTGATTTCCAAAAAACTCCATAGTGTATACAGCTTCATTTTTACTTTTTATTTCTTTTACAGAAGTTGTTGCTAAAGTAATCAATGAACCTACAGGATCAATCACAGTTTTTTCATCTCCCACTAAAACTCTGTCAGCTATAAATAATATAGATTGACTTTTAGTATTAGTATAAAATTTATTGCCAACATTTTTAAACCAACTGTCGTCTTTGCTTTGACAAGAAATAAATATCATTGCCAATATTGAAAATATTATTATTAATAATTTAGATTTCATTATATAATCTCCTTTTTTATAGTATAAGGCTTGTCTATAATATATTTATATACAAACAAACCTTATAAAAATACGGCATTAATCCTTAATAGATAATTAATTTTATTCTCTAAATTTAGGATTATGTCTTAAAGTACCTTTTACAAAATAAATATCTTTTTCTATTATTAGATGAGCATTTATATAAAGTTCTGATACTTGATATCTAAAAGTTGAAGTTTTAAATAAAATAGGAGTATCACTATTTACAGCATACATTACTGCCTGTATAGAAAATTCTGATGAAGAAACCTCAACTATATTTTTTGCCTCTATTTCAGAATTGATATTCAAATTAAATAAAGGCAATTTAATTAATAAAGAACCTTTATTTCTGTATGTATTTCTTGAACCCAAAACGCTCATTTGTGTTTGTCCTAAAGAATCACCGTTTTTAGTTACTTCTACAAAACCTACACAAAATCTATCGTCCCAACTTTTATTGATTCCAGTACCATATTCAGGCACCATAATAGAATTATTTTGAGCATAAGAAATTTGAGAAAATAAAAATATTAAAAAAGATAAATCAAAAATTAAATTTATTTTCTTCATCGTTATAACCCTTTTTAAAAATTTATTATTTTTTATTATTGTTATGCTCGTCTACACCTACAATAAGCTAGTGAGTAAACTCACTAGCTGGCTACGACTCGCTTTTATATTTAAATTCTAGTATTTAAAAATTATTATTAAATATATATTTAACCCATTATTTATACTATTAAAAATCAAAGGGCTTTACTTCTTGTGGAATAAGTAAAACCCTTTTTCGATAAAGAATTATTAAAAAAATATAAGTCTAATCTCAATATAATTGACACTAAGTCATTTATCAATATTAATAATTAGGATCTACTGGAGTACCATCTATAGGAGTTACACTTGCATTAGCTTGAATATTTTTTGTTCTATCAAATGTTAAATTATAAGTTACAGTTACTGCATCCTTATCTTTTTCTTTTGTAGTTTTTGTTAATATAATAGAACCATCTGTATTAATTTCTATAAAAGTATCCATCTTTAAATTTTTAACTTTTAATTCAACATACTCTAATTTTTCATCAGTATTACTGAAAACATAAAGCGTATGTATATCATGTCCATATGTGTGATGTTGTATATTTTTTGCAGGTATTCTTATAAGATCAGATGTAAATCCTAATTCTTTTAATCTAGGCATTTTTATTAAAATACCGCCTGCATTTGCATCTTTCAAGCTTGGATCTTCTTGAGCTGTACTTAGTACAAAGTCACTTTCAGAAGTAAGATTTATAGCTTGACCTTCACTAGGTGTCAAAACAAATGGTGATGATGTAGGAGCATATTTATAGTGTCTATAACTCTCACGTACTCCCTCGCCATCTGTTATAGTAACAGCTGGAAGTCCTGTAGTACCGCCGCCATTATCGCTGCTTGGGCCTGTTTTGTCCTTAGAAGAACAGCTTACAGTCAAAAGACCAGCTACAAAAAGTGTAAAAATGATTGTTAAAATTTTTTTGTTCATAGTTAGAACTCCTTATAAAATATTTATTTATTAACATTTTGTGATGTTAATATATTCTCACTAAACCAAATATGCGATTTTATTTAAATGTATTATAACATTTAAATACAAATTTAAATGTATTTAAGAATTTATTTTATTATAAAGCATGCTATTCAAAAGTCAACATTCTTTTAGATTTTTTTAAAATAAATAAAGTCTTTTATATTTTTGATAATAAACTCTAATTTACATAACACAAATCATACCAAATCTAATATTTTTGAAAAATTTAAAACTTTTTAAAACATTATTCGTCTAATATGCTATAATAGAAAATGGGGCTGTCCTAGATAACTTAAATTTGTTAAAATTTAAGTATGAAACGAAGTAAATTAAGTAAAGATAAACAAT
>NZ_CALXRM010000123.1 GCF_944390845.1 uncultured Brachyspira sp.
GAAATCAGAAATCAGAAATCAGAAATCAGAAATCAGAAATCAGAAATCAGAAATCAGAAATCAGAAATCAGAAATCATTAATTATTAATTATTTTTCATTATTTATATCAAATAATATTGCATCTTTTTTGGTATTGCAAAAAAAAAGAAAAATTTTCAACTTTATAAGGGAGTATTATGAAAATTAGTATAATAATCCCCTGCTATAATGAAGAAGATGTTTTAAATACTCTTTATGAGAGAATTAATAATGTTTCAAAACAATTATCAAACTATGAATGTGAATTTATTTTTGTTAATGATGGAAGTAAAGATAAAACAGAAAATATGATAGAAGAATATCATAAAAAAGATAACAGAGTAAAATTATTTTCTTTTTCAAGAAATTTTGGACATCAGGCAGCTGTTAGTTGCGGTATTCATCATGCTAGTGGAGATATTGCAATAATTATAGATGCTGATTTACAGGATCCACCAGAAATTATACCAGATATGATAAAAGAATATAAAAAAAGCAATACACCTATTATTTATGGTAAAAGAATATCAAGAAAAGGTGAATCTATATTTAAAAAAATAACAGCTTCTTTATTTTATCGTATAATAAATTTATTATCAGAGGTTAAATTTCCAGTTGATACTGGAGATTTCAGATTAATTGATAAAAACGTTATAGAAGCATATAAATCGTTTAATGAAAATCCAAAATATATTAGAGGTTTAATAAGTTGGATGGGATTTGAACAAAAACCTTTTGAATATGAAAGAGATGCCAGAGCTGCTGGTCATACAAAATACACATTAAAAAAGATGCTAAGATTAGCAATAACAGGTATTTTATCTTTTTCTGTAAGACCATTAAGAATATCATTATTTTTTGGTATATTATCTATATTAATAGCTATAGTATTTTCTATAAGGGTATTTTATTTGTATTTGTTTAATCCTGAAGTTTTAGTAAAAGGTTGGGCATCTATTATCATTACAATTCTTTTTGTTGGAGGAGTACAGCTTATTTCATTATCTGTTATAAGTGAGTATCTTGCCAATATTTTTAATGAAATGAAAAAAAGACCTGAATATATAATAAAAAAAACAATTAAATAAATATTTTAAAGGATTTGAAAAGTGAAAAAAAATATAGCCATATATAGTGCATTTATAATTCCAGTGATTTTAACAATAATAATACACATTTATGCTTTTCCAAAAGCTAAAGCAGATTTTGATCAGTTTAAGCAATATGATGATATGGTCAATTTTTATAATGATGGTGTATTTCCTACTGTAGGAACAAAAATGTGGAGTGCTGATGCTGATTATACACCTAGAATGCCTGGAGGATTTTATTATATTGTATATACATTATTATATAAAATTACAAATGAAAATTTTGTATTATCACGTGTAGTATTTATGATTTTATGTTTATTTACTTTAGCAATATTTTTATTTTGGTTCTATAAAAGATTTGGAAAATATATGGCATCCATATTATCAGCTTTGATATTATGCAATGCATATTTGTTTTTTGCCAGTATAGATATTTATAATCCTAATATTATGATATATTTATCATTTATATTGTTTATATTATTTTGTGAATATGTTGTTGATGGTAAGTATTCATATATTTCAGCATTATTTATGTTTCCACTTATTGCTTTAATGGGACAATGTCATTTCGGAGTATTTTTTTCTATAGTACCAACATTAATAGTATATCATATAGTAAGATTTAAAAAACTCACAAGAAAATATATTATTCCTCTTTTACTTAGTGTATTTATATCATTCTTATTATATTTACCTTATTTAATTAGTGAGATTAATAATGGATTTTCAAATACATTATCAATGATTTCATTTAGGGAGGGCGGAAAATTTGTAGGTCTTCCTCAAATATACTGCATGCTTATATATCCTACAACAGAAATGTCTATATTTTATGGCAGGACTAATGCTATACTTTATTTCTGGTTTAAAAATAATCCTTTTTTACTTTTTGGTGCATTGATGCTATTACTTACAGCTGTATTGTCTATATACTCATTCATATATTCTACTAAAAAGGTATTATCAAAAGATTATAAAATTAATGATAATATAGATATTATGCTCAAAGAAAGTATGGTATTATATTTAATATATGTACCTACAACATTATTTGTATTTTTTATAGCTAAATCAAAACCCGGTACTTTTCATTATATTTATAATGTGTTTGCTTTATCTTTTGTTCCTATATTAATTTTTATAAAGAATATAGAAAAAGGTAAATTAATAAAATTAAAAAATATTTTACCTATATTTGCTATTTTAGTAAGTGTTGCATTCTCTCTTCAAATTGTAAGGTCTGTAGAGCTATATATGAAAAAGTATGGCTATGATAATCATAAGAATTTAATGGAAGCTATAATAAAAGATGCAAATGGTAATGAGTTTTCTTTAGATAGTATAAGAATTCTTTCTACTATTGTGGAACTTTATGATTTAGCATCAGATATGTATGGAATTAGTGATAAATGGAATATGAATGAAAATGCAAAATTAACATATTTTATTTATAGTAGAGATATGTATTTTTTTGATGGTAAATGGGAAGATGTAAAAGAAGGAAAAAATAAACCTATACCGCAGAATGCCGTAAAAATATGGGGTGATGAAGTTTTAGCAGTATATAAATATATAAAGGATTAATAAATAATATAAGCTATGATATTTATTTTTATCATAGCTTATATTATATTAATTATTCAAAATCTTTCAAATGTCCTTTTGATACTTTTTTAAATGCCCTTAAATAATATTTTATATCGTCTAAATCTCTAATTGATAATACTTTATGCATTAAAAACTGAGGAGTAAAACTTAAATTATAAAGTTTTTGTATCCAGCATTTTATTTTTTCTTCGCCTACATCAGTTTTCATTATAGCTTTACGCATATCATAATCTTCCCAATTTTCAGTAGTAAGCCAGTTTTCTCTTTTACATTGATTAAATAATTCAGTACCAGGATACGGAATTATTATTGTAGCCTGCATGGTTTTAGCATAACCTTTTAGAAGAAGTTTTTTAGTAAGCTCATAAGTCTTTTCAATATCTTCTTCAGTTTCCCAAGGATAACCAAGCATAACTGTTATATGAGGAGAAAGTCCTGCATCAGAAGCAGCCTTACAAGATGGAAGTATTTCTTCTACTTTATTTCCTTTTATAAGTCTGTCTAATGTAGTTTGACTTGCTGATTCTAAACCAAATAATAAAAATCTGAATCCTGCTTTTTTCATGAGTCTGTATTCATCTTCATTACAAGCACCGAAACGCATATTACAGTCAATATTAACTTTTTTATTAAGCTTTTTATCTATCATATAATTACAGAAATCATTAAGCCATTTTTTTACTGGAAAACAACCTGTATCATCCATTATCTCTCTTATATTATATTTATTGTAAAGGAAGTCTACTTCATCAACAACATTTTCAGCAGTTCTAGCACGGAAATTTGTATATATACCAGTCCAAGAACAGAAAGTACATCTATGATGCCAGCAATCCCTTCCAGCCATTATATAAGTTCCCGGTATGCGTTTGAAATTACCATTATCATAAGCATATCTTTGCCACTGAGTTAAATCTCTATCTATAAATGGAAGGCTTTTTAAATCATGTCTTAATTCAAAGAAACCTGTATTTTTTATATTGTTTGATTCTCTATAATATATACCTTTTTCTAATTGTGCTTTGCCATTTAAATATTCTATTAAATTCAAAAGAAGAAAATCATAATCACCGCCTGTAAGTAAATAATCAACTTTACAGTTATTCATTGTCTCTTCAGGCATAGCAGTAACATGGTCACCTGCAATAACAACAATCATATTAGGATATTTTTCTTTCAAATCATCAACTATTTTCCAAGCCTTATATATAACTGGAGTTTTCACTTCAAAGAATAATAAATCTGGTGTATTTGAATCTAAATATTGATGCCATTGTTTAGTTGTCATATTTCTTGCTATAGCATCAACAAAATCTACATTATAACCTGCATTTTTTATCATAGTAGCAGCAGTTGCAGGAACAACAGGATAAATATATGTAGGACTTTTAAACCATTGAAATTGTCTGTTTTGTGATAATAATGCCACTCCTCTGTCGCTTTCAAATGGAGGATATCCTATATATATTTTATTTATTTTATTATTCATATATTAATTAACCTTTAATTTTAAATATTCAAAATTATTATATTTTTTTAATTTACATAATTATACTTTAATTGATAAAAATGTAAATAAGCACTAATACAGCTAATTATTTTATACAAATATATATTTACTAATTTTCAAGTTTATATTTAATAAAATTATAACTTCATTTAATATCATATAATGATGTAAAATTTTGACAAAATATTATATTTATATTATAATATTCAAATATGTATAGAGAACTCTAAACTCTAAACTCTAAACTCTAAACTCTAAACTCTAAACTCTAAACTCTAAACTCTAAACTCTAAACTCTA
>NZ_CALXRM010000124.1 GCF_944390845.1 uncultured Brachyspira sp.
TTTCTAGTAATTTAAATTATAAGGAATACCTTCTTTTTTTAAACTAAAAGTGTGCAATATCTATGGCTCTTAAACATTTTAATTATTATTGCTTGAAAAATTATAAAAATATTCTAGTATAATGATATAAAAATATTTAAGGTATATATGAAAGAGATTTATAAATTATTTGAATTAGCAAATAAGGCTTTTCAAGAAAAAAAATATGAAGATACTATTGAAACTTCAGAAAAGATAATTGATATTTATAATAAAGATTTTGTACTTTATTCTAATGAAAGATATATCATTTATAATATTGAAAATGAAGAAGATATAAATAAAATAAATAATATCATAGCAAATACATATTATAATATAGGTGTTTCTAAACAAAAATTAAAAATATATGAAGAATCCATAAAATATTTTGATAAAACTATAAATATTAATAATAATTATTTTAAAGCATATTACAGCAGATGTGTTTCTAAATATAATATAAAATGCTATAGAAATGCCATAAGAGATTTTAATAAAACATTAGAATTGAATAATGATTTTAAAGAAGCTTATTACTATAGAGGACTTGCTCATTTTAAATTAAATAAATATAAAAAATCTATAAATGATTTTAATTATGCTTTGGAAAACACAGATAAAAATATAAAAGATATAAAAAATGATATGTATTATCATAGGGCTTTATGTTATTATAATTTAGATATGTTTGAAGATGCAATTAATGATTGTACTAAAATAATAAAACAAAATGATCATTATAAAGAAGTTTATTATTATAGGGCAGAAAGTTATTTTTCTTTAGGAGAATATCAAAAGGCTTTAGATGATTATGATAAATCAATATGTACTTCATCTTATGATTATGAACATTACAAAAAGACCATATATAATAGAGCTGTTTGCAAGCAGAAATTATACATGTATGAAGAAGCCATAAATGATTTTAATGTATTTATTTCTTCATATCCTCATAGTTCATTTGCCTATTATGATAGGGCTTTTTGTAATTTGGGATTAAATAATTATGATAAGGCTATAGATGATATTAGTATATTGACAAAAAAATCTGCAGAGAATGAATTAATTTTTAATGATTTCAATTTATGTGAAAAATGGATAAAAGATATTGATAAAATAATTGAAGAAGAAACAGATTTAATTAAAAAGTCTGCTCTTTATTATTTTAAGGGAATATTAAATAGTATTTTAAAAAATTATGATGAGGCAATAAAAAACTATACTAATGCTTTATTAAATGAATCTGATTTACATATATATTATTATAGAGCTTTATCTTATTTTAAATTGAATTTATATCAAAATGCTATAGATGATTATACAAAAATAATAGAATTAGATGATAATTATAAAGAAGTTTATTATTATAGGGCAGCAAATTATTTTTATTTAGGAGAGTATCAAAAGGCTTTAGATGATTATGAAAATTCTTTGATGACTCTTTCTGAATCTTATTCGCATTATGAAAAAATTATTTATTATAGGGCTGTATGTAAGCAGAGATTATCATTGTATAATGAATCTATAAATGAGTTTAATTATTTTATTTCATTAGATAATAATAACAACACTTTTGTTTATTTTGATATTGCTTTATGTTATTTAGAATTAGAAAATTATGAAGAAGCTGTTAATAGTATTAAGTTATTTGAAAAAAATATTATAGGGTTAGAAAAATATCAATTTCAATTATCATACATTGATTATATTGATGAAAAATTATTAGAATCAAATTTAAGTGAAAAAAAGAAATGTATTCTTTATTATTTTAAAGGTATTCTTAATTATATTTCTGAAAATTTTGAAGAATCAATAAAAAATTTTGAATCATCTATTGAAGTAAATGATCAATATTTTGTTTCATTTCATAATATTAGCATTTGTTATATGAGATTAAAAAATTATGATAAGGCATTAGAGTATTTTAATAAATCATACCAAACAGCTTTAAAAAATAATGATGAATATAAAATAAATTTAATTATAGATAACATCAAAAAATTAGCTCTTGAAAATATAGAGCCAGCAACAGAGTTTTTAAAAAATAATGATATTGATTATTGATTTCAAATATACATCAAATACTAAAAATGATAGTTCTTGAAAAATTATAAAAATATTCTAATATACAGTTTATAGATTTATATTCAGGATAAATAAATGATAAAAGAAGAAATACAGCAATTATTTGAATTAGGAAAGAATGCCTTTAAAGAAAAAAGATATGAAGAAGCTATTTTCAATTTAGAAAAGATAATTGATATTTATAATAAAGATTTAGTTTTTTATTCTGATGATGAATTTATTATTTACAGTGATGAAACAAATGCTGAAGATACAGAGCAAATTCATAATCTTTTAGTGAGTACTTATTGTAATATAGGTGCATCTAAAGGCAATTTGAAAATGTATGAAGAATCCATAAAATATTTTGATAAAACTTTGGAACTTGATGATAAATATTGTGATGCATACTATGGCAGAGGTGTTTCTAAATATAGATTAGAATTATTTGAAGAAGCAATAAAAGATTTTAGCAAAGTTTTAGAATTAAATCCTAATTTTAAAAATGCTTATTATATTAGGGCTTTATCCTATGCAAAAATAAATAAACATAAAGAAGCTATTGATAATTTTAACACATTATTAATAGAATATGATGAAATTGATTATATGTATTATTATTATAGAGGTTTATCTAAATTTCATTTGACTTTATTTGATGAAGCTATAAAAGATTTTAGTATTGCGGCAGATAATTTGCCTAATGAAAGTTATATATATTATGATAGAGCTTTAACTTATTCTAGTTTAAATATGGTTGAGAATGCTATTAATGATTATAGTAAAGTTATAGAGTTAAATAAATATGATATTGATGCTTATTATAACAGAGCTTTATCATATTGCAAAATAGAAGAGTATGATAAGGCAATAAAAGATTATGATAAAGTATTGGAATTAAATCCTGATGATAAAGAAGCTGTTTATAATAGAGCTTTATGCAAACAGAATTTAGATTTATTTGAAGAAGCAATCAAAGACTTTAATAATATTATTGATTCAGATAATATATTTGTTTATTATGGTTTAGGTATTTGTTATTTTGAATTAGAAAGATATGAAGAATCTATTAATAATTTTAATATATTTTTAGAACTTAATCCTGATTATACTGATGCATATTTTTATAGAGGAAATGCCAAATCTGGTTTAGAACATTATGAAGAAGCTATTGAAGATTATAATAAGACTTTGGAATTAGATGATCGCTATATAGATGCTTATTATGAAAGAGCTTTATCAAAAATAAATTTGAATTTGTATGATGAGGCAATGAATGACTTTGATGAAGCTTTATTTAATATAGAGTATGATTCTGATAGAGCCTATTTATATTATTTAAAAGCTGCTTTAAATGAAATATCAGAAAATTATACAGAAGCCATAGAGAATTATAGTAATGCTATAGAACTTGGAAATGAATGTTATTATAAGAGAGCCATTGCCAAATATAATGCCGGATTAATACAAGATGCTATTAACGATTATAATAAAGCTATAGATTTAGAACCTGATAATTATGAAATATATTATGATAAAGGGATTGCTGAACTCGATTTATCTTTGTATGAAGAGGCCATTAAGGATTTTGATAAAGCAATAGAATTAAATTCGAGTTTTGATGAAGCATATTATAATAGAGGTATTGCTAATGAGGCATTGAAAAATTATGATGAAGCTTTTAAAGATTATAAAATGACTATCAAATTAAATAATAAACATGATTATGCTTTTAATAATTTGGGAAGTTGTTATGTAAGATTAAAAGAATATGATAAGGCATTAGAAAATTTTTATAAAGCATTAGAAATAAATTCTAAACTTTCTCTTCCTTATAATAATATAGGAGAAGTAAAATCAAGATTGGCTTTAAAAGAAAAAAACAATATAGAATTTTATAATAAATTAAATAGTGAAGCATTGGAGTATTTTAATAAATCATACAAAATGGCTTTAAAAAATAATGATGAATATGAGATAAATGCAATTATCGATAACATGAAAGAATTGTCATATGAAAATATAGAGCCAGCAATAGAGTTTTTAAAAAATAATAATATTGATTATTAAACTAATATACAAATTAGTATATACTGAAAATTTTTAAGTTTGTCAATTTTTTTAATATATTGTATAATAATAATATGGATTTTAATTTAA
>NZ_CALXRM010000125.1 GCF_944390845.1 uncultured Brachyspira sp.
GGAATTACAAACGAATACATTCAGCTTTAAATTATGATACACCTATGTTATACTTCAAAAAGATAAGGAATACTTAAATGCAATATGTCTAGCACCCATGCAAAATTTTCAAGTTGTAAATTTTTTATTGTTCTTTTTATTAAAAATCTTATCTAAAAGCACTTCTTTTGGCAAAAGGCAAAGAGAAAAAAGAGCTGTTTACGATTTTGTACTTCTATATAATAGAGATGTTATAATTTCACATTTTCATACGATAATAATACAGCTATACACATGTACAAAACTACAATAGATTTATTAATTTTTTGATATATTTAATATTTTTGCTTTAAGTTCATTTTCTATACTTCTAAGTTCTGCCTCTGCTGCTCTGCGTTTTTCTCTGCCTTCTGTTTGAATTTTCATAACTTCATCTAAAGTAGAAATCAATTGTTCATTAGTATATTTCAATGTTTCTATATCAACAATTCCTCTTTCAGATTCTTCTGCTGTTGTTACAGTAGAAGTTTTAAGCATATCAGCATTCTTTCTCAATAATTCATTAGTAGTATCAGTAACTGCTCTTTGTGCTTTTGCTGCCTCATTAGAATGATGAAGTCCTATAGCTAAAACCATTTGATTCTTCCAAAGAGGTATTGTATTTGTTATAGTTGATTGAATTTTTTCTGACATTATAACATTATTATTCTGAACCAAACGTATTTGAGGTATAGTTTGTACAGAAATAGTTCTTGTAAGCTCTAAATCATGAATTCTTTTTTCAAATCTGTTAGCAAGATCTTTAATATCTCTAGCCATTTGAGCATCTTCAGGAGTATTGCTTGCTAAAGCTTTTGATTCTAATGCTGGTATTTCTGTAGTCATTAAATTATTAAGCTTTTGTTTACCTGCTTGTATATATATATCCAATTCTTTTAAATATTCCAAATTATAATTATACATTTGATCTAAAATACTTATATCTTTAAGTAAAGTTCTTTGATGTCCTTCAAGAACTTTAACTATATTATCAATATTAGTTTCTACATTTGTATATTTAGTTTTTAATTTAGTAAGACTGTTTCCAGCTTTTTTGAAAAATCCGAATAAGCCTTTTCCTTTAGTTTCATTTTCTATATCAAAACCTTTAAGTTCTGTTACAACTTCAGTAATAGCATTTCCAACTTCTCCTAAATCTTTATTCATAACATTACTTAAAGTATTTTCTGAAAACTGAATCATCTTATTTTGAGCTGCTGCCCCATAAGACATTATAGAAACAGAATCTTTTAAATCAATAGAATTTGATAATTCATTTATCTTATTCATTTCTTCCTGTGTAAATTTACCACCTTCTGCAGGCATTTGATTCTGTAATGCTGCACTCAAATTTTGAGGCTGATAATTAGTTACTATTTGCGGATTATAAACTGGCTGAACATCAATAACCTGAGAACCATTCATATTTTGATTAACAGGCATACCATTGTTGTAGTTTGGCTGCTGTCCATTAAATTGACCGCCATTCATGTTTTGCATATTGTTATTAGGCATTCCGTTATTATAATTCGGCTGCTGTCCATTAAATTGACCGCCATTCATGTTTTGCATATTGTTATTAGGCATTCCGTTATTATAATTTGGCTGCTGTCCATTAAATTGACCGCTATTCATGTTTTGCATATTGTTATTAGGCATACCGTTATTGTAATTTGGCTGTTGTCCATTAAATTGGCCGCCATTCATGTTTTGCATATTGTTATTAGGCATACCATTATTATAGTCTGGCTGTTGTCCATTAAATTGATCATTATTTTCCATAAGCTACTCCATTTTATTTATTTTTTATTATTGATTATTAAAAACCATCTTTATCAAGCATGTTTTTTAATACGTCTATATCACTGTTTATATCTATTAATCTATTTTGATTCATTTCTACAAGCATTTTTTTCAATGCTTCATTTAATTTTATTATAACATCTTCTATTTCTTGTGCTGTTTTTTCCATATTAGCATTTTTTACTGGAAAATTACAGAAATCTATATATGAATTAAGCATTTTTATAGCTGTAGGTAAATGATATTCATTTATTTTTTCCAATCTTTTTTCACCCTCTTTATTTGCTTTAGAGTAATTTACCATCTCTTTTAATATATCAATCATCTCTTTTAAAGCAGGTGTTAATTCAGGATCATCTATTTTTTGGTGAAAATCTGATATTCTTTCTATATTTTTTTCTGTCTCTAAAATGATTAAGCTATCCTTATTTGAATAATTATTACTTTTATAAGTATTTTGATTATAATTATTTACATCATCTGCCCTAGGATAATTTCTTTGAACATTCATTCTAAGTTTTTGAAAAATAATATCATCTTCATCTCTTGCCATATATACCTCTGCAATAAAAATAAAACTACAAAAATAAATTAAAGTAAAATATCTTTACTATATCGTAGTATATATTATAAATAATTAACATATTATTTGCAATACTTTTATTAGAAGCATATACAATAATGAAGGTATTCAAAAGTTGTAGATGCGGCATTATATCTATTACTATCAGCTTTAAACCTATTATACTCTTTTACAAATAATCCATATTGTCCCTTATTGGACATTATAGTCTTTATATCATCTAATGACATTAAACCTTCATTGTTATAGCTTAAAAATATATATTTAGTATTTGCCTTACTTATTAAATCTTCAAATGCTCTATAAACATCATTCTTACTGCAATATAATGACCTTATTCTTTCATTTCTTAAACCTGTTTTACCTTTTATTTTGGGATTATCATATTTTGCTATAGTTTCAAGTATATGATAATTATCTGAATATTGTCTTCTATTATATGGAGGATCTAAATATAAAATATCTGTTTTTATATTTTCTATTAGCTTATTTGAATCTGTATTATATACTTGATGTTCTATATCATTAATAAAAAAATCTACTGGATAATAATTAAAAGTTTTTAAAGCAGTTTTCTTTATATCTTTTAAAAATGCTCCGTATACTGATGCCGTATTGGCACATTTATCTATATTTTCAAGCAAACTTGTAAGAAGAAAATAATATTCATTTTCATTAATTTTTTTATTATTAAACCATTCCTCTATTTTTATTCTTATAGCATCACATTTCATAGCATTTTCATCTGAAAAATATATTCTTTGATAATCACTATTCTTAGTTCCGCCTAAAGAATAATTATTATAAATAAAACCTTTAGCATAAGGTATATTATTTAAATATTCGCATACAATTAAATGTTTTTCTTTAATATCTGCTTTTTCAAGATCTTTTATTTCATCATCAAGATTTTTAAAACTTAAATATTTATGATTTTCTATATAATGTTTATTAAGTACATAACTGTAATATTGAATATCATTTGCGATAATTGAAAAATTTTTAGATTTAAAATACCTTCCTACTATTCCAGTACCTGCAAATAAATCACAAAAAGTATTACAATTATTATCTATTATAGACATTATAGACTTGTATAAAAAATCTAATAAAGATAATTTACTTCCTATATAATTCATTAATATTCTACCTCTTTAAATACGATCTCTTTATTAGTAATCTTAAATTCTACATAACTTACATCATAACAATTATTATCTGTAATTTGATTAAATTCTTTTAATACATTTAATAGTTTATTTAATTCAATATCACTTTTTATATATTTACCTATTATTATAGGTTTTATTGAACTAATTCTATTAGGTATATAGTATTGAGAAATCCAATTAATATACCTTTCTAGTTGTTTTGTAATTTTTTTATAGTCTATTTCTTCATCCTTTAATTCTATAGGCATAATAATTCTTTTAGTATTATCATTCTTATTAATTAATGAAATCATTATATCTATACGTTGCATACCTACCCCACAAGAAACTTCATTTCCTATCCATTCTATTGTATAATCTCGAAAATACTCTTTTGGTAATATAGAAGATAAAAATTTAACATTATCAAGGTTTTGTAATATATAAGCTTGAAGATGTACTTCGAATGCTTGTTTCTTATTATATTTATATAATAATCTATCTATTATATTTATTGGTTCTTTTTTCCCAAAATATTGCTTTGTTTCACAACTAATTATATTTACATTATCAAAACTAAAACCAGAATCATTATCTAAAAATTTAGGGGCTGTCCTAGATAACTAAAAAAGCTCCTTTTGTGCTAAATTATATATAATTTCTAATTGTTTTT
>NZ_CALXRM010000126.1 GCF_944390845.1 uncultured Brachyspira sp.
ATTCAATAACTTTATAAAAATTGCGGAGCATATTTATACTTTAGTATAAATATATTTTCAGCGTAGCAATTTTTATTGATAATAAATAGAACAACAAAAAATTGACAAAGTTAAAAATTTTTAGTATAAATATATTTTCAGCACAGCAATTTTTATTTATGATAAATAGATCTAAGATTCAAAGAAGCCATAGACAACTAAAAAATAATTGTAAATTTTCTTTAAATTCATTTGCCTTTTCTGTAAAAATTATTATATTTTTAATATAAGATATGTGAAAAACAAACACAATATACGTTTAGAAAATAACAATATTTAAGTTTTTAACAGAAACGGAGGTATAAATGACAAAATTAATAAACACTATAAACCATCTTTTCTTAGACGAAGAAGAATACAATTTATTAATAGATGAATATAACTATATCCTTAATAGTATAGCTGAAGAATAAAATTTCCCATTTCCTCTTTTTGGTGCCTATGTACTTTATAAAAGTGCATAGGCTTTTTTAATACTATTCATCTTTTTTATACACTTTAGGACAATATTTGGCATCATAACAATCAGCACAAGCAGTTTCACTAGGTATACGCAAAAGTTCACCATCTAAAATTTTTGTGAAAACTTCATCAAAATAATTATATAAATTATATTCGCTGTCTATATAACCGCATACAGATAAAAGAAAATCTCTATCACTTCCATATTTCTTATTATCTTTTTTGCTGCTCTTTTTAATATCTGTTTTTATACTATTAATAAGTGTCTTTTCATTATAAGCTGTAAATACAACCTCGCAATGTTTTATTTTATCTGCTATATCATTTTTAATATATTTATCTAAAATTAATTTCAAATAAAGTATAGGCTGTAAATATGTTGTTATAATTTCTTTTATATCATCTTGTTTAGGTTCATCTATATAATTTGCTTTATAATCTACTATTCTAACCCCGTTAATATTTTTATGTTCACTATCAGAATAACTAAAATCTATTCTGTCTATTTTACCTTTTATTTTTATACATATATCTCCATTTTTATAAACTATTGAATCGTTTTTATTATTTTTATTATTTTTATTATTTTTATTATTTTGATTATTTTTATATATACCAATAGGTTCCTCAAATGAAGCTGGTATATAATGATAACCTTTTTCATCATTCTCTTTATTTAAGATAATCTCTTTCTGTATAAAATAATACATTGCATTCATTGCTTCTTCTTTGATAATATTCTGATCCAATTTATACTCTAAGAAATATTTATCTTCCAAATCTTTTTTAGAATATAAAGTTACTGATCTATTAATATGTTCTTCTATAACCTCATTTGCTATATTGCAGTAAGTATTAAATTCACTTTCTTTAAGAGAACAATCATTAGTCTTTGAAGTTTTCTTCACTTTATTATAAAAATTCTGTAAAAAACTATGATAAGTAATACCCTTATCCATATAGCTTATTCCCTGTATTCTTGCCTCTACTGAGTTTTTACTGTATAAATTAGAATAAAAATATTTAGCAGGACATTCCATTACCCTCTGCAAATCTGTAACTGAAATAGCTTCTTTAAACTTATTAATGAAAAAGGCTTTTATTTCTTCACTATCTTCTACAAAATCAGAATACCCTACTTTATTTCTTTTATGATAAACTTTTTCTATTATGCCTTCCAAATCTTCAACTTCTGCTCCAACATCATTATACAAAAATAAGCTCATCATATTTTCTTTTTTTGTATGAATATTATCCGCATTTTGTATATATTCTTTTCTGTATATAAGTCCGTTTTCTTTTAAACTTTCAAATTTAAAATCATCGCTGTAAAGTTTATTGTATAAATCTTCTAAATAATAAAATGGAAGTTCTAAATTACCTCTCTCATCTTTAAGCCTAAATGAAAAATATACCTTACTGTCTTCATAACAGTATGATAAAATATTCAAAAATAATGCATAAGAAATATCTGATAAATAATGCTGAGTATTAAAGGCAATTTTTTTTACATCTTTATTTATATTCTCTCTTAATTTATTGCTTATAAAAAATCCGTTAGGTCTTCTATTAATAAAATCATTATTCATACCTAACATAAATAAATATTTAAATCTCAATCCTCTAGCATCGTATAAATTACTAACTGTGATAAATACTCCATTATCTACTTCGTCCATAAGCGATTTATCTCTTAAAAGTACATTCAAAGCTGTATGAAAATCAAAATGTGTTATCTCCTCTTCTTTTATAGCTTCTATTTCTTCCGTATTTGATATTTGAAGTATAAGGTTAATAAACAATGCTAATGCTTCATTGTCCCTATGATGATATTTTTCATCTTCATATAAATCTGATATATTACCTATTTCTAAGAATTTCAAAATATTTATATAAGCAAGTCCTATCTCTTTATAACTTTTTTTAGAAACTAAAATATTAAGCAAATCCAAAAATTCTATTATGCTATTGGAAGCTTCATTATTATTGAACTTCTTTGCAATCTTATATTTAAAATCACTTAAAGCCATTTTTGAATATATTTCTACATTATTAAACTCATCATATTTATCATAAGCATAAATCAAATCTCTTATATTATAAGGATTAATGCCTTTAAGATTTTTAATATATGGTGATGATATAACTTTTATTAAAGCATCAATATCTAATTCTCCATTATATTTATCAAGTATCAAAAATATAGAAGTTAATATTGGAATTATTGGTATTCTCCAAATAAAGTTAGCCCTTCTTTCATTGAATTTAATATTGCATTCATTTAATCTATTTGAAACAATATCGCTGTATTTTTGAATGTCTGAAAATATTATACCTATATCATATAAAGCAACATCGCTATTAATTAATTTTATTACCTCATCTACAACGGTATCTACTTCCTGTTTAGCTCCAAAGCCTGCTATAAATTTTATACTATCTTTATATACTGACTCATCGCTATAAGTAAATAAATTATCTTTGTCTAATAAATATTGAGAAAAATCAGAATTATAATTCATTTCAAAATTATCAATGCCCTGATAAAATGATTTATAATTAGGAAAATATTTTTTCATATCATAAGGCATTACAACTTTAACATCTATTGTATAATATTTCTTTAAGCTCTCCAAAAATATTAAATGAAGCGGAGGAATTTTTTCAAATCCGTAAATTGTTATTTTATCGTATTTGCTTAGATACTCTAATTTTCTATTTTTTATTGCCTCTATAAAAAGCTCAAATATATCAAATTCATCAAGGAAATTATTTTCTCTGTTATATTCTTTATATTTTTTTATAATATCATTAATCTCTTTTAAATTATCATAAGAATCAAATTTAAAATCATAAAATTTTGCTAATGTAGTTTCTTCTATAAGTTTATACAAATTATATGCTAGTTCATAAGTAATATTATGCTTTGCTATTAAAGAATCTTTATTTTCTAATTTATAAGTATTCAAAACATTGTGAATATTAATTATCGCTATTGATTCATCTACATATTCTTTTTGATTTTCTATTTTATAATTTTCAAAAAATCTTTCTCTGCTGCTTTTATAATATCTATGCAGTATTTGATAATCGGTTATATCTAAAGTATATACTTTGAATTTGTCTTTTAGATAATTATTTCTTGCTTTATAGTTTGGAAATAAAATTAATTCTTGCATAATAGAAACCACTTTTTTTAATTTATTATAAGTAAAAAGACGACTTTTGTCAAAATAAAGTTTTTATATTTATTTATTCTAACTAATAATACAAAATGATTGTATATATCACTGAAAATAAAATTATATTTTTTATAATATAAAATATAATCTAATATTGTTGGGATATGTTTTAATTGTAAGATAAATTATTAGTTTTTTGTATAATCAGTATATACTGAAAATTTTTAAGTTTGTCATTTTTTTATTCAACTTTTTCCCGCCGCAAAAAGTTGCAAAAAGTG
>NZ_CALXRM010000127.1 GCF_944390845.1 uncultured Brachyspira sp.
TCTAGTAATTTAAATTATAAGGAATACCTTCTTTTTTTAAACTAAAAGTGTGCAATATCTATGGCTCTTAAACAGAAAAAATATTTTTTATATATTGAAAATAAGATATAAATATATTAGACTATATCTGTCGATTATTTTGAGGAGGTAATAAAATGCTTGATAGTGAAAAATATAAAGCTGCAGTTCATTATATAATAGCAAGCTGTGATGATCCTATAAAATTAGGTTCTATAAAATTAAATAAGATATTATTCTATTCAGATTCAGATATGTTTTTTAATACAGGTAAATCAATAACAAATGATGAATATATAAAAAGGCAATTCGGACCAGTACCTAAAAATATACTTGAAATATTAAAAGAGTTGGAAAATGAAAAGAAAATAGCAATTCATAAAGTGCGTCATGGGCATTATGAACAAACTATTTTTGTAAGTTTAAATGATCCTGATTTAACTAAATTAACCGCTCAGGATGTTGACGCTATTAGCTATAATAATTATCATATATGTAATGATTATACTGCTAAAGAAATTAGCGAAACTACACATAATGAAATATGGGAAATGGCTGATATAGGAGAAGTAATTCCATTATATACAGTTCATGCTGACAAGCTTGGTGAAATAGATGAGAATGATATAAAAAACATAGAAGAGGCTTTATCAGAATGTCAATAATATGGGAAATAGATATAACTAATGTTATAGACTTTTTAAATGAAAAGAAAAAAATATATCCTGTTTTGTCAGATATTTTTAAGGGTTTATGCTGGAGACTTCAAAGAAGCGAAGAGATATATTACAATGATAAACATAAAGTTTATATGATAAAATCTAACGGCGGATACAGTCATTGTTTATTTATTACTCTTGCAATAAAACGTGATGATAATAATAAAATAAAAAAAATAGTAGCTATGACAATAGAAGATAAAAAGAATGGAATTGTTATGATACACCCGTCAAAAAATAAAAAATAGTATGTGAGTAATTCTTTTGACCTTCATATTGATTGCTTATCTTATAAAAATAAATAAAAACAGGGCGGAACTTTTTAAGCTCCGCCCATAAAACATTTTATTATAATTTAGGAGAAAAAAATGGTATATGAATAGTAATATTGATTATTTATTATTTATCGCCTTCAAACTTTGACTGATAACTTTTAAATCCTTCAAGCCCTATAAGCCCGCCCATAAGAAAAGGCATAGCCTCTCCTAGCCTTGAGTCTTTTGAGAAGACTAAAAAAGCTATGCAGATAAGCAGAACTAAAGATCCTATAACAGTAATAAATCTGGTGCTTGATAATCTTCCTGTTTTTGAACATGTAAGCATATCTAAAATATATTTCATAATGCGTCCTATTATTGTTATCGCTCAAAGCCTCACATAAAGATCCTCGATAATAAATTATCGAGGCGTTCGGCTTTTCGCTTATTATTTATAAACTTTTAATTTTTCTGCTATTATCTTAAAACTATTAATAAATACATCTTTTATTTTTTCTTTGTTATTTTCTAATTCTGTTATTTTACTTTCTTTTACTTCAAATAGAGTTCCTATCTGCTTGTTTTGATTATTAAACATATAAACAGTTTCAATAGGAAGATTTTCACTTTCTATAACTTCTGATATTTGCCTAGCCATACCGTAAACATTAACATCAAATAAATAACTAAAGTATATATACGGATGGAAATATTCATCTTCAATATGCCCTTCGCAGCACTGACTAGTTTTATATCCTTTTTTGTTTAACTCTAAAATGATATCTGCTATATTTTTATCAATACGTATAAAATGTATTAATTGTCCGCATTTGCAAATCATTTTATTTTCATAAAGATAATTGCATTTAGGACAAAAATTATAATGCTCTTTACTGTTTAAAATATTGTGTTTAAATAATGTATCAAACTGTCTTTTCATAATAACCTCTCTAAATACTTGGCTGAATCGGACATTCTATATCCATAGTATATTTTTGATTAGGTGTTATTGAACCAATAGATACTGCTGTATAATAAGGTTCTGCTGTTGTTATTCCTATACTAAATGAAGAATAGCTATATTGCTGCTTGTCTTTAAAGAACTCCTGCATACTAAGATTAACGAAGAAGGTTGTATACTTATTAGCAGCTTTAAAAGAACCTTTTAATCTGTAAACACCATTTACTAGATATATACCAAAATCTTCTGATAATTCATCACCTAGTATTTTTATAGAATTGAAATCTGGAGGACATATTATATTGTTATCATATATCTTTATATTTCCTATATCTAATATATTAGATTGTATTTTTGAAGCAATTATAACAATATATAAATATTTATTTTCATATTTGTATATTAGCTGCATTCCTCCATAATACACACCTGCTAATTTTCTTTTATCTAAATCAATTTGTTTATTTGTTCTTATAACTCCCTGACTTTCATTATTAATTTCAATACTTCCTTTCAAATTAAGACTTCCATCAGCATTTCTAACTAGAGATAAAGTACTCATATTCTCTATTATATCACTATTCAATATTTGGTTTCCGCTTTCAGCTTCTAAAGTTAAAGTAGTCTTTTCAAATGAATATACTTCCTCTTCAAAAGTTTCTCCAGTATCAGAAGGCGGTTTAATCACAGAGCCGCTTTCCAAAGCAAGCAGACGTTCATGAATATCTTTTATAGTTGCAACAGGAGCTTCATTAGCTTGTCCGCCTTTTATTTTTTCTATATTTGATATTATTTGATTAATATCCTCTGCATACACAGTTTCTTCGCTCTGCCTTGCAGATACTTCTTTATATTCGTTAGGTTTACTTAAAGCCATATAAAACTCCTATTATTGTTATCACTCCAGCCTCGCAGTAATCAGCTGTTAAATAAATTTAACAGCTGCTCGGCTGTCGTTTCTATAAAACATGGATGTTTTCATACAGCTGCTGCACGGAGGTAAAAGCAGCTGTATAAATATTATTTATTTTTTATATAAATAATAATTTGTGCCTGCTTGTATATTGTACCAGAGCTGCCATTCGCCTATTTTTATAATACTTTCTTGATATCTTCTCATTAAATCTTGTCTGTTTGTAACAGCTTTTATAATAAATATTTCCGGAGGTGTAGAAAGAGGTACTTTGACATATTTTATTTTTGTACTGCAAGAAACTAATATTATTAAAATACTTATAAAAATTATTAGATATATTATTAAATGTTTCATGTTCTTCCTTTGTTATTATACTCAAATCCTCCCTATACGGTGCTGATGATTTATCATCAGCAGGTCGGATTTTCGTTTTAAATAAATTATCTATCATAACGCTAGAATTACTAAAGCTATTTTGAAACTTCTCATTTTCTTTAATAAATAGTATCTCATTTTGAAGCGTTTGATTATTAAGCTCCAAGCCCTTAATATCTTCCTGATACTGTGCGATCTCTTTTTCTTTTTTATGTATTTCACTGTCTTTAGCAGCTATTAATACTATAAAAATAGAAACTATTAAAACCATTATGACTGCTATAATGATTTTTTTGTTTATTTTGGACAAAAAGCCCGTTATTATTGGTATCATATATACTCCTATTGTTGCTATGCTCAAAAAAGCCTATAAGTAAATCGATAATAAATTATCGATTTGGCTTTTTTTCGCTTTTTTCTTATTTAGTAAAATAAAGAACAGCTTTTATTATTGCTATGCTCAAAAAAGCCTATAAGTAAATCGATAATAAATTATCGATTTGGCTTTTTTTCGCTTTTTTCTTATTT
>NZ_CALXRM010000128.1 GCF_944390845.1 uncultured Brachyspira sp.
CGGGGCAAAGCCCTGCAGATATTTAAAATTTAAAAAAATTATTTTTGACAAAATATAATTGTTTAGGTATATACTAACAATTTTTAAGTTCGCCAATTTTTTTGTTGTTCTTTTTCCCGCCGCAAAAAGAACCAAAAAGTGCAAGTAAAAATAACATTAAATCTAGTAGTTATATATAAAATAAGTTTAATAATTATTTAGTAATATCTTCAATATTATTTGCTGGTATTATAGTTTTGGCTTCAAAAGTTTTAGTGAAGTTCTTTATATTTTTAAAATTATCAAAAGCTAATATTGTGTCAATATTATTAAAATTAATATTGTTCATTTTATTTCTTTCTATTAAAATAGAATATATATATTCATCTTCAACATTACCATTTTTTTTGTTAACTCTCTGAGTGTAACCAGATACTAATGTATTTTCTATTCTTGTTGAAACATTAAATATATATGCACTAAAGAAAAATGCCAATCCACATACACATTTTAAATAATCTTCTTTTAATTCTTTTTGAGATTTTTCTTTTACTTTTAATTTTCCAGAAGATAAATAGTTTGCTTTTTTTGTTGGAATATCTTCTATTTCAGGTAAATCCAAATCTAAATATACAGATTTTTCTTCATAGTTGTAGTCAAAATTGATATTAAATTCAATAGGTAATTCCATGTCATCAATTATTTTTGTTATCGTATCATTTACAAAAATATCATCACCAGATAATATATCATTTAAATGTTTTTTTGTATTATTAAATTCTTCTTCAAATTCTTGATCTAATAATAATTTCTTATTTTTCTCTTCTTCATAATATAACTTTTCTTTTGCTAATTCATCTTCTATTTTTAAGATTTTCAAATTATTAAATTCATTATCTATAAATTCTTTTTTTCTTTTAGAAAAAGTCCAAAATGGCCATAATTTTATTTTACCTTTTGATAAATTAGTGGCTTCATTATATAATTCATCTTCATTTAATTCTTCTTTAATAAAAGGTTCAATGGTATATTCCTCTTTTACTAAATTATTTAAATTATTTTTAATATCATCTTCTGTTACAACTTTAGGCGTTAATTTATATATATCAATAAAAGATGTTTCTTCTTTATCTATCTTATCTTTTAATTTAGCATATAATTCTTCTTTTTTTTCTTTATAAGTTTCAGACCTTTTAATTTTTTTTATAATAGTTTCATCTGTAATTTCAATCCTATCTTCATTTAGAATAACAATTTCTCCGCCATCTTCTTTAATACTTAAATAAAATAATGTACTACTATCATAATCATCATAACTATTATAAGAAGAATAACTTTTATTTTTAGGAGAATATGATTTATATGTATTTTTTGAACTTCCTATTATTTTATTTCTAGTATGTAATCCCGTACCTGGAATTGAAGCATTTACATATCCGCCTTTTTTACCATAATTAAAAGATAATCCTCTTCCACCTACTGTAGCACTTAATCCTGATTTAGATAAATTAACCTTTAGTCCTTTGCATATTTTTATACTTTTTCTAAATCTCATATTTCACAATATTAATAATTAATTTTTTTTATTCTTTCGTTATACCATTCTCTATAATAATCGTTATATAATTGAGCAAATTCATTTTCTGATATATTATGAGCTTTTGCAACTAATGCTATTATTTCTTCATGTATTTTTACAGGCATTGTTGAATTTGAATACATATTATAAGAAAAATAATGTTCAAATAATTTTTCCTTTTTCTCCTTATTTTTTTCTCTTAAATCTGAATCTTTTTTGATTAATTCTTTATTTGTTGCATAACTATACATCTTACTTGCTTCTGATATACCACTATAATCTGGATATTCATTAGTTAACTTCATATATAAATCAGGTATAGCATCATAATTATATGTATTATATGCTATTTCTATTTTACTATATAAAGATACCGCTAACATATCTGATTTATTTGTGTTTATAGAATTATCACTTTCTATTTGTTTATTTTTGTTATTTTCAGAACAACACACTATAAGTAATGATAAAAATAAAACTATTATATTTTTCATAATTAGTTTCCTATTTGCTCATATTTTTATATTTACATATTATAACAAATAATTTTTTTTTTGCAATATTTTTCAAATAAAATTATTACATTATGAACATCTAATAATTATCTTTTCAATATAAAGTTCTAGTATATGCGTTTTTTGCAACTTTTTTGAGCGACAAAAAAGTTGATCAAATAAATATATTGTATTATTATAAACTATAAAGGATATAAAATGAGCAAGGAAATTGAAAACTTCAATAGCAATTTCTATGATGAAATTTTAGACATAGCATTCGTTTTAAAAAAGCAAAATTTATCCGCCGGTAAGTCAAAAGGAAAATATTATACTTTATTGGTATCTGCAATTGCATATAAAAATATTATCACCAATGAAATTATAGAAAATGAAAATTTACTTATAGTAAAAGAAATTGAAGATACCAAACATTATTTTCAAATATTCAGAAACAAAACAATAGTAAGATTAAAAGTAAGAAAAGAAAAAGATTCATCTGGTTTATATATGAGATTTTTGCTTGAAGATATAGTTGATAATGATTATAAAGATGATGATTTAAATATTATATTAGAAGAATATTCTAAGCCTGTTTATTATAAAGATGAAGAATTAGGAGATTTTGAGCTTGATAAATCCATTAACTGTTTTGAAAAAAATATGTCTTGGATTGATAATAATGATATATCAGTTTTATTTGATGATATTGATGAAGAAGTTAATAAAAAAAGTGTTGATATAATCAAAAAAATATTCGCTGATAAAAAAGATATTGACGAAAAACTAAAAGACTATATATCAGAAAATATGCTTGAAGATGCCAACAACTGGAACGATGATGCAGACAAGCCTCATATAAACAAAGAAGATTTCTCAAAATTAATAACATTAGCATCTATAACTATAAGCGAAGATATTATAACATTTTGGTTTGATGACGGCGATATTTTCTGGGGACACTCTATAGTAGTAGAAAGCGACTATGATTTTAATTTTGAAGATGCTCATATAGAAGGATAATTAAATTTACTTACCGCACGTAGAATAAAATTTTAAACATAAATTTATCTATAATTTTAATTCTATTATATAGTAAATTGTACTCACCGTGCGTTAAAGAAATTCTAAATCTACTCAACACTTGGGCGGGTGCTATAATTTCTAAATAAATTATAAAGATAATAAATATTAAAATTCGATAGTTGGTTATAGAGAATAAAGGGCGGGATATATAATAGATTTGTTTCAAAACTAAATTAATAAATATTTACCATATTTAAGTTTTAATAATTTTGTCAAGTAATTTTTAAACAACTATAATAACAATTTTTAAATTTGCACAGGAGCCAGACATATTGCATTAAGTATTCCTTAGTTTTTTAAAGTATAACATAGGTGTATCATAAT
>NZ_CALXRM010000129.1 GCF_944390845.1 uncultured Brachyspira sp.
ATTTCTAACAATTTAAATTATAAGGAATACCTTCTTTTTTTAAACTAAAAGTGTGCAATATCTATGGCTCTTAAACAAATTTAATAAGTTTTTTAACTTGAAAAAATATTTCATAAATGGTATAATTATATATAATAAAATATTGAAAATTAAATTTAAGGAAATATATATGAGTGCTTTACTTACATTAGCTATAGTAGTTTATTCTATAATATGTGTATTATTAATATTATTGATTATCATACAAGGCGGTAAAGCTGAAGGTTTATTCTCAAATGCTCAATCTAATGTTTTGGGTTCTCAAAGAGGAAACGCTTTAAGTAAGGCTACAACTTTTCTTTCTACTATATTTATAGTAGGTGCTTTGCTTATATCTGTTGCTATAAGTACTCAAAAAACTGCTTTTGAAAGTGTTCCTACTAATACAACAAATAATAACACTCAGCAGCAAACAGCTCCATTAGCAGCACCAACTAATAATACTAATACTCAAGCAACTTCAAATCAGTAAATAAAATATTTAAAAAATAATACTCCTATATAAAAATATCTATGTTTTTATATAGGAGTTTTTTGTATTAAATAAATGTATTCATTTATAGTAAAAATAAAAATATTAGAATTTTATTATGAAATAAGTATTGAATACCTAAATAACTATATTTTGTCAAAATAAATTTTTTAAATTTAAAATATCTGCAGGGCTTTGCCCAGTACCACAGTTATTTTATGACCTAATGAAGTACTGTCAAGTATTGGTATAAGGCACAGCCCGACTTCGGCGAGAACCTATGTCCTCGACAAGCTCGGATACACTTTGCGAAATACTAAATTTGGGATTTAATTTAATAAATTATATTACATGTAAAACAATTTTAGTATGATTTAGTACTAATTCTGTCCTTGCACTTTTTGCAACTTTGACGAAGTCCGCAGAGCGTGTGCGGCGGGAAAAAGTTGCTGTATCCTCGACAAGCTCGGATACGCTTCGCGAAAACGCAATTACTATAACTTTATATTTTAAGAATATGTATCAAATATGGTATAATACCCTGATTTTAGGTTAAAAATGCAGTTCTTCGCGAAGCGTATCCGAGCCTGTCGAGGATATAGGTTCTTTTATACCAATACTTACAGTACTTCCTTCGGTCGTAAAAGAACTTGGGTATTGCGTAAGCACGCAGAGCGGTGGGCAAAGCCCCAGATATAAAAATATAAATTTATTTTTGACAAAATATACTTGTTTAGGTATATACTATATTCCTAATATACATTATTAAAAGTATAGAGTATACTGTAAAATAAAAAGTTATATATTAATTTATCAAATCTTTGAATTTTGAAACATCAAACATTCTTGTTGTTTTGCTTTTTTCGAGTGATGCACGTATTATTAACATATTTGCCTTTGTAAGACTATCATAAACATAATCAGCATCTAAAACTATAGAACTTTTCTTGTCTTCACTGGCTTTGCAGTCCAAATTATCCGGTAAATCATTATCAAATCTGAAAAACATTTTATGCTTTTCAAATACAAAATCGGCACTGTTCCAATCAATAATAACTTCTTTGTATTCTTTATTAAGTTTGATTATTAAATATGTATCTTCACTCCAAGATGATAATTTATAAGCAAGAAGTTTATAAATAGTGCATTCATCGTTTTTTATGATTTCCCAATCATTATTCTTTAGCTGATACACATTAGGATCCATTATATCCTTATCGTCCATAAATAAACCTCCAAACAAATATTATTGATATTTATTATTATTTAGTTATATTTACTTTATACTATATTTTTAATTTAAAGTAAACCTTTTTAAATATATTTTTCTCATTTTGTTTTTGTCTTTATAGCCATAATACACACAAGATATTATATTATTATTTTCCACGCACCAAGGATATCCGCAATCAGTACTTTTCATAGAAGAATCTATTATAATTTCATCATTATCAACTTTGTAATTAATTTTTTCTATATCAAATACATCTTCAACACTGTCAAGCAATATTGCCCTTATGCCGTAAGGTTTTAATCTATATCCATAAGTTAAAAGTAATTTTCCATTATTTAAAATTAAAGGATTCAAAGGATAGCCTTTTATATTTGTGAATATAGGTTTTGAGAAAGTTTTGCCTTTATCATTTGAGAAGCTTATAGATGTAAGTCCGTACTCATTATCTACATGTGTTCTTATGAATGATATAATATTATTTTTATAACTAAGCAGTGAAGGTTCAACATATTCTATTTTAGATTTTTTATCGTTTATCTTTTTAAATTCAGTTTCACATAGAAAAGTTTTTATTTTCCAATTGATTAAATCTTTAGATGAAATAATATAGCATTGATATTTAGGATCTTTTTTATTTGTATTACTTTTATAGGCATATATAGGAGCAAGTATTTCATCAGATATTTTACACATACTTCCTCTAATGGCGAAATTTTTCATTATAGCATTATCTTTACTTATTTTTATAGTATAAGGATTTGAAAAAGTTTTACCATTATCATAGCTAATGCATACACCTATACCGCTAAGCAATGCTATTGTATTATCATATTCTATAAATGTGCTGTCTTTTAATAATTCCTTTTCATTCATAGGGTGGAATGTGTATCTAAAATAGTATGCCAATATAGTTTTTTCATCTACTCTAAAAAGCTGAGCATCTTGTTTGGCAGCATCATCTTCTTCAGCAAATTCAAATATTTTTTCCTGTATATTTTTATTAACAATAGCAAGCATTGATTTACTTAATGAATGCAGATGTGAATAATGTTTCTTTATTCTTGGTGCAATTCTAAAACTTACTAATTGTCTTTTATTATCAAGATTTATAATGCTTGGAAATGCCGGATATGAATTATTATCTTCAAATAAAACAGTTTCATCTAATATTTTCATAAAATTAAAAGCCTTAAATTTATGTAATGATTTTCGGCATATACCTAAACAACTATATTTTGTCAAAAATTATTTTTATTATTTTTATTATTTGTTGGGACTAGCCCCACCGCTCTGCGTACTTCGTAACACCCCCACTTTTTTGCGACCGAAGGAAGTACTGCGACTGAAAGGAGTGCCTGTGGTTTGGCACAAAGAACCGAAAAAACTGCATTTTTAGACTATATCCTATATTTAATAGGCATGTTTTTAATATAAAGTTATAAAAGTTGCGTTTTTTGCAACTTTGACGAAGTCCGCAGAGCGTGTGCGACAAAAAAGTTGATAATTCTATATAAAGTGCATCGATTGACAGACTTAAGAATTTTTAGTATATACCTAAACAAATATATTTTGTCAATTTTCAAACAGATGAAAGTTCTCTGCTAATACTATTGATAATTCAC
>NZ_CALXRM010000130.1 GCF_944390845.1 uncultured Brachyspira sp.
AAGTTGAAAAACAATTAGAAATTATATATAATTTAGCACAAAAGGAGCTTTTTTAGTTATCTAGGACAGCCCCTTAAATTTTAATGCCTGTACTCTTTTATTTTTAACTTTATTAATAATTAATACTATCTTTTTTTTCTGATTTGTATTATATTGTTTCATAGGTATTCCTTTGGGTTTATTTATAGCAATTTAAATTATAAGGAATACCTTCTTTTTTTTAAATAAAAGTGTGCAATATATATGGCTCTTAAACATAATAAAGAAAACAAATAGATTGACTTTTAATTTAAAATAATTTATCATTTTCAACACTAGGGGATATAGCTCAGTTTGGGAGAGCATCACAATGGCATTGTGAGGGTCGTGGGTTCGAGCCCCATTATCTCCAATTATTTTTATGAAATATCATAAATAATCAATACCATTTTTAGTACAGAACTCTATACCCACACGGTCATTTTCTTTTGCAAGCTTTATCAAGTACTTTTCCATTTTTGGTTTTAATTTGTCATTATCTATTTTGTACGCTTTTTCAAAATAAAGCAGAGCCTCATCTTTTAAGTGTTTATATTCTGATTCTGAAATATTTTCTTTTTGAATGTTGGCAAGTATATTTTTAATGTAGCCTATACTATTAAAAGTTTCTGGAATTTCATTTTCTAATTCTTCAACTTTATAAAAATCTTTCAAACATTCATTATATATTTCAATGGCTTTTTCTGTGTTTCCATTATATCTCTCAATATTAGCAAGCTTAGTTTTAGCATATCCTCTAGTGTCATATATTGAAGCATCATCATCAACTATTTCAATTCCTTTATCACAATATTCTATAGATTCATTTAATAACTCTTTTGCTTTTGAAATATTATTATTTTTTAATTCAATATTCGCTAATTTAATTTTATAGAAACCTATTTTATTATAAAAATCTACATCACTTTCATCTAACTCTAGACATTGGTAAAAATCTTTAATTGCTTCTTCATATTGTTCAAAATCTGCTTTAGTAATTCCTCTAAAATAATAAACTAATAAATTATTATTATCTAATTTTATAGCTTTGTCAAAATCTTTAATTGCTTCTTCATATCGTTTTAATTCTGCCTTGGCTTTTGCTCTGTTAAAATATCCGTATACATTTTTATCATCAAGTTCTATAACTTTTGTAAAGTAATCTATAGCTTCCTTATATTTTTGATTTTGATGTGCCTGATAGCCTAAATTCAATTCACTGTTTATTTTTACGTTCTTATTATTTTCTTCAATTATTTTATCCGTTTCTTCTTTTATCTGCTTCAGAGATTTTTCTGCTTCTTTTTCTACATTACTTAGCTGTTCTCTTGCTTCATTTAAAATATTATTATTTACGAATGCTCCTGCAAATGAGAACACTATCATTACCACAGATATAAAGGCGAACCAGAAATTCAATGTGTCAGATGATGATTTTACTATTTCGCTCATTGATATTTGAAGATTTTTTGTGTGGCTGTCTATAGCTTCAGCGAATGCGTTTTGAAGATCTTCTATTGATGAGCTTTTTAATATTATATTATTAGTGATAAATTTATTGCTTTCTATCTCTGTTATTATCACATTAGTATAAAACTCTTCTTTAGTGATAATAATATTTTCTAATGGGCTTGAATATCTTTCCATAGCTTTATCAAGTCTATAAGAAACAAGTAAATTATGTGCAAAATAAAGTGCTGCAAAAACTATCATAGATAATATAAATAATTTAATCATTACATTATAATTATCCATTTGGTAATTTCTTTTTTCTTTCTTGTTTGTTTGATTATTATTTTCTATATTTTTCATAAATAATGCCTAAATAATTTTTTATTATTATACTATACTTTAAAAATATAAAAAGATATTATTGATTACTTTGACGCACGGTAAAGAGATTATAAATATAATTAGATTGTATTACTTATTAAACCGTATTTTTTATAATTATTTTGCGTGTGGTGAATACGTTATGAATTTAAAAAAATCTTGGGTGGGCAGCTAGAATAACAGTTTAGATTAAAAAGAAAATATTATAAAAATGAGAGTGAAAATTGAAAGGATAGAGGGTGGGGCAGTGTAATGAAATTTTAAAACTTTATTACATTCCCCGCCCTTTATACTTTATAACTAACTTTTAAATTTTAATATTCACTATCTTTATAACTTATTTATAAATTATAGTACCCGCCCAAGCGTTGATTATATTTAGAATTTCATTAACGCACGGTGAGTAAAATTTATAATATAATCTGAATCATAGATAAACTTATATTTTAAGATTTATTTAGCGTGCGGAAGAAGTAGGCAAATTTAAAAAAACATTGGTTTAGTAATTGGTTTTAAATTAAAATCCCAATCACTATTTACTGGTATTACGTGTCCGTCGCCGTCATTAAAATAAAATGTTATGTAGTTTTTAGAATCTATGCTTATAGATGTTAAGCTTATTGATTTTATGAATTCTTCTCTTTCCATATTATGAGGTTTAAATATACTTTCTGCAGCACACTCTTTTAATTTTCTGTCAATATCTTTTTTATCAGCGAATATTTTTTTTATTATATCAACACTTTGTGTATTAAACTCTTCATTGATATTATCAAAGAAGATTGAAATATTATTGTCAGTCCAAGGCATCTCTTTCTTAAAACTGTTTATATCTTTATTAAGTTCAAAATCTCCTAATTCTTCATCTTTATAATAAATAATTTCTGAATATTTTTCTAATATGCTATTTAAATCATCATCTTTATAATTACTATCAACTATATCTTCAAGTAAAAAATTAATATAGAAGTCGTCAGGATCTTTTTCTTTTCTCACCTTTAATCTTACTATGCTTTCATCTTTGAGTATTTTTAAATATTCTTCAGCTTGTTCAACTTTTTTATTAATGATAATATGTGTATTTTCTCTAATTAGATTATCAGTAATATTTTTTAAAGCTATAGCTGAAACAAATAAAGTATAATATTTTTCCCAAGGAATTTTATTGTATTTGCAGCATGATCTTTTCAGTACGAATGCCATGTCAAAAATTTTATCGTCAAAATTTTTATTAAAATCTTCAATTTCTTTGTCCATTTTTATACCTCAATACTATTGTAATATGCTAGGATAAAAATATCAATAATAAATTTAAAAATTGTTTGTTTAAGAGCCATAGATATTGCACACTTTTAGTTTAAAAAAAGAAGGTATTCCTTATAATTTAAATTGCTAGAA
>NZ_CALXRM010000131.1 GCF_944390845.1 uncultured Brachyspira sp.
AAACCATTTTCAACTAATATTTTAAACATTTCTTTATTTTTATCAAA
This sequence comes from uncultured Brachyspira sp., assembly GCF_944390845.1. Lineage (GTDB taxonomy): Bacteria > Spirochaetota > Brachyspiria > Brachyspirales > Brachyspiraceae > Brachyspira > Brachyspira pulli. The sequence goes on from NZ_CALXRM010000131.1 coordinate 48, forward strand.
AGATTCTGAAATTCTATAGGATACATCAAGGAGAGATGTTCCTTCATCGTTTTTAGTATTTACATCAGCACCGTATTTTATTAATAAATTAAGTATTTTTATAGCATTTTCTTGCCCGAAACTATCATGCTTAATACTATAATATAATGCAGTTTCTCCTGCTGTATCTCTAATGTTTACATCAGCACCATTTTTTAATAAAAATTCAACCATTTCATAATTTGTATCTCTAGCAGCATACATTAATGCTGTAGCACCTGCATTATCTTTAATATTGACATCAGTACCTTCTTCTATAAGTAATTTTGCTATATCATCATATCCCATTAAAGCAGCGTACATTAATGCTGTAAAACCGTATTCATCTTGAGCATTTGGATTTGCTCCTTTAGCTAAATATGATTTAACTCCTTCTATGTTATTATATTGTACAGCTAAAAAGAAAGTCTGAGAATACATAGGATACATTTTTGTAACTTGAACATATTCATTAGTATTTGTAGTTGTTGGATTAATATATACTTGTTCATTTGTTTGAGTTTGATTAGTTTGAGTATTTTCTGTTTGTTTAGTATTTCCGCTGTTACCGCCGCTGCAGGCTATTAAAACAAAAATAGAAATAATGTAAATAATATTTTTCATATATACCCCCTAAGTATATACGGGATTATATATTAATTATTATACTTTGTCAATTAAAATGGATTTTATAAAATTAATGAATTTGTTTTATGATTTTTAATGATGTTTATTATAATAAGAAATTTTTATTATAGTTTTATTTTTATTTATTTATCTATATTCATAAAAAATTATTCGCTGAAAGTATATATCAAATGACTCTGTCCGCCTTCGGCGAATTTGTCATATACTCATAATTTTTTTGTTATAGTTTTTCTATTTCTTCTACACTCAATCCTGTGTTTTCGCTTATAATTTTTATATCTATTCCTGCATTTTTTAAGTTTTTAGCTATAGATATTGCTTTATTTTTTTCGCCTTGTTCTATACCTCGTTCTACACCTTCAATTATTCCCTCTTCTTTAGCTTTCTTTAAATCCAATTCTATGCTTTTATTAAAGAAATATGTATCTACTTCGCGTTTTTTATATTTATCCATTACAGGAGTATTATTTACAAAAGTACGGCATTTCTTTTCAACTTCTTCAAATATAGTATTTTCTTTCATTAAAATAGACATATCTTCCCCCTTAAAAAATTTAACCCAAGAAATGAATTCTTTATGTATATTATCTAAACTTTCTATTTCAGAAATATTTTTTAAATTGAATTTAGGTAATTCTAGAAAATGTAATTGACAATGATCTGTAAGAATTTTATTATTATTCAATTCTTTTAATACATAACAGCTATGTACTTTATCTTCATCTGTAAGAATAAAGTTTGTAATATTTATACTAACAGTTGCTTTTAATTCATCATAAAAAGAACCTCTGTTTAAACTGCTGCTGTAATTATAAGCCCAATAATATAAAGGCTCTTTTTATAAAATCTTCATTACCTCTAGCCTGAATCTCTATTAATACAGTTATTCCACTTTCTGTGATAGCCTTGATATCAACTATAGACTCTTTTTCATCATAATTTTCTGCTATATTAAATGGATTTAAAATCTCAATTTTATTAAAAGTTTCAAAGTCTAAATCTTTAAATACTGCATTAATGAAATTTAAAGCTATATTTTCATTGCCTTCATGTGAAAATAAATAGCGTATAAAATAGTCATTAATTCTATTTAAATTATCTATTGTAACTGTTTCATTTAATATTTGTTTTAATTTTTCTAAATCTTTCATAACTTTATTATACTAAATTAACTATAAATGTAAAGTTACAAGTTTAATCATCAAAATTTACTTTCTATTTCTTTGAGCTTTTTTTAGAATACCTGCAATTTTTCTAAGTTTAAGATCTTTTGCTATATCTAAAGCAGTATTTCCATGATCGTCTTCTATATTTACATCGGCTCCTTTTTCTACTAGAAATTTAACAAATGGTTCAGCAAACCTTGATCCTGATGATGCACAAGCCCACATTAAAGAAGTGTATCCTTCATAATCTTGAGCATTAATATCTGCACCTTTTTCTAATAAAACTTCAGCTAATTTTATACGATATTCCTGAAAACTTTTATTATTAAAATTACCTTCACCCATACCAAGATATATCAAAGGAGTATATTCTCGTTTATTCTTTATGTTTACATCAGCACCTTGCTCTATTAAAAAATTGGCTATTTCAAAGTCTAGTATATCAATACTTCCTTCATCTGAAGTATCAAGAGTTTTATTTAAAGCTGTGTATCCTTCATTATCTTGGGCATTTATATTGGCATTTTTTGAAACTAAATATTTTATTACATCTATATTTCTTTCATGACTATACTCACATGCTGATATTAAAGCAGTACTTCCTCCTTTATAAAAGTTTACATCAGCACCGTTTTCAACTAATAATTTTACTGTTTCTAAATTATTTACACCATATATTAAGGCTGTATTTCCATAATTATCGAAAGCATTTATATCAGCACCTTTTTGTATTAGAAGTTCTATCACTTTTATATTATGAACTTTGGAAGCATACATTAAAGGTGTCTCTCCATCCTCATTTGTTACATTTATATCAGCACCATTATTTATTAAATATTCTGCAACAGATGAATTTTCATTATCTAATGAGAGTAATAGAGGAGTTTCTACTGAGCTATATTCAAAATGTGTTTTAGCATTTACATCAGCACCTTTTTCAACTAAAAATTTAACCATATCATAGTCATTTCTTAAAGCTGCT
>NZ_CALXRM010000132.1 GCF_944390845.1 uncultured Brachyspira sp.
TATAGCAATTTAAATTATAAGGAATACCTTCTTTTTTTAAAATAAAAGTGTGCAATATCTATGGCTCTTAAACATAATAAAAAATAATTAATATTTGACTTGATATTGATTCATATTTATAATGTATATATAAAAAATAAAAAAAGGAGTAAATATATGGCTACACCTCATATAGGAGCAAACAAAGGCGATATTGCAGAAACTATACTTTTACCTGGAGATCCTCTTAGGGCTAAATTTATAGCAGAAAATTTTTTAGAGAATGTTACTCAGTATAATTCTATTAGAAATATGTTTGGATTTACAGGAACTTATAAAGGAAAAAAAGTTTCTGTTCAAGGTACAGGTATGGGAATGCCTTCTTGCAGTATTTATTCTTATGAACTTATACATTTCTATGGCTGTAAGAATTTGATACGTATTGGTACTGCTGGAGCTTTAGTAGATAAATTACATATTGGTGATTTAGTTATAGGAATGGGAGCTTGTACAGATTCTAATTATGCATCACAGTATGAACTTCCTGGAACTTATGCTCCTATAGCTAGTTATGAATTATTAAGGAAAGCTGTTAATAAAGCTGATGAAATGAAAATAAATTATCATGTTGGTAATATAGTTTCATCTGATGTATTCTATGGTGCTAATAATGCTACTCCTAAATGGGCTAAAATGGGAGTATTAGCTGTTGAGATGGAAGCTGCTGCTTTATATATGAATGCTGCTTATGCAGGAGTTAATGCTCTTTGTATGGTAACAATTTCTGATTCTTTAATTACTGGAGAGGCTACAACTGCAGAACAAAGAGAAAAAACTTTCACTAATATGATGGAAGTCGCTTTATCTTTGGCTTAAATTGATAAACTAAAAATATTATTTTAATATTTTTTTAATTTGTTAATTGGGGTTTTATGTTTTTTACATAAAGCCCTATTTTTTTATTAAAATTTTAATTAAAAATAATATTTAAATATAATTTGATAATGTAATTTTATTAAAATATTAAGAAGCATAATTTTTATAATTAATAATAAAATAATTATTTTTCTTGACTTTTTTATCTTTTTTGTATATAATTAATTACTATGAAAGGTAATTTATATTCTAACAATTTCAAAAGCATTCTTGCTTATTACTTTTTCTATTATGGCGTTTAAGGCGCCAGTGTATCTATATTTCTAATTAACAAACATATTATATTTAAATTTTTTCTAATAAAAATTGTTCGCTTGAATATTATAATGCTTTATACATTGCTTACAATTTTTATATTTCAGTATTCTAAATTTTAAAATTATTTTAAGGAGAGTTAAATTATGATAGTAGTAATGAAACCAAATGCAAAAGAAGAACATGTTAATAATATTATAGAAAGATTAAAAGAAGCCGGTCTAGGTATACATAAAAGTGTAGGAGTAGACTATACCATAATAGGAATGGTAGGCGATACTTCAAAGATAGATAGGGATTTAATATCATCTTTACCTGGAGTATCAAAAGTATTAAAAGTACAAGAACCATTTAAAAGAGCAAACAGAGCTTTCAAGAAAGAAGATACAATAGTTGATGTAAGCGGTGTGAAAATAGGTGAGGGTAAGCCTGTTATTATTGCCGGTCCTTGTTCAGTGGAAAGTGAAGAACAATTAATAAGTATAGCAAAAAGTGTTAAGGCTTCTGGAGCTTCAATACTTAGAGGAGGAGCTTTTAAACCTAGAACATCTCCTTATGCATTTCAAGGTTTGGCATTGGACGGACTTAAAATATTAAAATTGGCAAGAGAAGAAGTTAATATTCCTATAGTAAGTGAAATAGTATCCATTAGACATTTAGAAGATTTTGATAATACTGTTGACATGATTCAAATAGGGGCAAGAAACATGCAGAACTTTGAACTTTTAAAAGAGGTTGGTAAATTAAAAAAGCCTGTATTATTAAAAAGAGGATTATCTAGTACTATAGAAGAATGGCTTATGAGTGCAGAATACATACTTAATCAAGGAAATGAAAATGTTGTATTATGCGAACGCGGTATAAGAACATTTGAAACTTATACTAGAAATACTTTTGACGTTTCAGCAATTCCTGCAATAAAACGTTTGAGTCATTTACCTGTTATTGGAGATCCTTCACATGCAAGCGGTAAATCTTGGATGGCACTCCCTCTTACTTTGGCAGCTATTTCTGCAGGTGCTGATGGTATGATTATAGAAGTACACAATGATCCTGAACATGCTTTATGTGATGGTGCACAGTCTATAAAGCCTGATGTTTTTGCTGATATTATGGAATCTGTTAATATGATTTCTGATACTGTTCTAAAAATTAAAGAAAAACATAATGGTAAAGTTTATACTAAATAATTAATTTTTATTTTTAAGTTAAAAAGGTGAGTAGAATTATTCTATTCATCTTTCTTATTATATTGAAATATATATATTTTTTTGATAAAGAGAAAATATTTATTACTTAATTTTCAAATAAATCTAATAATATAATTATATGTTAATTGCACAGGAGCCAGACATATTGCATTAAGTATTCCTTAGTTTTTTAAAGTATAACATAGGTGTATCATAATT
>NZ_CALXRM010000133.1 GCF_944390845.1 uncultured Brachyspira sp.
AAATCCATATAGTACCTTCGTATTCCCCAGTAGGGCATACAGAAAAATCAATATTTTCTTTAGTTTCTTTATTACTATTTTTTAATATAAATCTCTGTATAGCATTCATTATAGTGTTAGCTTCTGCTTTATCATCAGACATAAAAGTTATGCCAAAACGGCCTTTATCTTCTATAAAGTTTACTTCTCTCATTGTTACTATGTTCGCCCACCCGTAAGGGTGCCTACTTGGTCGCTTTCTAATTCCCAAGCCTGTAAACAGTCTCGGCGGCTCGGCTCACTCCTTCTTTTTTTATCTCCTATTTTTTAATAAAATCTTATATAAATAGTCAAAATAATATTTTGACTATTTAAGTAGTTATTAATTCTTTATACTTCTGCATTTCTATTTCTATAATTTTCAAGTTTAATAGTCTGCTTGTTAGTCTGCCTTTCATATATTCTGCATCAGTTTTTTTATTCAAACCTTTTAATAAATCATCATAACTTTTATTTGATGTAAGAATAGCTGTTTTTTCTCCGCTTCTTATATTATCAAATATTTTATAGTATCCATCGATAGCGTAATGAAAGCCAACGCTATCAATATCATCTATCATAATAATATCTGCATTTTTGGCATTATCTATTTTTCTATCAATAGCAGCTTTTATGTCTTTATCTTTAGCATTTTGATTAAATAAGTTTTTATGTAAATCTTCAAAATGGCTTGCTCTCATATACATCACTTTTATATTATTAATAGCGTATATTTGCCATAACATTTTAAGCATTGTAGTTTTACCTGTTCCGCTCTTCCCTCTGAAATATAATGACATTGTACTTCCTACATTCAAATATTTTTTTATAGAATTAATCAGCTCAGTTTGATTAAATCTTTCTGCAAAAATATCTAAAGTCATTTCATTATCTAATGTACCAAACACTAAATTATATGTTTTTATAAGGTTATCAATTCTTTCTATCTTTTCTGATATTTTACTTTTTTCATCACTGACACAATCGCACATAGTAGGCAGGCTGTATCTTCTACCTGAAAAACTTAAATCATCTGAAACTTTTAAAAATCCATACTCGTCGCATTTAGTACAATTTGGGTCTTTTCCGTCCCTTGCTTTTGATTTTAATTCTTCCAAATATTTTTTATAGTTTTGCAGACAGTAACTGCTATCCGCAATTTGCAATTTGTGAATACGCATCATCTAGGTTTCCTCCTTCTTCTATAATGTTTAATAAATAATTCAGTTTATCAATTCCGCTTGGTATTGTATATTTTTTTGTTTCCTGTGTTTCTTCGCTTTGAGTTTTATTTTCTTTGTTTGTATTATTTTGTTTTTCTTCCTGCGTTTCTAATAGAGCATACTCTGTTAAATCCTGAAGTTTCAATGACGGCTGACTTCCTAATGAGTTTGATTTTTTAAGTTTTAAAAATCTTGTTTTTACAGTTTCTAAAATATCATTAATATTGTTATTTATTCTATTTTTGAAAATATTTAGAAGTTCTTTTTTATATCTTGCTCTCACTGAATAATCTAATTTTTCAAGCAATAACTCTTCATACAATTTTTTAAACTTTTCTAAAAACTCACTTTGAAGCTGAAGCTCTTTTATCTCTTTGTCATCTGTTAAAAGTTTTGCAGGATATATTGGATTTTCGTCCACATCTTCATTAAACAAACTAGGCTCATCATATATCACAGTAACAGGAGCTTCGAGATTCTGAAGTTTTTTATCTTCCTCTTTCAGCTCTTCAATTTTATTTTTCAAATTAGTAAAGTCATATACAAGTCCGCTTGATATTAATTTTCCTTTCTGATAAGTCCTTGCTATTTTTATTTTTAAATAGCCTTTTGCCTGAAGACTTTTTCTTTGTCTTGTGCATCTTCTGCTGATATCTTTATCTCTAATTTCATTAAAATCTTTATTTACTAAATGAAATATCCAGCATATAAACTCAAACTCGCTTGTTGTTAATCCTAATCTAGTTCTATATTCAAGCACTTCAAAAGGTGTTGTTAATAAATCTGCAGGATAATCTATTTTTCCGTAAAGTGCCGAAAACTTTTCTAACTCTGCCATTATTCTATACCGCCTGATATTTTTTTATAAGTCAATTTTCGTACTAACATTAAACCGCCTCCGTGATTGTATTTTTTAAAAAATATTCCTCCTTCTGCAGTGATAAAAATTATTAAGGCAAAGAACTGCCTGAATGATTTAAATAAATTTATGCTGCATTTGTTTTTGATATTTTTTAGCAGGAATGCTAATTGATGAAATAAACTCTGTTCTTTATCTAAAAAAGTCAAGCATAACTTTTTAGTTGCAATTATTATCGAGATTTTTAAGGATTGCTGTTGTTTTAAATCTAGTATGCGATGAACACATACTAGATTTTTTAATTTATCGATTTTTATTTTGAGAGAAGATTTTGAAACCTGTACCGCTTTCCATAGTCTTAGAAAATTCGTTAAAATGAAAAGTTTGTCAATATTTTTAATATATTGTATAATAATAATATGGATTTTAATTTAACAGACGAAGAAATAAAATTTTTGAAAGCTTTTCAT